>JAYVJL010000140.1:0-5283 GCA_043769295.1 Polaromonas sp. | reverse complement strand
TTGACCGCGACCAACGTCACGACCAGCAACCTGGCAGCCTCGTCCGGTTCGATCAATACCTTGACCGCGACCAACGTCACGACCAGCAACCTGGTGGCAGCGGCTGGTTCCATCGGCACCTTGACCGCGACCACGGGCGCCATCGGCACCTTGACTGCAACCAACGTCACGACCAGTAACCTGGTGGCAGCGGCTGGTTCCATCGGCACCTTGACCGCGACCACGGGCGCCATCGGCACCTTGACAGCGACCAACGTGACGACCAGCAACCTGGCGGCAGTGGCTGGTACGATTGGTACTTTGACTGCAACCAACATCACGACAAGTAACTTGACGGCCGGAAATGCAAATATTGGCAATTTGAATGCTGTAAATGCCAATATCAGTAATTTGACTGCTGCAAGTGTCAGTTCCGCTAATATGACCGCAGGCAACGCAACAATCACCAATAGTCTGGCGGTACGCCCTGGCGCATCGGTAGATATGGGCGGTAACCGTGTTCAAAATGTCGGCAACGGCATAGTCGCCAGTGATGGTGCAAATATGGGTCAGTTGCGAGATGTCGAACGTTTGGCAAACCAGCAAGGTGCAATAGCGGCGGCGGCGGTTAATATTCCACTCCTGTTGTCATCAACGCCAGGGGAAACCACTGTTGGAGCCGGAGTTGGTTACTCGGGTGGTAGAGCAGCGGTGGCTGTGGGCCTATCTTCACGAATTTCTGAAGAATTGGTCATAAAAGGCACTGCTGGTATCTCTGGTTCGACAAAAGCAATTGGTGTAGGAATTGGTTATACATTCAAGTAAACTCTACAGACTACCGTGAGGCTACCAAAATTGGTTGGAGCTTCCGGTATATTGCAGGTGTGTAACGCTAGGCTGCTAACTGCACCTAGCGTTTTTTTCTTGAATTAGATAGTGGGAATATTAATTGTGTCTGTGCAACCTATAGTTATGGGTGATATGCCCACTCCTGAGCAATTGCTTGAAGATGGACTATCGCATCATCGTGTCGGGAACTACGCCCAAGCAATTCAGGTTTACCAGGACTTGCTAAAACTTGCACCAGATTATGCTGATGCCTCTCATCTCATGGGAGAGGCGTTATACAGGCAGGGCCGTTTTAACGAAGCGCTAGCTTGTCTCAACCGTGCGATTGCAAGTTCACCACATCATTTTTTCCTTAATACACGGGGAATGATCTTCCTTGAACTTGGATACCTAACGGAGGCCGAGCAAGATCTCAGGCGTGCCATCAAGGCAGTTCCTGACTACTTGGAGGCGCACATCAATCTAAGTAATGTGTATCGCCAAAAAGGCAATTTTAAAAACGCTACACGTTACAGTGAACTCGCTGTCAAGTTGAACCCACAATCCGCAGCGGCCTGGAATGCGGTGGGTGCTGTGCAAATGGAGTCTCAAAAGTTGGAGGACGCGCTGATTTCTTTTGATCGTGCCTTGGCTCTCGCGCCACAAACTTTAGCAACCATTAAAAATAAAGCAAAAATTTTTGTAGTTCAAAAGAAATGGCAAGAGGCTCTTCCAATGTTGGAGAGTGCTGTGGGATTGCGTGATTTTGAAGTTTTCACCATGCTTTCACATGCCTACAATATGCTAGGGCAGGCTGAAAAAGCCATTGACCCATTTAAAGAGGCAATGAGAATTGGAAGTGATGAGTCGCGGAGGGCTTTTTTTACAACAACTGAGAGCGTTGTACAACTATTAGCGGTATGCGAAGCATTAGCTACATACAGATCTAATTATAGTGATGCGGCCGATTTATATCAATTGGCTATTGAGGTATTGCCTGAACAAACCATGTTAATAAATAACCTGGCTGTGATGCAATTCAATCAAGCAATCTTTGATAAAGCAATGGTAAATTATCAAAAGTTGTTGGTTTTGGATCCGGGCAATGTTATGGCGCGAACTAACTTAGGGGCAAATTTAAGTATTCAAGGCTTTGCAGATGAGGCAATAGTTGAGTATTCCACAGTACTGGAATACGATCCAAATCACGTTCCTGCAGCAGGCTTGTTGCTTAGTGAAAAAAATAAAATTTGCAGCTGGGATGGGGTGGTAGCATTGCGCAAGAAAGTTGCAGATTTATTAGACAGGCCCGGCAACAAGCAATCTGTTAATGCATTTATTTTACTAAGCAATTACGACGACCCCGCTAAGTTCTTGGACTGGTCACGCATCAACGCTAAAGAGATTTTTGTTAACTTGGGTGTAAAAAATCCAGCGGCTAACGGCAAGGGACGCGAACGTAAGAGAATCAAGGTGGGGTATTACTCTGTTGATTTTCGTAACCATCCGGTAGCCCACTTAACAGCGCCACTATTTGAACTGCACGATAAATCAAAATTTGAAATTGTAGTTTACTCCTACGGTGAAGACGATGGACATCCTGTCCGCCAGCGCATAAAAAACAGCGTTGAGCAGTTTGTCAATTTACATGGTTGTTCGGTTCAAGGTATGGTTGAGCGGATACGTAGCGACGAAGTTGATATTTTGGTGGATTTATCAGGCAATACCAGAAATTCAAAAATACAAGTCATGGGGCACCGGCCAGCACCGGTACAAGTGCATTGGCTTGGGTTTATTGGTAGCATGGGCAGTACTTTTTACGACTATACCATAGTAGATAACTTCGTTGCGCCAGAAGGTGCGGATAAGTATTACGATGAAAAATTAGTACGCATGCCACATTGCTTTCAAATTAACGATACAGTCAGGCCGCAAAGTTTACCCACTCTTACACGTGAAAAATGTGGTTTACCTGCCAATGGTTTTGTTTTTGCCGACTTTAACCAGTCGTTTAAAATTCAACCTGAGATGTTTGAAGCATGGGTCAAGATTGTAAAAGCAGTTCCAGATAGTGTGCTTTGGTTGACAGACGGGCACCCCGCCTACATGAAGAATGTCCGAACAACTTGGGTGGCTGCTGGATTAGAAGAGAGCCGACTGGTTTTCGCTCCAAGGGTGGGTGTAAACGAGTATTTGGCACAATACCAGTTGGTGGATCTATTTCTGGACGTTTTTCCATACACAAGCGGTACCACTGCCAGCGACGCTTTGTGGGCGGGTTGTCCCTTATTGGCATTGGTTGGAAATACTATGGTCTCTCGAATGTCGGGCAGTATTGTCAAGGCCGCTGAATTGCCTGAGTTATTGACTTATTCCTTCGATGAATACATTGAACGAGCGATACACTACGCGCTGCATCCACAAGAACTTTTGGCATTGAAAACGCATCTCATTAAAGATCGGTTAAATGTACCCTTGTTCAATACAAAAGAGTTTGTGACACACTTAGAAAGTGCATATGAGCAGATGGCGCACAAGACATGGTCAGGCGAAGAGTTAACTGCTATTACTCTAGTTGCATAAATTGCATGTATATTATTTCAACTTTTAAGGAAACTTATGGGACTTAGATTAGATCTTGGTTGCGGTAGCACGCCTCGTGCCGGTTATTTGGGCGTAGATGTGACAACGGTGGGTACAAAAGCAGATATTGCGGTTGATTTATTCACCTTCCCATGGCCTTGGCCAGATAACAGTGTTGATGCAATTTGGTGCAGCCATTTTTTCGAACATGTCCCTGGCAGCATTCGCGGCGCTTTCATGGAAGAGGCTTGGAGAATTTTGGCCCCAGGAGGAGAATTCATGATCATGTGTCCACATGCTAGAAGTAACCGCTCTATACAGGATTTAACGCATACATGGCCGCCGATAGTATGGGAGTCTTTTCTGTATTTTAACCGTGGCTGGCGAAAGCAAAATCACTTAGATCATTTTCCGTACCCAACAAAATGCGATTTTGATTTTAGTTATGGTGACATAGTTCACCCTGATTTCAATGAAAAATCAGCTGAAGAAAAAGCATTCGCTATGAACCACTATTGGAATGGCGTTGTTGATATTAATGTTCAGTTGACGGCAAGAAAATAAACTTGTACTATTTTTGGGTGCAAGGATTCGTCTACAAGGCGTGAAAGCGCAATTTGCAGGTGAATTTCCTTGATTTTTGCATTCTTCGGGTTTTGGCCGAGCAGTTAATCACTTCATTACAATAGACATAATGATCAATATCATTAGTGCGACCAAGTTTTCAGAGGCCGAATTCTGGGAGAAATCTGCGTTGGGTTTGTCTTTAGCACGTCTCGGATTTGATGTGCGAATTAACCCGTGCATTACCTACGAAAACAAACTGGGACTCCCGTTGATTTATAACGCTCAGATTGTTGCAGCCGAGGCTGATGACATCCTGGTCTTCGTACATGATGATATTTGGTTGGATGATTTCTTTCTTGCTGAGCGAGTTACCGAGGGGCTAAAGGCTTTCGATGTGATTGGCATTGTAGGCAATAGGCGACGCGTAACAAAGCAACCTACTTGGATATTTGTGGACATGAGTTTCAAATATGATGATGACGTAAACCTGAGCGGCGCTGTTGGTTTGGCGCAAACGCCCAGTGGCCCAGTCCGTTATTTTGGACCTGCTCCAGCGAGTTGCGAGCTCATGGATGGCATTTTCTTCGCCGCGTCAAGAAGGGCTTTGGTTAAGAACTCGGTATTTTTCGATCCCCGCTTCGATTTTCATTTTTATGATTTGGATTTTTGTCGGACAGCAAAATTACGGGGTTTGCAGTTGGGTACTTGGCCAATAAGTTTGACCCACCAAAGCAATGGACTTTATGGGACTGAGCATTGGCGGAGCATGCATCAAATTTATATTGAAAAATGGAGTGATTAATGGATGTTGCGCCAATTCTCGGAGTTGATCTGAGGCCGCTGTGCATGCAAACTGCATAGTTAGGGTCAGCTTCCCAAGTTTGAACGCAATCGTTGTCCCAACAAATCAGTGATTCAGTTTGCGTACAGTAATTTTAAAGCGCGATCCCAAAGCGCGCGAGCTAGATCTACATCTAGTTTACAAGTAAATCCCTTCCTGAAAATTCAAGAATCTGCTACAATAGAAGGCTTTTCGGAATTTTCCGAGATGGTTACGTTTTCGTCTGGCATCAGGTCGGGCGGATGCATAGTGGAGTGCTCGGCTCACAACCGGGCTGGTGTCTGGGTCACGTCCAGGGCATCAAGTCGGCGCCTGGGCAATGTGTTACTAACTTGTAACAAGGTTCCCAAGGTATTTATTTTCAAACGTTTAGGGACGTTTTTTAGTTTTAGGATGTTGCAGTGCCAACCATTAATCAGTTAATTCGACAAGGACGCGAGGTCGAGACCGTCAAGTCCAAGAGTCCTGCTATGCAGAACTCACCA
>JAYVJL010000139.1:0-17581 GCA_043769295.1 Polaromonas sp. | reverse complement strand
CGCGCGAGATGGCCTCTACCAACATCAACATTTCGCGATTCATGCCATGACTCTCCTATTACCTTTTGACTGACGATTCAATAATTTACGCATTAACTTGTTTGTTCGCTTATTCATCCAGTGCTGCATCCATTGATGCATCAGAAGACGCCGCTGACTGATCAACGACTTGACCACCTGCATTACGGCCCTTGAAATTCACAATGGGCGCCAAACGCGCATCGCGCAATTCTTCCAATTTAAAACCCAGAGCCTGCATCGGTACTGGCGAACGTTTTTTGCTCACCCGAACACCCGGCTTGGGCGCTGGCGCATCGCTCCAGACGATTTGCCAAACAGGTGCGCCGGCCAACTTGGCGGCTTCATCTGTAAATTCAGCACGCTCCAGGGTGCCGCGAAACTTCTTGCGCGTTGCGTTGACCTGCCCCTGAGCCGCCAAGCCAATAGGCTCGCGCAGGGTGATGTCAATCTCTTCACCGATAAAACGCTCAAAATCTTGATCATTTCGCAGGGGGCGGTCAATACCGGGCGAGGACACCTCAAGCCGCTTGTATTCCGCACCGTCTACCTCCAAGGCAAACTGCAATTGACGGGTGACTTTTTCGCAGTCTTCCACATTGATCAACTGCTCATCGGTCTTGGCTGTACCAGCCACCCATGGGAAATCAATCGTCACACGCAACAAGCCACCTGCGGAGCGTTCAATCTCCACCAGGTCATAACCGAAACCGGTCACAATTTGTTCAATCACTTGCTGCGCTGCCAATCAATCACCTTTTTAAATTCAGTTACTTTTAATTGCCTGCTACTGTGGGCCAGTTTCATTCGCCCAAAAAAAACGGGCGCATAAAATTCGCCCGTTTGTTACAAGGTCTAATCCAGTGAAACACCAAACCGCCTTGTATTTATCGTCTTTTTAGATAATGTCAGTTTCTAAATTATTACTTTTAGCAAACTAGGCAAAACCCTAAGTATGGAATTATAACCATTAATCAACGAAAAGTCATGCTCTTCTCAGGGCTTTTATGCGGTTGAAAGGTTTTTTGCTCGTAAAAAGCCTTTTAAGACTTAATTTAGCACGCTATCTATGACGCTTCGGCCATCAGCATCGCCGTGTAAGCATGCTGTGGCGCATCCAGAACCTGCTGCAATGGTCCCGACTCCAGGATGTCGCCATCGCGCATCACCAGCACATGGTGCGCCATCGCCCGAATGACGTCCACATCGTGGGTGATCAGCAAATAACTCAAACCACGCTCCCGTTGCAGTTTTTGCAACAATTGCAGCAGCTGCTTTTGGATGGTGACATCCAGCGCGCTCGTCGGTTCATCCAGCACCAGCAGCTGCGGCTGCACAATCAGCGCCCGCGCAATCGCCAGGCGCTGGCGTTGTCCGCCTGAAAACTCATGCGGATAGCGCTCCAGCAAACCCGGAAATTGCGCTTCCGACAAGCCCACTTCCGCCAGCGAAGCCCAAACACGCGCTTGCCGCTGTGCCGCGCTCAGCCCAGGCTCGTGGACGAGCAAGCCTTCACCCACGATGTCACCCACCGTCATTCGCGGCGACAAAGATGAAAACGGGTCTTGAAACACCACCTGCACCCAGTGGCGCAAGGCTTTATCGCTGGCTCTGCCCTGCCCCCAACGTTGTCCTGCAAGCTGCAATTCGCCCGTAAACGGTAATAAACCCAACGTTGCAAGAGCCAAAGTCGATTTCCCAGAACCAGATTCGCCAATCACCCCAAGCGTTTGGCCTGATGCAATGTCAAAACTCGTGTCTTTGACGGCAACAAAGGCCCCTTTTTTAAACCACCCACGCATGCCAGGCAAAGACACGGGGTAGCTCACCTGCAGGTTTTTAGCATTCGCAATATTTTTTTGCCCTAAAGCGCCAACCGTGAGCGACGGCGACTCCTGTACGTCCCGCACCGGTTTGCTGTCGATCAATTTGCGGGTGTAGGCGTGCTGCGGGTTGGCAAACACAGTGGCTACAGCGCCCTGCTCCACGATATGGCCGTTTTCCATGACGATGACCCGGTCGGCAAACTTGCGCACCAGATTCAAATCATGGGTGATCAGCAACACAGCCATGCCGTTTTGCTGCTGCAAATCGGTCAGCAAGTCCAAAATTTGAGCGCGCAGGCTCACATCCAAAGCCGTCGTCGGTTCGTCCGCCAGCAGCAATTTCGGCTGGCAAGCCAGCGCCATCGCGATCATGGCGCGCTGCCGCTGCCCGCCGCTGAGCTGGTGCGGGTACGATTTGGCGCGCCGTTCAGGTTCGGTGATGCCTGTTTTTGCTATTAAATCAATAGCTGCTTGAGCAAGTTTTACGCCGGCTATACCCTGTTTTAGCTGTAAAACTTCGGCGATCTGGTCGCCCACGGTAAACAAGGGGTTCAGCGCCGTCATGGGCTCCTGGAAGATCATGGCGATGTCCTGGCCACGCATGCCGCGCATCTGCTGCTCGGGAATGGCCAGTAAATCAACCGTGTCATGCGACGCAGACGACGTAAAAGTCGCTTGGCCGCTGAGCTGCGCATTCATCACCAATCGCAGCAAACTCAAGGCTGTCACCGTCTTGCCAGAGCCGGACTCACCCACCAGCGCGACCTTTTCACCCGCCTGAATGCTGAAACTGATGCCGTGAACCACGGACTTGCCACCAAAAGAGACGGTCAGGTTAATGACATCGAGCAGATTCATTTGTCTGCCTTTCGGGGATCCAGCGCGTCCCGTAAAGCATCCCCCATGAACGTCAACAGCAGCAAGGTCACCACCAAAACCCCAAACGTCGACAGCGAAATCCACCATGCGTCGATGTTGTTTTTACCCTGCGCCAGCAGTTCGCCCAAAGACGGCGTGCCGGGTGGAACGCCCAAACCCAGAAAATCCAGCGAAGTGAGCGCCAAAATCGCACCACTCATGCGAAACGGCAAAAACGTCACCACCGGCGTCATGCTGTTGGGCAGCACGTGGCGGGTGATAATGTGCCAGTCGCCCACACCCAGCGCCCGCGCTGCACGCACGTAGTCCATCTGCCGGTTGCGCAAAAACTCGGCACGCACATAGTCCGACAAACCCATCCAGCCAAATAAACTGAGCAAAATCAGGAGCAATGCCAAACTCGGTGAAAACACCGCACTGAAAATAATCAGCAAATATAGCTCGGGCATGGCGCCCCAAATCTCGATGAAACGCTGGAAACCCAAGTCCAGCTTGCCACCATAAAAGCCCTGAATAGCGCCGGTAATGATGCCCAAAACGACGCCAATCACGGTCAGCGCCAACGCAAACAGCACACTGACACGAAAGCCGTAGATCAATTGGGCCAGTAAATCGCGGCCTTTTTCATCCGTTCCCAGCCAGTTGTCTGACGAAGGCGCCGCTGGGTTGGGCGCTGGGCTGACGTAATTCAGCGTTTGCGCGCCATAACGGTTGATCGGGTAAATAGCCCAATTGCCGTTTTTGGAAAGTTTGTCTTGGATAAAAGGGTCAAGATAATCCGTCGGCGTCTCAAAATCGCCACCAAATAGCTTCTCGGGGTAATCTTTGACCAGTGGGAAGTAGTAGCCATCAGACTTGGCATCCTTGTAATGCACGACCAAGGGTTTGTCGTTGGACAACACCTCGGCACACAAACTCAAGATCACCAAGCTGCAAAATACCAGCAGGCTGTAAAACCCGAGGCGATTGCGTTTAAACCGCTGCCAAGCGCGGTGTCCGGGAGATGGGGAGATAGCAGATTTAGTCGAATTTGACACGCGGATCCACCCATACATAGCAAAGATCAGAGATGAGTTTTGTCATCAAACCGATCAGCGTAAACAAATACAGGGTGCCCAGCACGACCGGGTAATCGCGCCGAACCACGCTCTCATAACTCAGCAAACCCAGCCCATCCAGCGAAAACAGCGTCTCAATCAAAAGTGCGCCGGTGAAAAAAGCGCCTATGAACGCGGCTGGAAAGCCCGTGACGATGGGGATCAGCGCATTGCGGAACACATGTTTGTAGAGCACTTGCCGTTCCGACAAACCCTTGGCTCGCGCCGTGATGACGTATTGCTTGCGGATTTCTTCCAAAAAGGCGTTTTTCGTCAACATGGTAGTCACGGCAAAACTGCCCAACACCATCGCAGTGATTGGCAAGGCAATGTGCCACAAATAATCCACCACTTTGGCACCCGAGCTTAAGGTATCCCAATTCGGAGAGGTCAATCCCCGCAAGGGAAACCACTGCAGCTGCCCTCCAAAGACCACCAACAAGGCCACGCCCAGCACAAAGCCGGGAATCGCGTAACCGAACAAAACAATCAATGTCGTAAAAAAATCAAAGGCCGACCCCGCCCGCACCGCTTTGGCAATGCCCAAGGGAATGGAAATTAAATAACTGATGAAAAAGGTCCACAAACCCAGACTGATGGACACCGGTAGCTTTTCTTTGATGAGTTTCCAGACATCTTTGTTTTGAAAAAAACTGGTGCCCAGATCAAAAGTAGCATATTGCTTCAGCATGATGACGAAGCGTTCGACCGGCGGTTTGTCAAAGCCATAAAGTTTTTTGAGTTCGCCCAATTGCTCTTCGTCCAAAGTCTTGCTGCTGCCGATATTGCGTGAGTTTTCATCCGTGGCCTGCTTGAGCTGCGCCACGATCTGCTCGACAGGCCCGCCCGGCACGAATTGAATCACCGCAAAATTCAGCAGCAGAACGCCCAACAAGGTTGGGATCATCAGCAATAAACGGCGTAAGACGTAGGAAAACATGGTTTTTTTAAGTCTGCATGGTTTTGAATCAGGGCTTCAGCTTGGACCACCACATGGTCAGCAACCACGAGTCCGGCAACATGCGCTGCGGGAAATCTTTTGGCCGCTGCAGGTGGCTTTTATGCGCGATGTACCATTCTTTGCTGTACGACAGGGGTATGGAATACTGCTGGTGCAGGATGTAGCGGTCCAGCGCCCGTGCGCCTGCGGCCAGCACTTTTCTGTCGCTGGCTTTGACGATGTTGTCGATCATCTCGTCGATCACGGCATCTTGAATGCCCGACAAATTACGCGTCCCTTTGACATTGGCTGACTTTGAATGCAGGTCGTCATACAGCTCATTGCCTGGGCTGGTGGACCCGGCAATATGGTCGGCTATCAAATCAAACTCAAACTTGTTTTTCTTTTCTTGCAAAACAGAAGTATCAAAAACGCGCAACTTTAATTCAATGCCCAGCTTGCTTAAATTGTGGGCAAAAGGCAGCATCACCGCTTCTCCAGAACGATCAGCCATGTTCATCTGCAGCACAAAAGCCTCGCCCTTGGCATTGCGCAGAGCGCCGTCTTTGAAGACCCAGCCTGCGTCGTTCAACAGCTTGGTCGCCAATACAAGATTTTTTCGAATACCTTCGGGCTGCGCACCGGTTTTGATGGGTTTTGGCAGCTCGCCTAGTGTTTTTTCAAGATAGGTGGCTTTGGACTTCAAGGCATCGACAAAGGCTTGTTCATCGGCATCGATGCTGTTTTTGGCCATCAAATCGTCGTTGTTTTGAAAAGCACTCTGGGTTTGACCTTTACGCCCGTAGTTGATGCGCAGGTTCAGCCAATCAAAATCATACGCCAATGCCAAGGCCTGCCGCACCCGTTTGTCCTGGAAACGCTCTTGCCGAAGATTAAACACATACCCAGTCAAAGGCGCGCCACGGCGGTGCGGGATTTCAGACTTCACCAACTCGCCAGAATCAAACTTTCTACCCGTGTATTTGCGCATCCAGTCTTTGATGGAGGACTCGTCAAACGCATCCAAACCGCCGGCTTTGAAGGTTTCAATGGCAGCGGTGGGGTCGCGGAAATACTCATAGCGCACTTCATCAAAATTGAACATGCCCTTGCGCACTGGCAAATCTTTGGCCCAATAATCCGCACGACGCTTGTAGGTGATGTTTTTGCCAAAATCGACCTTGCTCACCGAGTACGGCCCGCTAGAAATCGGTGCTTCTGTGACCAACTTATCCAGCGCTTTGCCAGCGCCCCAAGCACGAGAAAACACAGGAAACTGGCCGACAACCATGTGCAACTCGGAGTTTTGACGCAAAAAATCAAAGCGGATTTCCCGGTCGTTCACCACCACCGCTTCCTTGATGTCCACCCAGTAGGCGCGAAATGTGGGCGTGGCCAGCTTGCTGCGCATGGTGTCAAAGGAATGCTTCACATCCTGCGCCAGCACGGGCGTGCCATCGGCAAATTTGGCTTTGGGGTTCAGGCGGAAGGTGACACTCAGTTTGTCGGCCGCCAGCTGAATGTCTTCTGCCAGCAAGCCATAGGCCGAGAAGGGCTCGTCTTCTGCGGGCGTGACCAGCGAGTCAAAAATCAGGCTGTATTCTGAAAAGACGTTGCCATAGTTGTAGCCCATGCCATCAGCCACCGATCCCTTCACAGTGAAGGGGTTGAGCTTATCAAAACTGCTGCCACGGCCCTGCAACACCAACGTGCCACCCTTGGGGGCGTTGGCGTTCACATAGTCAAAGTGCTGAAAATTGGCTGGATATTTGGGCTCATACCCCATACCCAGACCATGTGCCGCCCAAATCGATGTAGCGGAAGCAGCCAATGCCACTGCCAGCACGACGGTTCCCAGGCCTTTACAAAAGTTGTTTACCGTGTAAACCACCAAACCCCTTTGATATTCTTGTTGATTTCGTGGTTGCTGGTGGTCGTCTCGCCAGTGTCTTCCGCCAAGTACGACACCTTGATCTGCAAGGCATCCTGCGCTGCAACACCGCCTGCCTTGACTTGGGTACTGGCCGGTTTGATGATGACGCTGGTAACCGTCAAACAGGTCGCTTTGCCGTGGTTTTTGGTGCCGTGCATCGGTGGCACGAAGAATTTAAACGACACTCCCGGCGCTGCCAAGTCCTGCAAAGCCGCCGTGCCGCCGTCGTTGTACTGGCGGATGCAGGACAAACGCTCGATAAAGCTCCGCATTTTGGGCGCGGCTTGCACAATCAGCAACTGCGCTTTGGCATCTGTATTGCTGTCTCTGACTGCTTGGGTGATGCGGGCTTGCTGCTGCGGCGTGATACGCGCCATCAAACCGGCTGTATCTGATTTGAGCGCACTGGGCTTGTCAATGATGACCTCGTTTTTGTCCAAACTGGCATCCGCAGCCACAGGGATGGGGGTAGAAACGGTAGGACCGACAACGACTGATGATCTTGGCGCAACACCCGTCATGCGGCTCGCACAGCCCGCCAGCAAAGCTACACTCAGGCACAGACTGAGCGCGTGGGCTGCATTGAGGTTTGAACTGGGTCGCTTTGCTGATCGTTTTTCCACTTTGATCCTTGCGTTTAATTTCTACGGTATTTTCAGCGACAATTCTGCACTATCTTAGAAGCACTTTCCGCTTATTTACTTTTTTACACAAGAGAGACACGACCATGGGCTTTTTATCCGGCAAAAAATTGTTGATCACCGGCGTCCTGAGCAACCGCTCCATCGCCTATGGCATCGCCAAAGCCTGCCACCGCGAAGGTGCCGAGTTGGCTTTTAGCTACGTGGGTGAGCGTTTTAAAGACCGTATCACCGGCTTTGCCGCCGAATTTGATTCGAAGCTGATTTTTGACTGCGACGTCGGCAGCGACGAGTCCATCGCCAGGCTCGTGACCGACCTGTCCGCCAGTCCTTCTGCAGCTTGGCCACAGTTTGACGGCTTTGTCCACAGCATCGGTTTTGCGCCCAAAGAAGCGCTGGAAGGCAACTTTCTGGATGGTTTGACCCGTGAAAACTACCGCATCGCCCACGACATCAGCGCCTACAGCTTCCCCGCCATGGCCAAAGCCTTGCTGCCACACTTGCGCGACAAATCAGCCGTGTTGACGCTGTCCTACTTGGGCGCAGATCGCGCCGTGCCCAACTACAACACCATGGGTTTGGCCAAAGCGTCGCTGGAAGCGTCCGTGCGCTACCTCTCGGAAGCCATTGGCCGATTACCAGATGGACGGGGCATGCGCGCCAACGGCATCAGCGCCGGCCCGATCAAAACCCTGGCCGCCAGCGGCATCAAAGACTTCGGCAAACTGCTGAGCACCGTGGCAGGTGCATCACCCATCCGCCGCAACGTGACGATCGACGAAGTCGGCAACGCCGCCGCCTTCTTGCTGAGCGATTTGTCCAGCGGCATCACTTCGGAGATCATGTACGTCGATGGCGGTTACAGCCAGGGCGTGGGCGTGACGGCGGATCAGATTTAAGCCATTCCAAGTCATTTTCTGGCTGTTTTATCGATTTTAGGCATTAAATATGACTCTAGCCGGCGTATTTATTGCTTAAACTGCTATTTTATTTATAGCAAAATAACATCTTGACCTCCCACGCTCAAACCCTTCCAACACAAAGTCCACCTTTGTTGGTTGCCTGCCTGTGTGCCGATTGGTGCGGCGCGTGCCGCGAGTACAAACCCTTGTTCGATTCACTCGCCCGCAAGTTTCCCAACGTGCGGTTTTTGTGGGTGGATGTGGAGGACGAGGCGGACTTGATCGACCCGATTGAGGTGGAGAACTTCCCCACGATTCTGATCGCCAAAGGAGATGCACCCCTTTTTTTCGGCACCGTTTTACCGCATGTTGAGACGCTGGAGCGGCTGATTCAGGACAAAATGACGGATGATGTGCACGTGACAGTTAAAAACGCGGGCGTTCTCAAATTAACGCTCAATCTAAACAGAAAGGGTTAAAACCTGCTCCCAGATGGCAAAAAACCAGCCGAGGCTGGTTTTTTTATGTCACAAATTATTCACCCCACCCACTTCCGTGCGTTATGCCACAGCTGCAACCACGGGCTGTGGGCGCTTGAATCGAGGCTCGTCCAGCTCATCTGGATGTTGCGAAAGACACGCTCGGGGTGCGGCATCATAGCCGTGAAGCGACCGTCCTGGGTGGTGACTGCGGTCAAACCGCCGGGGCTGCCGTTGGGGTTGAAGGGGTAAACCGCCGTCGCTGCGCCAAAGTTGTCGGTGAAGCGCATGGCTTGGATGACGGATTCCAAGTTGCCGCGACCGGCTATACCTCTTCCAGTTATCACGGGGTCGAAATTGGCAAAGCCTTCACCGTGCGCCACGGCAATCGGCAACCTTGTACCGGCCATGCCTGCGAAGAACAGGCTGGGCGATTCCAAAATCTCGACCATGCTCAACCGCGCCTCAAAACGCTCGCTCTGGTTCGTGGTGAAACGCGGCCAGTGCTCGCTACCTGGGATGATTTGCGCCAGCTCGGCAAACATCTGGCAACCGTTGCAGACACCCAAACCGAAGGTGTCAGGCCGGGCAAAGAAGGCCTGAAACTGGTCGGACAACACCGAGTTAAACGTGATGGATCGCGCCCAGCCGATGCCCGCACCCAGCGTGTCGCCATAGCTGAAGCCGCCGCAGGCCACAATGCCGACAAAGTCTTTCAGGTTCGCCCTGCCGGTTTGCAGGTCGGTCATGTGGACGTCAAAGGCGTCAAAACCGGCTTCGGTGAAGCAATACGCCATCTCGACATGCGAGTTGACGCCCTGCTCGCGCAGGATGGCGACTTTAGGGCGGGTCAAATTCAATGCAGGATTTGCTACATTATTAATAGCTGTATAAGCATATAATTCGCCGGCTATAGTCATATTTGTTGCCATTTTATCGTTCAACAGCACATGCAGACCCGGATCAGCAGGCAAACCGGCCGCTACATGCTCACTGTCCGCGCAGTCCGGGTTGTCGCGCAGTTTGGCGATTTTCCAGCTCACGTTGTCCCACACCTGGTGCAAGTCATGCAGCGGTGCGCTGAACACGGCTTTGGCGTCGCGCCAGACC
Source organism: Polaromonas sp. (assembly GCA_043769295.1). Lineage (GTDB taxonomy): Bacteria > Pseudomonadota > Gammaproteobacteria > Burkholderiales > Burkholderiaceae_C > Aalborgiella. The sequence continues at coordinate 7,756 of JAYVJL010000139.1, read as the reverse complement.
TGGAGTTGACCTTTGCCAGCGTCGATTTCAGATGAATTTGGTCGTGTTTTGCCGATGAAATGGCTGAATTTGCTCAAGCCATGCGAACGCAAGGTTTCCATGATGGCGTTGCGCTCTGAGGTGCGAACCTGAATCACCGCGCCCAACTCTTCGTTGAACAAAGCCTTCAACGTCAACTCCTCACGACGTGCTGAAACCTGCCCTGCCCAGTTTTTGCTGTCGCCCACTTCCATGCGGCTATCCGTGATGCCGTCACCTTCTAAAATCAACATATCCACATTCAAACTCACGCCCACGTGCCCCGCAAACGCCATCTCGGCCACGCAGGCCAGCAGGCCGCCATCGCTCTTGTCGTGGTAGGCCAAAATCTGGCGATTCGTGCGTAACTGGTTGATGGCGTTGACCAAATTGACCAAGTCCTTGGCGTCGTCCAAATCCGGCACGCGGTCGCCAAACTGGTCGATCGTCTGCGCCAAAATGCTACCCGCCATGCGGTTTTGGCCTTTGCCGAGATCGATCAAGATCAGGGTTGTATCGGCTTCAGTCGCATCCAATTGCGGGGTCAAGGTGCCGCGTACGTCGGCCAGAGTTGCAAAGGCGGTGACGATCAGGCTGACCGGTGATGTGACCTTTTTAGCAGTATCAGCGCTACCAGAGGGGCTTTTTTCCTTCCAGGTGGTTCGCATAGATAGCGAATCTTTGCCCACAGGAATCGAAATCCCCAGCGCCGGGCACAGCGCCATACCCACGGCTTTCACCGTTTCATACAGCGCGGCATCTTCACCGGCTTCGCCGCAAGCCGCCATCCAGTTGGCGGACAGCTTGACGCGGGACAGCTCGAACGGTGCGGCCAGCAGGTTGGTAATTGCTTCTGCAACCGCCATGCGCCCCGATGCAGGCGCGTCCAGCGCGGCCAGCGGTGTGCGCTCGCCCATGCTCATGGCCTCGCCGGCAAAGCCTTGGTAGTCGGCCAGCGTCACGGCGCAATCTGCCACCGGCACTTGCCACGGACCGACCATGGGGTCGCGGTGGGTGAAACCACCCACGGTGCGGTCACCAATGGTGATGAGGAAGCGCTTGCTGGCGACGGTCGGGTGCGCCAGCACGTCAATGACGGCTTTTTGCAGGTCCACACCGGTCAAATTGAGGGCGGGAATCTGACGTTTGACGGTTTTGACGTCTCTGGTCATTTTCGGCGGTTTGCCCAAAAGCACGTTCATGGGCATATTGACTGGGGACTCGTTTCCTGAATCAGCTAAAACAAGTTGTTTCTCGTCAGTGGTGACACCCACGACGGAAAACGGGCAACGCTCACGCTCACAAATCGCCTTGAACGCGTCCAAAGACTCTGGCGCAATCGCCATGACGTAGCGTTCCTGGCTCTCGTTGCACCAGATTTCCTTGGGTGCCAAGCCTGATTCTTCCAGCGGGACGGAGCGCAAATCAAACCTTGCACCACGGCCGGCGTCGTTGACCAGTTCGGGGAAAGCGTTGGACAAACCGCCCGCGCCCACGTCGTGAATGGCAAGGATGGGGTTGTTCGCACCCGCTTGCCAGCACTGGTTGATGACCTCTTGCGCCCGGCGTTCGATTTCGGGGTTGCCGCGCTGCACCGAGTCAAAGTCCAGCGACGCCGCGTTGGAGCCGGTCGCCATCGAGCTGGCCGCGCTACCGCCCATGCCGATACGCATACCGGGGCCGCCCAGCTGGATCAACAAACTGCCCGCGGGGAAGAGGATTTTGTGGGTCAAATCGCTGTCGATCACGCCCAGACCGCCGGCGATCATGATGGGTTTGTGGTAGCCGCGCTGGACGGTGTCGATGTCGCTGACGACGGACTGCTCATACTCGCGAAAGTAGCCCAACAGGTTGGGACGGCCAAACTCGTTGTTGAACGCCGCGCCGCCCAGCGGGCCTTCGATCATGATCTGCAACGAGCTGGCAATGTGTTCAGGCTTGCCATACGATTTAGCGTAACTTGTTGAATTACTTGAGTTTTCGCCATCGAAATGCATCTTCGACACGGTAAAACCCGTCAAACCCGCTTTGGGTTTGGAGCCTCGCCCGGTCGCGCCCTCGTCCCGAATCTCACCGCCGGCACCCGTCGCCGCACCGGAAAATGGGGAAATCGCGGTCGGGTGGTTGTGGGTTTCCACCTTCATCAGAACGTGCTGTAGTTTACTATTAGTTTTATAGCTAGTCAGGCAATCAATACGCCGGCTAGAGTCGTTTTTAGCCTCTAAATCAGCAAAATTGACGAAATTGGCCGAAAAGCGCTCGACCACGCTGCCTTCCATCACCGACGAATTATCCGAATACGCCACCACCATGTGCTGCGGATTCAGCTGATGGGTGTTGCGGATCATGCCAAACAAGCTTTTGTCCATGGCCACGCCGTCGATGATGAAGTTGGCATTGAAGATTTTGTGGCGGCAGTGCTCGGAATTGGCCTGTGCAAACATCATCAACTCGACATCGGTGGGGTTGCGCTTCAAGCCGGTGAAGGCGGTGACCAGGTAATCCATCTCGTCATCCGCCAACGCCAGGCCGAACTCGGTATTCGCGGCTTCCAGGGCGGCCCGACCACCTTGCAGCACATCCACATGTACCATCGGCGCGGCAACAACACCAGCAAACAGGCCCAAACTCGCGGTGCGGTCAAACAGCACAGACTCGGTCATGCGGTCGTGCAGGAGTGCGGCGACGGCTTGGAGTTGATCGGCTGAGAGGCTGGCTTTTCCAAGCAAGGGGTTCTTTAAGGTGATGGCGTATTCGGTCAAGCGCTCGATGCGTTTGACAGCCAAACCGCAGTTGTGGGCGATGTCGCTGGCTTTGGAGGCCCATGGGGAAACGGTGCCAAGACGCGGGGCAACGATGATTTGGGCGGTATTGGCGGCTTTATCGACCAGGGTTGCCGGCTCACCATAGGTCAACAAAGACTGCAAGCGGGCCGTCAAAACGGCATCAGGCACGGCTTCAGAGGCTACCAAATGGACAAATCGTGCTGAAACGTGGCTGATTTTGTCGTTGACGGCCTGCAAACGCGGCAGCAGTTGGTTGATACGAAACGGGCTGAGTGCGTTGCCGCCCTCAAAGGTGCTGATGTGCAGGTTCAAAATGCGGGCCTGGTGTTTTGAAAGAGTTGTCGCGCTACATGCAAAAAGAGAAATCAGATGGCATGCGAGGGTAGAAAATCGCTGGTAAATTTGTTGACCCGCTGATTTTAACGGTTAAGTCACAGCCAACATCTGTCGAAATGGTTGCACCGTATCAAACAAGCATTGGCTGCACAAATTCCCCCTCCGATGGCTGTAGTCGCGTCTTTAATCCGCCAAGAAAATAGCGAATCACTTTGGATTAAAAGTGAATCTATTCGCCTATTGATGCAATCGCGTCGGGGCACGACAGGGCAAGTGGCACTCAACGCCAATAAAACCATCAAGCGTTTTTGCTCCAGCGCCGCGCATGGCAGTGTTTTCAAATTCAGAGTGCCGCTGAAGATGTATTCAAACGCCCGTGATGCGCAGTACCAAGGATTGATGACTTGCCACGTTCACCTGAATTAAACTATCAGCCATATATGATGATAAACGACGGTACACAAACCAAGCTGCCCACCCAAGATCAATGGTATGCGCTGGAATCTAATCGCAGTCTGCTGCAGCCCAGAACACCAGTTGTCTCATCCCTATTTGTATTGAGTATGGCGGCTCTCCTTATTCTGCACGCGCCAGTTGCCCTGGTTGTGGTCTGGACGTTTCTTATGTTCGGCGTGTACTTCTGGATAGGGCATTTGGTTGATGCCTATTCCACCTTTTTGGGCGCCCAGCCAGTTGTCATGACCGATCAAATGACACATATCGCTCAGCGGTACAAAACGGCGTGGTATGTTCTTTGTGTGACTTGGGGACTATCTAGTTTTTTATCTCAACTGTGGCTTCCCGATCTTCCTCGGGTCGTTTGTATTGTCATCTTGAACGCCCTGCTGTTTTTAGCCATCACTCGCACCAGTGTGAATCGCCAGCTCATGCATAGGGGTACAGCTATTCTCATCCTGTTGGCATTCATTTCTGCGCTGTTGCGTTTGGCATTGAACCAAAACAATCCGCAAGCAACTGCGCAATTTTTAAGTTTGACGTTTTATCTTGTTCTAACCTGGTATTTGCTGATAATAGTGGGTGAACGGTTTCATCTGGTACATAAAGAACGGCTGGATTTTGAATATTCAAAACTACAGTTGATTGAATTTTTGAGGGATAGCCAGGAAAAATTGCGTCTGGAACAACTGGCACTTGTTGACGCCAACTCGGTGATTCAGCAGTTCTACTCAGCTGCTGCACATGATTTGCGTCAACCTGTTTATGCGATGCAAATCTATACCGAGATGCTGACCGACGACCCATCCCGCTTACAAGTATTGCTGCCCAAGATCTCGCAGTCCTGCAGCGCTATCAATGGCATGTTCAACACCTTGTTTGATTTTCAAAAAATGCACTCGGATGACATGCATGTAGAACAAACACAAATCAACATTGCAGAAACATTTCAAAATCTGGCTTTGCATTTTGAACCCATAGCGACTGCAAAGAATTTACATTTACGATTCAAACCGTTGCAGGGCTTTATCACCATTGCACCTTTGTATTTGATACGCATTTTGAGTAACTTCATCACAAATGCTATCCGTTACACATCAACAGGTGGCGTGCTTGTGGGCGTTAGAAAAACAAAAACGCATGTGAATTTTGAAGTTTGGGATACTGGAATTGGCATTGATCATGCGGTGAAAGATCAGATTTTTATTGAATTTTTTAAAGTAAATCACTCCGACATCAAAAATGAAAACTTGGGCCTCGGCCTGGCTATCGTCAAGCAACTCACTGCACGCATCGAAGGAGCTGATATCCTTTTGCAATCAAAATTATTACGGGGCAGTGTGTTTAAGCTTCAATTACCGATATCCCTGTATTCAGCTTCGTAGAAATTTCAGGCTCAGCTTTTGAAGGCTCTTGCCATCAGCACCGCCTCAGCCAATGCAAAGTCCTCCGGGTAGGTGACTTTGAAGTTTTGCGCACTGCCGCGCACCAGCTTGGGGGCATGGCCCAGACGTTCCATGGCGCTGGATTCATCGGTGATCGTGGCGTTGGCGGCGTTCGACAGGTCGCCCGCCACATCCAGGGCGTTCAAAAGCGCCCCAATACGAAACATTTGCGGCGTCTGGGCGAGCCATTTGTCGTCCCGCTCCAGGGTGTCCGCCACGCGGCCTGAGCGTTCACTTTTCAAGGTGTCTGGCAAGGGCAGCGCCAGCAAACCACCCACATCGTCGTCCTTGCAGGCCGCAATCAAGGTGTTGATCTGCTCCGGGGTGATCAGACAGCGCACTGCATCGTGCACCAACACCCAGTCTGCGGAAGCGGCACCATGCTCCAAAAGCGCATTTAAACCATTAAAAACAGTAGCAGCCCGCGTATTTCCTGCCTGAGCCGCTATGAAAAAATTATCGTTAAACAGGTCGCTCAAAGCGCTATCGTCGCTGGCAGTGGCGACGATCACGCCGCTCAGGCTGGCTACCGCAGCAAAAGCGGCCAGGGTGTGCATCACCATGGGTTTACCGGCGATCACGCGGTATTGCTTGGGCGAGCCTGCTCCGGCACGCGACCCGCTGCCCCCGCAGGGAATGAGCGCCCAGATTTTTGGGGACTTTTGAACTTGGGGTGCAGTTGGCATGGCCGCTATTCTAAAATGCAAAGCTGCACATAGTCACCGCTGGATCGATTAGTTTTAAGGTTTCATGGATTTACCCAAGCTCTCCCTAGGCAAACGCTACACCCTGCCCCGCCCAACCGGCTCTGCCGATGCCCTGTTGTTGGCGCGTCTGGCACAACGCGACAAAGCCGCCCAGCGGCTGACCGCCATCGTCACCTCGGATGCGGTCGATGCCCAGCGATTGATGCATGAAATCGGCTTTTTCGCCCCAGAAGTGCGCCTGACCCTGTTTCCCGACTGGGAAACCCTGCCTTATGACGCCTTCTCGCCGCACCAAGACCTGATCAGCGAGCGCTTGGCGACCTTGTGGCGCATCAGTCAACGTGACAAAGAAAACGGTGCCGATGTCGTCATCGTCCCCGCTACTACCGCACTGTATCGGCTCGCGCCGCCCAGCTTTCTAGCCGGTTACACCTTTGCCTTCAAGGTCAAACAAAAGCTCGATGAAGCCAAACTCAAAGCGCAGCTGACGCTGGCGGGCTACAACCACGTCAGCCAAGTCGTCAGCCCGGGTGAATATGCCGTGCGCGGCGGACTGATTGATTTGTTTCCCATGGGTTCGCTGGTGCCGTTTCGCGTCGACCTGTTTGATGACGAGATCGACAGCATCCGCACTTTTGACCCCGACACCCAGCGCAGTTTGTACCCCGTGCCCGAGGTGCGCTTGCTACCCGGACGCGAGTTTCCGATGGACAACGAGGCGCGCACCAAGTTCAGGAGCCGCTGGCGTGAGCTGGTCGAAGGCGACCCCACCAAAAGCCGCGTCTACAAAGACATCGGCAATGGCGTGGCGACGGCCGGTATTGAGTATTATTTGCCGCTGTTTTTTGAAGAAACAGCGACGGTATTTGATTACTTATCTGGTCAAGGCAACGACACCGACAAAGCCGGCGCTGCAACGGTTGTCCTGCACGGCGATTTAGAACCCGCTTTTCAGCGCTTTTGGCAAGACACCAAAGACCGCTACCGGCTGGTGCAAGGCGACCCGGATCGCCCCGCGCTGCCGCCTGAAACCCTGTTTCTAAGTGCCGAGCAGTTCTATGCCCGGGCCAACGACTTTGCGCAGCTGGCAATAAAAACCATTTCCGTTCGCCCTGAGCCTGTCGAAGGGTTGGGAGGGACTTCGACAAGCTCAGCCCAAACGGAAATTGAATCTGCTTATCCCGAATTCGGCAGTTTGCCCGACTTGTCCGTGGTACGCGGTGCCGAAGACCCGCTGGCCAAGTTGAAAACCCACCTCGCCAACACCCCACACCGCGTGTTGCTGCTGGCCGAATCTGACGGCAGACGCGAGAGCTTGCTCGATTTTCTGCGCGCCAGCCACCTGACGCTGCCCGCTTTTGACAGCCTGGAAGACTTTCAGACCAGCACTGAAAAACTCGGTATTGCCACCTCGGGTCTGAACGTCGGCTTCAGTTGGCTGGCTGAAGGCATCGACTTGGTGACCGAAACCGAGCTCTTTGCCGCCGGCGCCGTCACCCGCCGTCGTAAAAAGCAGGAGCAGGTCAGCGACGTTGAAGCGCTGATCAAGGATTTGTCGGAGCTGAATGTGGGCGACCCTGTCGTGCACAGCGCCCACGGCATTGGCCGCTACATGGGTTTGATCAACCTGGACTTGGGCCCCAGCAAACTGGCCGACGGTTCTTTCTCCAACGTGCTGTCGTCAACCGTGCAAGAATTTTTGCACCTCGAATACGCCGACAAAGCCACGCTGTACGTCCCCGTCAGCCAGCTGCACCACATCAGCCGCTACACCGGCGTGTCGGCCGACGAAGCGCCGCTGCACCGCCTCGGCTCGCCGCAATGGGACAAAGCCAAGCGCAAAGCCGCCGAACAGATCCGCGATTCTGCCGCCGAGCTGCTGAACATCTACGCCCGCCGCGCCGCCCGCGAAGGCCACGCCTTCCGCTACTCGCCGCAGGACTACGAAACCTTTGCCAACGACTTTGGCTTTGAAGAAACCGCCGACCAGCGCGCCGCCATCCACTGC
>JAYVJL010000138.1:0-16765 GCA_043769295.1 Polaromonas sp. | reverse complement strand
CCCTCTGCCTCGTTCGCCCGTTCTGCTTGGCTATTTTGCGCAGAACGGGCTACAGAAAAGAATAGAAGCATCGGAAAGGTATCTTCCGGTCCCCCCAATAATCTGCAGCATCACGGAAAATATCTAACAACTGCTCACGCGCTTCTTTGTCAAACTTGGCATTGGCAGGAATGTGCTCGAGGACCACGATAAAACCAGGCTGCGGGCCTGACTTATGCAGCGGATCGGTGATGCAGTCATAGAGTGCATCAAAATTCTTGCCAAAATGTGATGGCAGTGTGAACTGCGCGGCAATCAGATCGAGCACGTCTTGTTTAGACTGCGCATTGGCCAGATTGGCATACAAAAAATGTTGGTTCAACTGCTGCGCAGCCAATTGCAATTCATTCACGCTAAACGCACGAATAGACTGCACAATATTAGTTCTAATGGTACGAAGTGGCATATCCATCCTCGCTCCTCTTTCTATAGTCAAAAAAATCCCAAGCCTCATCGGTCGGGGCAGATTGTTTTTCGGGTTAAAACCCAATATCTTTGTTCAAGTGCGATTGAAAGCCTGTGTAACTACAAAAAGCTACGCACGCTTAGCGAACTATTTTGCGAAAACTCGCATAATGATCCTCGGTGTAATAGCAATCATCCGGGCTCTGAACTCGAAGGCCTCCACAAACAATGCGCTTGGCCCCGCGACTTCGCAGACCACTGGTTTTTACAGTGTATTCACGGTAATAGCCGCGCTTGTATGCTGGTAACTGCCGTTCTCTGTTGCCAAAGACAACACCATCTTTGTCATGGTCAAAAGGCCCACCACTGGCAATCAAAGCGTATACACGCTGGCCTTGTTTTGGCAATTCAGCCACCGAAATGGTGCCTAAAACTGCCTCTGGCACAGCTGTCCGACTATGCACCAGACTGGTGCAAAAGCACAGCAACATGACAATAAAGCCAGTATTCAACCAGCGTTTGTAGCCATCTAGCGACACAATATTCCAGAATTCATGCCATTTTGACCACTGACTAAGCATCGTTCGCCATTCGTTCACTAAAACACTTGCATTTACTTCGGGTTAACCCCAAAGCACCCAAGTGCGATAGTGTCGTTCAAATCTGCAAGAAACGCAAGCAGCGATTGCAGAATAGGGCTATGCATCCACATCTTTGGTGCAGAAAAGTCCCTCACAACCCCAGAGTCAATGCGCGATCAAGTCGCCTATTTATCTGCTGAAATTTGCATCTGCCACGGTCAGCGCGGTCATATTGACAATGCGTCGCACGGTCGCACTAGCCGTCAAAATATGAACAGGCTTGTTTGCACCCAACAACACGGGGCCAATAGCTATATTCCCACCTGCGGCTGTTTTCAACAAGTTATATGCAATATTGGCTGAATCAATGTTGGGAAAAACCAATAAATTAGCTTCGCCCACCAAGGTGCTGTTCGGTAAAACGGCAGCCCGCATATGCTCATCAAGTGCGACATCGCCATGCATCTCGCCATCAACTTTTAGCCAAGGTGCCTCTGTCCTAAGCAATTCCAGCGTTTTTCTCATTTTTATCGCTGTTGGCAAATTACTGCTGCCAAAGTTTGAGTGACTGAGCAGGGCAACATTCGGTTTGATACCGAATCGCATCATCTCCTCCGCCGCCATGACTGTGATTTCACACAGTTCTTCGGGCGTTGGATCATAATTTACATGCGTATCGACCAGAAACAACTGGCGGTTGGGCAGCATCAAGCCATTCATACAGGCATAGACTTGAACATCTTGAGGTGTGCTTGGACTGCCACCTACGCGCTTGCCAATCACTTGATCGACGTATTGCAAATGCAAGGCTGTGTTGCCCCAAGTGCCGCAAATCATGCCATCGACATCACCTTTGTGAAGTAACATCGCACCAATCAGTGTCAAGCGGCGACGCATTTCAATTTTTGCCATTTGCACCGTCACGCCCTGACGCTCGGTCATTTTGTGATAGGTCTGCCAAAAATCGCGGTAGCGATGATCTTGCTCGACATTGACAACGTCGTAATCCAGCTCTTCTTTAAGACGCAAGCCAAACTTTTTAATGCGCTGTGCAATGACGGCGGGACGGCCGATCAAGGTGGGACGTGCGAGTCCTTCATCCACCACAATTTGACAGGCACGCAGTACGCGCTCTTCTTCACCTTCCGCATAAGCAACACGCTTGTTGGCTGCGTTTTTCGCCGCCATGAAAATCGGCTTCATGGTTGTCCCCGAAGCATAGACAAACGCCTGTAGCTTCTCTTTGTATGCCTCCATGTCTTTGATGGGACGCAAAGCCACACCCGAATCTGCCGCGGCTTGCGCAACAGCCGGCGCGATTTTCATCATCAGGCGGGGGTCAAACGGTTTGGGAATCAAATACTCTGGGCCAAAAACAAGCTTTTCACCGACGTAGGCAGCAGCAACTACTTCGCTTTGCTCCGCTTGCGCCAATTCTGCAATGGCATGTACCGCCGCGATCTCCATTTCTATGGTGATGGTGGACGCGCCTGCATCCAAAGCACCTCGAAAAATGTAGGGGAAGCACAAAACATTGTTCACCTGATTGGGGTAATCGCTTCGCCCGGTGGCAATGATGGCATCGTCGCGCACCGCACTGACATCTTCCGGCGTGATTTCAGGGTTGGGGTTGGCCAGTGCAAAAATCAACGGCTTTGCCGCCATTTTTTTCACCATATCCTGCTTGAGTACGCCCCCAGCAGACAAGCCCAAAAAGACATCAGCTCCTTCGATCACGTCGTTCAATGTCCGAGCTGAGGTTTTTTGGGCGTAGCCGATCTTGTCTTCATCCATCAACTCGGTGCGGCCTTCGTAGACCACGCCAGCCAAATCGGTGACAAAGATGTTTTCACGCGGAATACCCAATTTAACCAGCAAGCCAAGACATGCCAAGGCCGCTGCACCTGCGCCAGAGGTGACCAACTTCACTTTAGCGAGATCTTTGCCCACCACTTTGAGGCCATTCAAAATGGCCGCGCCTACGCAAATCGCCGTACCATGCTGGTCATCATGAAAAACTGGGATTTTCATGCGCTCACGCAGCTTACGTTCGACATAAAAACAGTCTGGCGCTTTGATATCTTCCAGATTGATGCCGCCGAAAGTGGGCTCAAGCGACGCAATGATGTCTACGAGCTTGTCTAAATCCTGTTTTTCGTCGATTTCGATGTCGAAAACATCGATGCCAGCGAATTTTTTAAACAAAACGCCCTTGCCTTCCATCACCGGTTTCGATGCCAGCGGACCGATATCGCCCAATCCCAGAACAGCCGTACCGTTGGTAATAACCGCAACCAAATTTCCACGGGCGGTGTACTTGAAAGCATTGTTCGGGTCTTTGACAATTTCTTCACAAGGAAATGCAACGCCTGGCGAGTAGGCCAGCGCCAAATCATGCTGGTTAACCATTTGCTTGGTAGCCGCGATAGAGATTTTTCCGGGCACAGGAAATTCATGGTATTCGAGTGCTGCCAGACGTAATTCGTCGCGTTTTTGATCGAGGTTTTTTGTTGCCTGAGGAAGCATAAGAATTGTCTCCGTCTGCGCCGCCATCCGCATCACTGAGATGACAGCTGATTGTTGTACTTTATTGGATTGTAGCCCTGACGACAGTCTTGAGAATCCCTGAATACCACATCAAACAGCACAATACGGTAAAAATAGAGCACTTAAACAGTCGCGTCAGCGTGGAAATAGGCATTTTTCAATACGCGTGCTGGCGTCGCTTGCACAGATTGTTGAATGGCATGAATATGATCCGGCGTGGTACCACAGCATCCGCCCACGATATTGACCAAACCCTCTTGTGCAAATTCACGAACCAAGCGAGACGTCACATCGGGCGTTTCGTCAAACCCGGTATCACTCATCGGATTAGGCAAGCCGGCATTTGGATAGCAGCTGATGTACGTATCAGGCGCCACACGATGCAGCTCCTGCACGTACGGACGCATCAAGGCAGCGCCCAAAGCACAATTTAAACCCACCGCCAAAGGCCGCGCATGGCGCACGCTGTGCCAAAAAGCCGTTACCGTCTGGCCGCTCAAAATACGTCCAGATGCGTCAGTAACCGTGCCGCTGATGATGAGCGGCAAACGCTCACCCGAGTTCTCAAAATACTCGTCAATCGCAAACAGTGCGGCCTTGGCATTCAGCGTGTCAAAAATGGTTTCCACCAAGAGCACATCGCTACCACCCTCTACCAGCGCTTCAACTTGCTCGTAATAAGCGGCCCGCAATTGTTCAAAAGTCACATTCCGTGCACCCGGGTCGTTCACGTCGGGGCTGATACTGGCGGTTTTAGGTGTCGGTCCAAGGGCACCGGCGACAAAACGCGGCCGATCAACCGTTGCATATTTATCGCAGGCTGCGCGTGCAATTTTGGCGGACTGCACGTTCATCTCACGCGCCAGATCGGCCATGTCGTAATCCTCTTGCGCGACTGTGGTTGCACCAAACGTATTGGTTTCGATCAGATCGGCACCTGCCGCCAGGTATTTTTCATGGATATCGGCAATCACATCGGGCCTTGTCAGCGACAAAAGCTCGTTGTTACCCTTCACATCTTTGTGGAAATTGGCAAACCGTTCACCACGGTACTGCGCCTCATTGAGCTTGAAACGCTGAATCATGGTGCCCATCGCACCATCCAAAATGGCAATACGCTTGGCTAAAATTTCAGGCAACTGCTGGCCACGGGTATAAATAATTGGTTTCATAAGACTTACATTGTAGAAAGTCTTTGGCGAGCCAGAGCGGAAAGCGGCAATAATTGAAGCTTATGTCGTCACTGATATAGCTGATTCTTGGCAGAAATCCATAAAATATCATTTGATGACAAGCACTTAATGCCCAACCTGCACCGCAAATTACTCCACGACGTTTTTGGTTACACCCAGTTTCGAGGCCCCCAAGAAGCCATCGTCGCGCATGTCAGTCAAGGGGGTGATGCGCTGGTTTTGATGCCCACAGGCGGCGGTAAGTCCTTGTGCTATCAAATTCCGGCACTAGCGAGGCAAGAAGCAGGTCATGGCGTGACCATTGTTATTTCGCCCTTGATCGCCCTCATGCACGATCAAGTCGGCGCCTTGCTGGAAGCGGGCGTAGATGCGGCCTACCTCAACTCCACCCTGTCTGGTGAAGCCAGTAACGCGCTGGAAAAGCGTTTGCTCACCGGTCAATTGACCATGCTTTATGCGGCACCAGAACGTGTAACCAACCCGCGTTTTTTGGCGCAACTTGACTCTCTGTATGAACGCGGTTTGCTCAGCCTGTTTGCTATTGACGAAGCGCATTGCGTGAGCCAATGGGGGCATGACTTCAGACCAGAATACCGTGCCTTAACCGTTTTGCACGAACGCTTTGCCAGCGTGCCACGGGTTGCCTTAACAGCCACAGCTGATGCGTTGACGCGCGAGGACATGATTGAACGCCTGCAGTTACAAAACGCGGCGACATTCATCAGCAGTTTTGACAGGCCGAATATCCGCTATCGCCTGGTCGAGAAAAAAGACCCCACCCAGCAATTGCTGCGTTTTATTCAAAACGAGCACGAGGGTGACGCTGGCATTGTGTATTGTCAATCCCGCAAAAAAGTTGAAGATATCGCGCAAACACTGTGCGACCAGGGTATCAGCGCGTTGCCCTACCACGCAGGCTTGGACGTCGCTGTTCGTCAATCCAACCAAGACCGGTTTTTACGTGAAGACGGTTTGGTCATGGTGGCGACCATCGCCTTTGGCATGGGCATCGACAAGCCCGATGTGCGCTTCGTGGCGCATTTGGACATGCCCAAAAACATCGAGGCCTACTACCAGGAAACAGGCCGTGCAGGCCGTGATGGCGCGCCCGCCAATGCGTGGATGAGCTACGGCTTGCAGGACGTGGTGAACCAGCGCCGCATGATTGACGAAAGTCCCGCAGGTGAGGACTTCAAACACATCATGCGCGGCAAGCTTGATGCGTTGTTGACTTTGGCTGAAAACCCGGATTGCCGACGTGGCCGCTTATTGTCTTATTTTGGTGAAGCACTCGTCCTCAACCCCCTAGGCAAGTATGTGTGCGGCAACTGTGACAACTGTCTGCAACCGCCTGAACTATGGGATGGCACTGAAGCCGCACGCAAACTGCTCAGCACCATCTACCGCGTGCAGCAACACAGCGGCATCAGCTTTGGCGCAGGCCACATCATGGACATCTTGCGCGGAAAAAAGACCGAAAAAGTGACGCAATTTGGACATGAAGCCATCAGCACCTTTGGGATTGGCGCAACATTGAGTGAGATACAGCTGCGTAGCGTGCTGCGGCAACTCATTGCCATCGGCGCGTTGAACATCAATGCCGCGGCCTTCAACACCTTGCAGCTGAACGAGGCTTCGCGCGCCGTCTTGAAAGGCGACATCAAGGTCATGCTGCGCGAATCCACCAGCGCAGGTTCGGCCAAGAGCGGCAAATCAAAACGCGCCGCCAGCACCGCGGCCAAAACATCACACGCCAACCTCAGCGCCGCAGGTGAGCAACGCTTCTGCGCGCTCAAAGCATGGCGGGCTGAGGTGGCGCGCGAACACAACCTGCCCGCCTATGTCATTTTTCACGATGCCACCCTCTTGGCTATTGCCGAGCGCGACCCGCAGTGCTTGAACGACCTAGAGGGCATCAGCGGCATTGGCACCAAAAAGCTGGAAGCCTATGGTGAAGAAGTGCTGCGTGTCGTGATTTGACCGGCATCACTGCAAAAAACCCATATTTCGCGCCTCACGCACTTCAGGCTTGATACGATGCTCCGCTTCCAGCTGCGTCAAAAAGTCATCTGCCGTAAAGCCTTCACCCAAAATATCAATTTGACGCTTCACAGCCGCAAAATCGCCCGGGCACAAAACCTCCAGCTTGGCCAAGCGGACTCTCAAATCCGGACCAAGCAGACTGGTATCACCCATCAAAGCCTCTGTCACAAACATGCTTTCGCGCTGTTCTGGCGTCAAGGGTTTGAACTTGATTTTGAACGTAAAGCGTCGCAAAGCCGCCTGATCAATGCGGTCCAGCAGATTGGTGGTGCAGACAAAGATGCCTTTGAATCGCTCCATACCCTGCAGCATTTCGTTCACCTCCGTCACCTCGTAGCTGCGCTGCGCACCACGCCGGTCTTGTAAGAAGCTATCGGCTTCATCCAGCAACAGCACGGCATTTTCAGCTTCAGCTTCTTTGAACATGGCCGCCATGTTTTGCTCGGTTTCTCCGACAAACTTACTCATCAGGTCACTGGCTTGCTTGATGATCAAGGGGCGCTCGAGCACCTTCGCAATATGTTCAGCCAAAGCCGTTTTACCCGTGCCTGGTGCGCCATAAAAACACAAAGTGCCATGCCCACGCTCTTTCAATGCTTTGACAATGCGCGGCACTTCAAACCGCGTTTCAACATTCAGCATGTCCAGGTTGTAGGTCGTGATGGTTGGACGGCTTTGGGGGTTGTCTACCTTGTTCCCCAAAGCTGCGTCCGCGTTTTTAAGCTGACGCTCAATCAACTTCTCCAAACTCATGTCATCGGTCATCGCCAAACCGGCAAACCGTACCGCCGTTCGGATTTGCGCGGGCGTCAGTCCCTTGCGCTCGGTTAATTTGGCGACAAATTCAGCGCTCACCTCCACGCCATCCAGCGTTTTGCGTACCAGCTGTTCGCGCGCACCGGGGGGTGGCGATTTCAACTCCAAATGGTAGGCAAACCGACGCCGAAAAGCCGGGTCGATTTGTTCAATGCGGTTGGTCACCCAAATGGTCGGTACCGGGTTGGTCTCCAGAATTTGATTCACCCACGCCTTACCGTTGACGCTGTGGCTCACCGCACTTGAAAACGCTTGCTGTTCCTGCCGCGCCATCAAGTTGGCGGCATCCACGCTAACCGAAGGAAAAACATCTTCCACCTCATCAAACATCAATGCCACCTGCGGGCTGCCTTTCAGGAAAACCTGGGCAATTTGCAGCGAACGATAACGGTCGCGCCCACTGAGCGAATTGCCGTCGCGATCCGCATACTCCACCTCATACAAGTCCAGCCCCGACGCTTGTGCAACCACTTTGGCCAACTCTGTTTTACCGGTACCCGGAGGACCGTAAAGCAAAATATTGACACCCAATTCTTTGCGCTCAACCGCATTGCTGATCAAAGCGCACAGCACCTGTGTGTCTTCTTGCACAAACGAAAAATCGCTCAAACCCAGCGCAGACTTGCTGGCCGGTTTGGTAAACACCGCCATCAATTCGCTTTGGTCGCGGTACTCGCGCATCAGCACCGGCGGCAGCTTCTCGCTGACTTTCATCAAGTCCGACAGATCGGTGATGCTGTGTTCAGAAATCAGGTTTTCAACCAGGCCAATGCGCTCCAGCCGCGAGCCGGCGCGCAGGGCTTCGCCCACCTCGCTGGCCGTCACGCCGGCCACTTCGGCAATGGCGGCATAGGCTTCTGGCGCATTGTTGACCTTGAACTCCACCAAAAGACTGCGCAGATCACGCTGGTAGCGTGCCAGCGTGCCATACAGCAACAGCGCTCGTTCGGCTTTGTTGAGCTGCAGCAAATTGCTCAGGGCTGCGATGTTTTTTTCGACCAGGGTGCTGTGCTTTTTCAGGGCGTGTGTCAACCAATCCCCTGTGACGGCCAGAACCGAAAGCAAATCTTTGGGTTGATCTTTGGCGAATTCATCCAGATAGAAAAATAGGGTCCCTTCTTCATAAGGACCACGCCACGTGCCATGGCGTTCAATAAATTCCTGGTTGTTCAACAACTCGTGGCCGCGCCAAAAATCGTTGTCTTTGCAGCGTCGGTTCAGAAACTCGCGCACTCGGTTGAACACATGTGTGGGCCACACCATGTGCCGGCCGGACAAGGCCAGCAAGCTGTTCAAGTCGCGCCGCACATTGAACTTGGGGCCCTGTTTCGCCGCCAAAGTAAGCACGAAGTGCGAACACATCAGGTCCATCACCGGCGCGGTTTTCAGGCCAGGCGACAGCAGCAGCTCGCTAGCCGGCACTTTCATCAGATCATCGACCGAACGCTTGCTCATAAGAATAGCCTCCAGCGACGACAAGTCGCGTGTGTCACCATAACGCAGTTCAACTGGCTTTGGAATACCCCCACGTCGCGTAATTTATCAAAAAACACACAGTTTATGTAGAAATCGTACAACGTTCCTTCTAGATGCCACCATCGTTCCGTGAGCCAAAAAACCAGCACAATCACGCCATGATCACACTAGACACCATCCGTCAAGCAGCAGCCCGCTTAAATGGCCATGTTTTAAACACGCCCTTCGTCGCCTCCCAAACGCTTTCTGAACTGGTTGGCGCAGAGATTTACCTGAAGTTTGAAAACTTGCAGTTCACCGCCTCTTTCAAAGAGCGCGGCGCGTGCAACAAACTGGCGCAGCTTTCAGACCATGAAAAAACCGCCGGCGTCGTCGCCATGAGTGCGGGCAACCATGCGCAAGGCGTGGCCTACCATGCGCAGCGGCTGGGTTTGAGGGCGGTGATTGTGATGCCGCGCTTCACCCCCGGCGTCAAAGTCGAGCGCACCCGTGGCTTCGGTGCAGAAGTGGTGCTGCATGGCGACACGCTGGATGAAGCCCGCGTCCACGCCCTGAAACTGGCCAGCGAACAGGGCCTGACCTTTGTCCACCCCTATGACGACGAAGCCATCGCCGCCGGTCAAGGCACGGTCGGGCTGGAAATGCTGCAAACTGTGCCGGATCTGGATACGCTGGTGATTGCCATTGGCGGCGGTGGTTTGATCACCGGCATTGCCACGGCGACAAAAGCACTCAATCCCAAAATCGAGATTGTTGGCGTGCAAACCACCCGCTTCCCCGCCATGTTCAACGCCATCAAAGGCACCCATCACCTGCAGGGTAGCAGCACCATTGCAGAAGGCATTGCGGTGGGCACGCCCGGCAAGATTTGCCTGGAAGCTGTCGCCCGACTGGTTGACGACCTGGTGTTGGTGGACGAAGGCGATATCGAGCAAGCAATTGTGATGTTGCTGGAGATTGAAAAAACCCTGGTCGAAGGCGCAGGTGCAGCGGGATTGGCTGCCGTCCTGAAATACCCGGAACGTTTCAAAGGCAAAAAGATTGGTCTCGTGCTGTGCGGCGGCAATATCGACCCTCTCTTGCTAGCCGCCATCATCGAACGCGGCATGGTGCGCGCCGGGCGTTTGGCACGGATCCGCGTCAGCGCCCGCGACGTGCCAGGCATGTTGGCCAAGATCACCGCCACGGTGGCCGACGCGGGCGCGAACATCGACGAAGTGCACCACCAACGCGCGTTTACTGGCTTGTCGGTCCAAAACGTCGAAATTGAACTGGTTTTGCAGACGCGAGGACGCGCACACATCGCCCAGATCATGGAACAACTGCGCGCTAACGGGCTGGAAGTGGCGGAGGTTTGAGCCAAAAACCAAGTTGACACCAGGCTAGTACCACGCCAGTGCGGTGTGCGAGAATCTGAAAAACTACAATTTGTGACAAACCATGACCGACACGCTCCAACGCCCTGAAGACCCAACGGCACCCGCTGCCGCCACCGACACGGCGGCGGCCATCCGCAAGCGGCCCAAGCCAGGCGAACGGCGTGTCCAGATCTTGCAGACGCTGGCGGAAATGCTGGAGAGTTCGGGCACCGAGCGCATCACCACCTCGGCTTTGGCGACCCGTTTAGACGTGAGCGAAGCAGCGCTGTACCGCCACTTTGCGAGCAAGGCGCAGATGTTTGAGTCGTTGATCGACTTCATCGAGCAGTCTGTCTTCAGCCTGATCAACCAGATCACCGAACGTGAACCCAACCCGCAAGCGCAGGTGGCCAAGGTATTGGCGATGCTGTTGCAGTTTGGCGAGAAAAACCCCGGCATGGCGCGGGTCATGGTGGGCGATGCTTTGGTGTTTGAGAATGACCGCCTGCAGCAGCGCATGAACCAGTTTTTTGACCGCTTTGAGTCCAGCTTGAAGCAAAGCCTGCGCGCCGCCGCCGAAGCGCAGAACTCAGCCACACCGACGGTGGATGCCCAGATCAAAGCCTCGGTATTGACCGCCTTTGTCGTCGGTCGCCTGCAGCGCTTCACCCGTTCGGGCTTCAAACGTCTGCCGAGCGAGCATTTGGAAGCCAGTTTTGCGCAGTTGCTGTAACGCACCCATTGATCTGCAGGAAGCGGATCGCGCGCACCCACTTTGCCCCAAGCTGCATCAGCTTTGGCTTTCTCGGCCAGTGCGGCGCGGCGTTCAAAAAATGACGCTGTTTTATTGAAGTCATTTACCCAAAGGAAACCATGAAACTCGTTCGCTATGGCAACCCCGGCAAAGAAAAACCCGGCCTGATTGACGCTGAAGGCAAACTGCGCGACCTGAGCGCCGTCATCAAAGACCTGGGCGCGGAGCAACTCAGCCCCGCCGCGCTTACCAAAATCAGTAAAGTTAAGACTGACAAACTGCCCCTCGTCAAAGGCAAACCCCGCATGGGTTGCCCGATCGCCAACGTCGGCAAATTCATCGCCATTGGCTTGAACTACACCGACCACGCTGAAGAGTCCGGCATGCCGATTCCCGCTGAGCCTGTGGTCTTCATGAAAGCCAACAGCTGCGTGGTTGGACCGAACGACGATGTGATGCTGCCCAAAGGCTCGGTCAAAACCGATTGGGAAGTGGAGCTGGGCATCGTCATCGGCAGCAAAGCGCGCTATGTGTCGCAAAAAGAGGCGCTGAACTTCGTCGCGGGCTACTGCACCATCAACGACGTGTCGGAACGCGAATACCAGCTGGAACGCGGCCCGCAGTGGGACAAGGGCAAGGGTTGCGACACCTTCGGCCCGATTGGCCCATGGTTGGTCACGACCGACGAAATCACCAACCCACAAAAACTCGGCATGTGGCTGGACGTGAACGGCCAACGCTTTCAAACCGGCAACACCAAAACCATGATTTTCAGCTGCGCCAAAATTGTGAGCTATTTGAGCCAGTTCATGACGCTAATGCCGGGCGACGTGATCACCACCGGTACGCCCCCGGGCGTGGGCTTGGGTATCAAGAAAGACGGCAAACCAGCGCCCGTTTTCTTGAAGAAAGGCGATGTGGTCACGCTGGGTATTGAAGGTCTGGGTGAGCAGCGCCAGCTGGTGGTGCCGTTTAAGTTGTAAAAATCCGTTCGCATTGAGCTTGTCGAAATGCTGCGAGAAGGCTTCGACAGAGCCTGTCCTGAGCCCGTCGAAGGGCTCAGCCCGAACGGAAGTAAATCGTTATTTCTGCAGCTCTTTTTCCACGGCTTTGACTCTAGCCGCATGCATCAACTCGCCAATCTGCTTGCCAGTGATCGATTTTGCCTCTAAAACCTCATTTTTAGAGGCATTTTCGCTTCTAGCCGGCGTATTTATTGCCTTAATAGCTATATTATTTATAGCATTCTCAGAAGTTACCGTTTGTGCAGCTTGCAAGCTTTGCAGCAGCCGCTGGCGCTGCGGGTAGGCGCTGTCTTCAAAACCCAAGCGACCACGGGCGTCGCATTCGCAGGCCAACAGCACCTCGGCAAAGCGGGCGGGTTTGCGGAAGGCGTCGCAGCGCTCCAGCAAGCGCACGATGGCTGCGGCGTTGAATTCGCTACTTCTGTGGATATTGCCATGTTCACGCGCCACCACTTCGGCCAACTCTTTGCACTCGGTCGGTACACGTAAGCGTGTACTCACTTCGCGTAATAGCTTGACACTGCGGTCTTCATGGCCAATATGCCGTGGTAGCGCATCGGCCGGCGTGGTGCCTTTGCCGAAGTCGTGGCACAGACAGGCGTAGCGGATAGCGAGGTTGCCATCTAACCGTGCGCTCATGTCCAACACCATCATCACGTGCACACCGGTGTCGATTTCGGGGTGGTATTCGGCCCGCTGCGGCACGCCCCAGAGTCGGTCTAGCTCGGGCAGCAAACGCGCCAAAGCGCCACAGTCGCGCAGCACCTCGAACATGCGGGAGGGTTGTTGCTCCATCAGCCCCTTGGCGATTTCTTGCCAAACGCGTTCGGGCACCAGAGCGTCGACCTCCCCGCTGGCGACCATCTGGCGCATCAGCGCCATGGTTTCAGGAGCGACGCTGAAGTCGGCAAACCGTGCGGCAAACCGCGCCAGCCGCAAAATACGCACGGGGTCTTCGGCAAAGGCGCTGGAGACGTGGCGCAGCACCTTGGCCTGCAGGTCACGCTGGCCGCCGTGCGGGTCGATGAGTTGCTCGCTGGACTGGCCTTTAAGCTGCTCAAGATCAACTTTCCAGTCGTTTTTAGTGCTATTTTTGCCGATAGCCGGCGTATTTATTGCCTGAACTGCTATTGAATTAATAGTAAGATCGCGCCGTGACAAATCGTCTTCCAAGGTCACATCGGGAGCGGCGTGGAAAGCGAAGCCGTGATAACCGGGCGCAGTTTTACGCTCGGTACGGGCCAGGGCGACTTCTTCTTTGGTGACGGGGTGCAGGAAAACGGGAAAATCCTTGCCCACAGACAGAAACCCTTCTTGCACCATCTGCTCAGGCGTCGCGCCCACGACCACCCAGTCGTGGTCCTGCACCGGCAAGCCCAGCAAAGCATCCCGCACAGCCCCACCGACCATGTAAATTTGCATGATTAGTGGCTGTTTAGATCGGTTTTACCCGATACGTCTCTTCAAAATCCAGAAAGTCCTTCTCCGCCATCGCATCCTTGATCCACGCCTGCACGCCCGGCAAGGCGGTGACGCGGGCCACGTAGGCGGCGATGGGGCCTGGTAACGGCAGCGCGTAGGTGTTCAGGCGCATGCAGACGGGTGCGAAGTAGGCGTCGGCGATGCTGAAATCGCCAAACAGCATGGGGCCTTTGTGCTGCTCCAGCAATCCACCCCACAGCTCAACCAGCCGTGCCACATCGGCACGCACCGCCGGTTTGTCGCGCCAGACCAGCTGACCGATTTCTGGCAAAGTCGCTTCGATGTTCATGGGGCAATGGCTGCGCAAGCCGGTGAAACCGCTGTGCATCTCGGCGCAAACGCTGCGGGCAACCGCACGCGCGGCTTTGTCTTGTGGCCACAGGTGTTTGTCGGGGTGATGTTCGGCGGCGTATTCGGCGGCATATTCCGCAATCGCCAAGGTGTCCCAGATATTCAAAGAACCATCGACCAGAGCCGGTACTTTACCGGTCGGGCTGACCGCACCCATGGTTTGCTTGAAGCGGGAGCCGGCCTCAAACGAGTCAAAGCGCACCATCACCTCTTCAAACGGGATGCCCACCTGGGTGAGCAAAACCCAGGGCCGCATCGACCAGGATGAATAATTTTTGTTGCCTACGTACAGTTTGAGCATGCTGTGCTTCCTCAAAATTATCTATGAAAATCAACGACAAGCATCAAAACCGACCCGATGTTTTGCGCAACGCCAGCAGATGCGCAGCCGTGCTTTGCTTGCCCAGATAGAGCGGGGCAATCGCCGCCAGCGCAGTGGGCGTGATATGCAAAGCCGTCAAACCGGGCAGTTTGCCGCTGGCGACATTGTCCACCTGCATCGAATCCAGATTGTCGCGGCTGAGCATGGGCTCACCGGGGAGCAAGCGCATCAGGGCGGCCTGCACACGCCCCAGCGCCATGGGCAAAGCCAGCACGGGACGGCCCTGGCCGTGGTTGATGCCTGCGGTGCGGGCCGCCAGTTGCACCAATTCCTTCAAGGTAAACACGTCCGGGCCACACACCTCTGCGATGACCGGAACAGTCTGCACGTTTTGCACCACACTGTTGACAATGGCCTGTGCCACGTCTTCCACCCACACCGGCTGGAAGCGCGTCGCACTGCCCGCCAAAGGCATGACGGGAAAGACTTTTTGCAAGGACGCAAACATGTTTAAAAACTTGTCGTCCGAGCCAAAAATAACGCTGGGGCGCAGGATGGTCAGATCCAGCCCGGCCGCCTGCAAAACCGCCTCGCCCCGCGCTTTGGAGCGCTGGTACATGGAGGGCGCATCCAGGGCCGCACCCAAAGCGCTGACATGGACCACCCGCTTCACACCGGTTTGGGCACAGGCCCGCGCCAAAGCGGCGGGCAAGGCGACGTGCGCACGCTCAAACGCCGCTTCATCGCCGTGCAAAATCGCCACCAGGTTGATCACCGCATCATGCCCGGCGACCAAACGCGCCAGCGTTGCGGGGTCGTGGATATTCGCCTCCAGCACATCCAGGCGCGGCAGATGTTGTACCAGTTTGGCATTTTCGCGCCGGCGTGTGGGGACGGTGACTGCGCAGGACAGACGGGTTAGTTTTTCACAGACGTGGCGACCGACAAAGCCGGTGCCGCCTAAAACGAGAATTTTTTTCATGATGCTGATGGCAGTCGTTGATTTTTAGTTGTTCTTTATCTTGCGATAGGGGTTCACGGCAGGTCCGTGTTGATTTCCGCAACACCAGCGTCGCGCGGCCCGACCATGCCCAGGCGTTTTTTAAGCGACTGCGGCTGCCCGGTCAAGAGCGCGGCGTAGTTGGTGGTGTTGCTGAGCACTTTTTTGACGTAATCGCGGGTCTCGGCAAAAGGCACGTTTTCAGCCCAGATGGCGGCCTCCAGCGGCGGGCCATTGCGCCAGCTGCGCGGGCGGCCCGGACCGGCGTTGTAGGCGGCAGCGGCCAGTGGCATGGAGCCGCCAAAGTCGTCCAGCACCAGCTTCAGGTAGCCGGTGCCAATGGCGATGTTGGTATCCCGGTCGTTGATCTGGTCGGCGGTGAAATTGACCAGACCGATTTTGTTGGCCGTCCAGCGCGCCGTGGCCGGCATCACCTGCATCAGACCCGACGCGCCCACAGTGGAGCGGGCGTCGACGATGAAGCGCGACTCTTGCCGGATCAGCCCGTACATGAAGGCCGGGTCAACGCCGATTTCACGCGCACGGGCCAGCACCTGGTCGCGGAACGGCGTGGGGAAACGCTGCGCCATATCGACCTCGCCGCGGGTGCGGTCGCTGGTGTTGATGCAGCGGTCCCACACCTCGCGCTCGCAGGCCCACTGCGCGGCGGCCAGCAGTTCACGGTCGCCCATGCCGCGCAGCGAGAAGTTCCACTCGCGCACGCCTTCGTTGCGCAGGCCAATGTCGATCAGCCGCAGCGCGCGCGCCAGGCCGGCGTGGGTGCGCGGTGCGTCGCGTTCGGCGGCGCTCAGCGGCGTGGGGGGCGGTGGCAGCGCCACCCGGCCGCCCAGGTGTTCTGTGGCCAGCTTGCCGTAGAAGCTCAACTGCCCTGACAGAACGCCCAGCGCAGCGCGGGCCGCAGCGCGGGCGGTGTCGCCTTCAGCGCCGGGCCGGGCCTGCGCCAGTTGGGCGCGCGCACGCCAGTAGACCCAGGCGCCGTCGCGCTGTTCGGTCGCACTCATCGCGGCTGTGGCGCGCAGCACCAGCGCCCAGCGCTCGGCATCGCTGGCGGGTTGCTGCAGGGCAGCGCGCACGTGCCAGGCCAGCAGGTCGTCCGACCACGCGGGTGCTGCTGCCCCGGCCTGGGCGGCGCGCTGCCAGGCGGCAGCACTCCAGTCTGCAGCCTGTGGCAGACGCTTGAGCGCGGCCTGCTTGCCCACATGCGCCCACGCGGTGGACGCCTGGGCCGACGACAGGCGGCGCGCTGCACCTGCCTCCAGCAGCTTCACGGCCGCATCGGGGTCGCTGGCGGCCAGGCGCATCAGCGCCAGGGTGACCAGCTCGGCCGTGTCCGCGCCGGCCGGTGGAGTCTT
>JAYVJL010000137.1:0-5306 GCA_043769295.1 Polaromonas sp. | reverse complement strand
GGGGACTGAAAATTTCGTAATGTGAACGAATGGGCTGAAAAATTCAAATGCCAGGAATGGCGATGCGCGAATACGTGGGGTTTTTCAGCAGCCTGCTATGGCGGCGTGATGCGTGCGCCGCTCAAATATCTTGGCCCCAAGACTTTCGATGACAACTTCAATTTGGTCAGTGGCGCCAACGCGCGCGCGGAGTGGGATGCAACCACGGGCGTGTTCATCGCCAACCCTCAAAGCGGTGACGCGACCTATGGCGACCAAGGGCACGCCCTCAGCGGCGCCATCAATTACATCAACAAATTTGGCACGCTGGACCCCAACAACATAGGCAAGTACAAAAGCCTGGACCCGGTCAGCGAGCTCTACTATGAAGCGCTGCGCTACCTGCAGGGCAAGCAGCCGACCGCAGGGGCGGTTTCAGGTACTTCAGGCAACTCAGGAGCCGTCACCACGCTGAAGGAAAATTTCCCGGTTTACGCCACCTGGAACGATCCATTTGCGGGCTTTCAAGATCAATCCGGCGAAGGCAAAAGCTGCTTGCGCAATAACATCCTGACCATCGCCGATGTCTTTACCCACAGCGACCGCTCGGTGCCGGGTAACGGCATCACCACCAACGAAGACTACGCCCGTGCCGCCGAAGCCAATCCCGCTCTGGACGTTCCCTTCTGGACCAGCATCGTAGGCAGCTTTGAGGCTAACCAGGGCCTGGCCTACACCGACGGCAAGGGCCGCGCGCAAGCCGCCAGCAACATTGTTGCAAACAGCCCTTATTACCCGGCGCTCAAGGATGCCGCCACCATGGACACAGGTGCTACCGGCGGGTCATATTACCTGGCAGGTATGGCTTACTGGGCCAACACGCAGAGCATTCGCTCGGACGTGCCGAAAGCGCGCGTCACCACCTATACCATTGACGTGAACGAGCGACGCGCCAGCGACAACGTGGATTTTCGCCGCACGCGCCAGCTGTATCTGGCCGCCAAGTACGGTGGCTTTAACGACAGCGTGACGACCAGCACAAACCCTGGCAATACGGGCAATCCTTTTGCCTCGGGTGACAACACGCTATGGATAGGTGCTGATGGCGACGCCAAGAACTACTTTCTGGTGAGTGACGCTCAAAAATTTCTGGACTCCATTGCCGATGTATTCACACGCATCGTTGAGGAAACCGGCAGCATCGCCGGTGGCGCCATCTCTACCCAGCGCCTGCAATCGGGGGAGTCAGCGAGTGTGTTTCAGGCCCACTTCAACCCTGTCGCCAACTATTGGAGCGGGCGTTTGATGAAGTACCCGCTTAGTCTGTCTACGGATAAAAGTACCTTGGTGGTTGGCAGTACCCCGACATGGGAAGCTGGCGACATCTTGACCAAAGCCAGCAAGACGGACAACGGCTTGAGCCGCAAAATTGTCATCGGCGCACCCCTTGGAAGCCAAACGACAGTTGCTCCCACCAACTTCGTCTGGGCCGACCTGGCGCAGGCGCACAAAGATGTACTTAACACAACGCTTGCCGGCGTGACCGACACGCTGGGCACTGATCGGCTGGACTACCTGCGCGGCGACCGGCGCAAGGAAATTTCGCCAAGCGCGCCAACTAATCCGTTCCGTCCCCGCGACATCGTGCTAGGCGACATTGTGAACAGCGGCCTGGTCTACCAAGGCAAGCCCTCCATATCAATCAACGAAGCCAGCTACCAGACCTTTTTTAATGCCAACAAGGCCCGCACACCTGTCGTCTTTGTCAATGCCAACGACGGCATGCTGCATGCGTTTAACGATACCGACGGAAAGGAAGCCTTTGCCTACATACCCGGCTTTCTTGCCAAAAAGCTCAGCTACTTGCCCGACCAGGACTATAGCCACATCAGCATGGCCGATGCGACCCCTGCAGTGGCTGAGGCCCAGGTAGGCACTAGCTGGCGCAGTGTTCTCGTTTCCGGGGTTGGCGGCGGCGCGCAGGGTGTGTTTGCACTTGATGTAACTAATCCGGCTACCTTCTCCAAGGACGACGTACTTTGGGAGTTCACCGACCGCGACCATCCGGCCATGGGCAATGTCATTGGCCAGCCGCGCATCTTGAAGGTGCGCACCACCAATGCCAGCGTGACCCCCGCCGTGTACAAGTGGTATGCCGTAGTGGCCAGTGGCGTGAACAATTACGCAGCAGATGGCTATGCCTACACCAGCGGCAACCCTTCGCTTTTTTTGCTGGATTTGTCGTTCAAGCCCTTTGCAAGCGGAGGCTGGGTTGAAGGCTCCAATTTCTGGCGCATCGAGTTGCCGCAAACCGAAACCACGCTTGCCAAGGGCTTGGCCAGCTTTGGTGTGGTCACCAATTTCAACACGTCGGCCCTGGAAACCGTGTATGCCGGTGATCTTCAAGGCAACGTCTGGAAGCTTGATTTCAGCCTTAACGGCGTCAACAGCAGCAACCTGAGCACCAACGCTGTAACGAATCTGACAAAGTTCACCCTCAACGGGAACAGCAAGCCGATGTTCATCGCCACGACTGCAGACGTACCCGCGAAGCTGCAACCCATCACAGGCGAGCCCGTCGTGACCAACGGCTTTTCTGGCAGCAAGCTCGTCTCAGTGGGTACAGGCAAGTTCCTGGAGGTTGATGACACGACGGTTCCACTACCTGTCGGCGCGTCTTTTTATACTTTGCTGGACAAGGGTGAGCTTATAAAAGACCGTAGTGTGCTGCAAGCTGGCTCGGTAAATAGTAGTGGCAAGGTCGAAACGGCTCCGTTTGTTTATGGAACACCTACAACTGCCTCACCCAACTTACGAATGGGCTGGTATTTTGATTTCAACAAGCCTATTGGCGAGCGTCAGGTGAGCGACATAAGCACAGTGACTGGCAAACTCTTCTTTGGTTCGCTCTACCCCACGAAGGGCGCCTGTGGTGAAGGCGGCGGGCGTTTGTACGCCGTGAACACACTGACGGGCAATGGCACTTCAGAGGAGTCGCAAGTAGGTATTTTTGCCGGGCCCTTGGTCATAGAGCTTGGAAGCATGATGGGCGCAACACCACGCGAAACGTCCGGCAAACGATTCGGTACACAGCGTTATGGCATCTTGACGCAGGGCTCTCGCGGCATGAAAGTTGCCGGTGGACCGTCAACCGGAGGCGGCTACGCCAGCGACCCAATAGCGAATAGTTATTTAAGCTGGCGTCAAATCAATAACTACCAAGAAAACAAAAATAAGTGAGGTATCTCATGACGTCCCACCTACCTGGCAAGCGCACAAGCGGCGTCAATGACGCGGGCTTCACACTTATAGAGGTGATGATCGTTGTCGCCATCGTTGGCATCCTTGCCGCGGTGGCTTACCCCTCTTACATTGATTCTGTTCGCAAGGGCAAGCGAGCCGAAGCGCGGGCTGCGCTGGCGAGCTTATTGCAACAGCAGGAGCGTTACTTCACGCAAAACAACACGTATGAAACCTTTGAAGTGGGCGCCGCCGGCACAAAACCCTTTAAGGACTACTCGGCGTCCGAAGGCGGCGCGGCAAGCAGCAGCCACCGCTTGGGAGCGCGGGCTTGTACAGCCACTGGCGGTGTAACACCTACAAAGCGAGATTGCATTGAAGTATTTGCCCAGCCCCAAGCAGGCGTTTATACCGACCCTGTTGTCACGACGCTGGCTATTGATTCTTTGAGCCGGAAAAGCTGCAATGACAGCTTCACCGACACGGCGAAATGCTGGAAATGAAATCACCATTGCAAGGGGCCGGTGTGCGCCCTTCAACGCCAAGGCAAGTCCGCGGGTTCACCCTAGTGGAGTTGATGGTCACCATCGCCGTCGCAACCATCTTGATGATGGTCGCAGTCCCTAATTACGTAACGTTTCAGCGCAATGCGCAATTGTCAGAGGCAGTGAGCAATTTCATGTCGGCGGTTAATGCGGCACGTGGCAACGCAATCAAACAAGGCCGAAATACCTACATGATTCCGCTGGTCGGAACTGACTGGGCATCCGGCTGGCGAGTCTATGCCGACGTGAACTGGGACAAGGCATACACCGCCGGCACAGATGAACTGATACTCGAAAGTTCCGCACCAAGTTCGGCATTGACAATCACTACGCCAACCGATAATTCACTGGCCAGCGGCTATTTTTTATTTAACGGAAGCGGCTACCCCAAATTGAAGGACGGCGGACTCGCCACAGGAAAGATCGTCATGGCAAATGCTTACCGAGCCAGCATTATCTTTATTGATGGCACCGGGCGCGTGCGATCCTGCAAGAAGAACTCAACGGACTGCACGTAATCGCTTCTGCAAATAGACAAAAATGGCAAAACCCGAAGAGCGCCCTGGCGTCGAAAGTCATCACCTCGACCGTTTGGAACTGGCCTTGCACCTGGCGGCTCAATCCCTGTTTGCAACCAGCCCCAACCCGCATGTTGGCTGTGTCGTAACGAGTCCCCAAGGCGACGTCCTTGGTCAAGGCCAAACCCAGCTGGCAGGCGGTGCGCACGCCGAAGTCATGGCGCTGCAGAATGCAGCCGCGCTCGGCAACTCTGTTATGGGCGCGATCGCTTTTGTGACCTTGGAGCCCTGCTCGCATTTCGGTCGTACGCCGCCTTGTTGCAACGCCTTGATCGAAGCCAAAGTCGCTAAAGCGGTCATAAGCCGGGTGGATCCCAACCCGCTGGTGGCGGGTCTCGGCGTTGCTGCACTACGCGCAGCGGGAATTGAGGTGGAGGTTTTGCCGCCCAACCATCCCCATGCCATTGCATCGCGCGAACTCAATATTGGCTTCTTCAGCCGCATGATCCGCAAAACGCCGTGGGTGCGCATGAAGATGGCGGCATCGCTTGACGGCACCACGGCGCTAACCAACGGCCAGAGCCAGTGGATCACCTCGGAAGAAGCGCGAGCGGATGGCCATGCCTGGCGGGCTCGCTCTTGCGCGGTGCTCACCGGCATCGGCACCGTGCTGCAAGACAACCCCCGACTCAACGTGCGGCTGGTCGATACGCCACGGCAGCCGCACCTGGTCGTCGTCGACAGCAGCCTTGAAACCCCGCTGGATGCTCATCTTTTTATAGCTGATCGCGATCTATTTATCTACGCTTCAGGCCAAAATGATACAAAAAAGGCAGCGCTTGAGGCTCGTGGGGCAACGGTTATCTACCTTCCGGACGCTCACGGCAAGGTGGACCTGGCGGCGATGATGAAAGACCTGGCGCGGCGTGAGATCAATGAATTGCACGTTGAGGCGGGCAGCAAGCTCAATGGCTCGCTGATTCGCGCCGGTCTGGTTGACGAGTTCCTGATTTACCTGGCCCCG
>JAYVJL010000136.1:0-4103 GCA_043769295.1 Polaromonas sp. | reverse complement strand
CGTGGCGGAAGATCATGGCCTACCAGTGATCGTCTCAACGCATCCGCGCACCCAAAAACGGATTGACGCAACGGGAGCGATCTTTCACCCGCAAGTGCGTCTGCTCAAGCCGCTGGGTTTTCATGACTATGTGAAGTTGCAGTTGTCCGCCAAAACGGTGCTGTCAGACAGCGGCACCATCAATGAAGAATCGTCCATCCTGAACTTCCCAGCGCTGAATCTGCGCGAGGCGCATGAGCGGCCTGAAGGCATGGAAGAGGCCGCCGTGATGATGGTGGGGCTGGAGGTGGAGCGTGTACGTCAAGCCTTGGCGATTCTGGCCACGCAGCCCCGCGGCGATGATCGCACAGACCCGCATGGCATCCGTCAAGTGTCTGACTACAGCATGCCCAATGTCTCCGACAAAGTGCTGCGCATCATCCACAGCTATACCGACTACGTGAATCGCGTGGTGTGGAAGAAATATTGACGCATGGCGATCCGAGTACTGATGTTGACGCAATGGTTTGACCCTGAGCCAACGTTCAAGGGCATGGTGTTTGCACGCGAGTTGGTGCGGCAGGGCTTTGAGGTGGAGGTGCTGACCGGCTTTCCCAATTACCCAGGCGGCAAGGTATATCCGGGCTACCGCATCAAACTGTTGCAGCGTGAAGTGATCGACGGTGTTCAGGTCACACGTGTGCCGCTTTATCCGAATCATGACCAATCAGCCATCAAGAGGGTGTTGAATTACTCCAGCTTTGCAGCGTCTTCCCTGGTTTATGGTTTATTCATGGCTCGCCGCGCCGATGTGATCTACGCATATCACCCGCCCTTGACGGTAGGTATCACCGCCAGTTTGATCCGTCTGCTTCGTCGTATTCCGGTGGTTTATGACATTCAGGACATGTGGCCAGATACTTTGCGTGCCACGGGCATGCTCAACAATGCTCGTGCTCTGAATGCGGTGGAAGCCGTCTGCCAATGGGTTTATCGGCGGGTAGATCACATCGTGGTGTTGTCACCTGGCTTCAAGCGTTTGTTGATGCAACGTGGCGTGTCTGAAACCAAGGTCAACGTGATATACAACTGGGCCGATGAAATGGCCTTGGCTTCACCACAGGGGCAGTTGCCAGCCCGTTACCCAAGTGCTGATCAATTTCTTATCGTGTTTGCCGGTAACATGGGCAAAGCGCAGGCGTTAGATGCCGTGTTGGATGCGGCTGCCTTGCTACAGGCGCGTGGCTCGCGGGTGTGTTTTGTGATGTTGGGCGGTGGTGTCGAAGTAAACAGGCTGAAACTGCGAACGGTTGATTTGAAGCTGCACAACGTCGTCTTTTTGCCGCCGGTACCCATGGCGGAAGTGGGCACATTTTTGCATGCCGCAGATGCACTGCTGGTGCATTTGCGCAAAGACCCGTTGTTTGAAATCACCATTCCGTCCAAAACCCAGGCCTATATGGCGGTGGGCAAGCCACTGTTGATGGCTGTTGATGGCGATGCGGCCGATCTGGTGTTGCTGTCGGGCGGCGGTGTGGTGGCGGAATCTGAAAATGCCGAGGCACTGGCGGGTGCTGCCGAAGGGCTGGCGGCGCTTCCGTCAGAGCAATTGCTGGCTATGGGGCAACGGGCTCGACGCTATTACCAAGACCATTTGGCTTTGTCCGTAGGTGTGGCCGGGTTCGGCGCAATTTTCAAGCAGTTGACATCAAAAGCGCAATCAAAATGAAACGGTTTTTTGACATTTTTCTTGCTGCACTGGCCTTGCTTATGTTTAGCATGCCACTTTTGCTGCTGATCTGGCAGATCCGCAGCAAACTTGGGCATCCCGTATTTTTCAAACAAGTCCGCCCTGGGCTACATGGCCGCCCGTTTCAAATGGTTAAGTTTCGTTCCATGACCGATGCACGCGGACCCGACGGCCAGTTGCTGCCCGACGCGGACCGCCTCACTCCGTTTGGCCGTTTTCTGCGTGCAAGCAGTTTGGATGAGCTGCCCGGACTGTGGAATGTTCTTAAAGGCGATATGAGCTTAGTAGGGCCACGACCATTGCTCATGGAGTATTTACCGCTGTACTCGCCCGAACAAGCCCGCCGCCACAATGTGCGCCCCGGCATCACGGGCTGGGCGCAGGTGAATGGTCGCAACGCGCTGAGCTGGGACGATAAGTTCAAGCTGGATGTTTGGTACGTGGATAATCGTTCTTTGTGGCTGGATATCAACATACTGTGGCTTACGGTTCGCAAAGTGTTGGTACGTGAAGGTATCAGTGCTGCGGGTGAAGCGACGATGAGTAAATTCACGGGCTCCCAGCCTTGAAAATGCAATTAACAGGGTAAATAAATGAAACGATTCGCTATTTTTGGCGCCAGTGGATTTGGTCGTGAAGTGTTACCAGTGGCACGTCAACAGTTGCAGCATACCGAGACGCAGCCTTGGGATCTGGTGTTTGTCGATGACAACCCGTCGGTGCCACAGGTCAATGGACACAAGGTGATGACTTATACAGAATGGCTTTCGATGCCGAGCACTTCACGCCACATTTGTTTGGCGATTGGTACTAGCGCAGTGCGTGAGAAACTGGTAGCACGTTGTACGCAGGATGGGGTGACCTTTTTTGATGTGAAGGCCGCCAATGTGGTCGTCATGGACGATGTACAGATTGGTCCTGGTGCGGTGTTGAGTCCGTTCGTCACGCTAACCAGCAATGTTCGGATTGGTCAGCAGTTTCACGCCAACATTTACAGCTATGTCGCGCACGACTGCGTGATCGGTGATTTCGTCACTTTCGCGCCTGGTGTGCAATGCAATGGCAACGTAACTATTGAAGACCATGCCTACATCGGAACGGGTGCCATCCTGCGCCAAGGTCAACCCGGTAAGCCATTAATCATTGGCCGCGGTGCAACCGTGGGTATGGGTGCCGTCGTTACAAAAAATGTGGCTCCCGGCACCACTGTGGTAGGTAACCCCGCGCGCGTCATGGAGCAGCGCATTAAATAATAGTTGAGATTGACATGTTAAATACGCCTTTTTCCCCCTGGCCAAGTTTCACCGCTGAAGAGGCGGATGCCGTGAGTCAAGTCTTACTCTCCAACAAAGTCAACTATTGGACGGGGACCGAGTGCCGCGAGTTTGAGAAAGAGTTTGCGGTATGGTGTGGCACCAAGCACGCGCTTGCCTTGTCCAACGGTACGCTGGCGCTGGATGTGGCATTGAAGGCCATGGGCATAGGCTCGGGCGATGAGGTGGTGGTGACACCTCGTACTTTTATTGCCAGTGTTTCTTGCGTTGTGAATGCTGGGGCTATACCTGTTTTCGCGGACGTGGAGGCTGACAGCGGCAATATTTCTGCCGCCACCATTGCCAAGGTACTCACGCCACGTACCAAAGCGGTGATTTGTGTACACCTGGCTGGCTGGCCGTGTGACATGGACCCGATCATGGCCTTGGCTGAAACCCACGGCTTCAAAGTAATTGAAGATTGTGCGCAGGCGCATGGCGCACGCTATAAAAATCGTAGCGTTGGAAGCATAGGACACGTCGGCGCATGGTCATTTTGCCAAGATAAAATCATGACTACCGGCGGTGAAGGGGGCATGGTGACGACCCATGATGAGGCGCTATGGCGCAGCATGTGGGCGTATAAAGACCACGGCAAGAGCTATGAGGCGGTGTATGAGCGCCAGCACCCGCCCGGTTTTCGCTGGTTGCATGAAAGTTTTGGCACCAATTGGCGCATGCTGGAGATGCAGGCCGTCATTGGTCGCATCCAGCTGCGCCGACTGGCGCAATGGACGGCTGGGCGAACCAGCAACGCCGAGGCTATTTGGGCCGCCTGCCGTCCGCACGCGGCTGTGCGTGTGCCTGATTTTGGGTGCAACAGCATGACCTGTGACGCGAGTTGCCACCTGCGCAGCGGTTGCGCCCATGCCCACTACAAGTGCTATGTCTACGTGGAGTCTGACCACCTGGCACCCGGCTGGAGCCGCGACCGCATCATCGAAGCCATCACTGCGCTGGGGGTGCCGTGCTACCAGGGCTCGTGCTCTGAGGTGTATCTGGAAAAAGCCTTTGAACATACCGGCTGGCGGCCTGCGGCGCGTCTACCCGTAGCGCGCCAA
>JAYVJL010000135.1:0-15552 GCA_043769295.1 Polaromonas sp. | reverse complement strand
ACCATATTCCGATGACCCGACCCAGTGGCTGTTCCACGGCCACCCGCAAACTGCTACCGACCCGCTGCAAGTAGCAGTCGCCCGCCTGCTGGGCTACGTCTGGCCGGCAGAGACTGACGAAACCATGGAACTCTCCGACGAGGCCAGAGGCTGGATTGCCCGTTGCGCACCCCTGGCCAAGCACGCCGACGACGACGGCATCGTCTGCCTGCAGCCGGTGCGCGGTGAAAAACCTGCTCACGAGCGGCTACTGGCTCTGCTGATTGACGCTTGGGAAACGGTCACGCCCGGCAGCTGGACGCCTTCGGTGTTAGAGAAACTGCTGGTACAGGCCGACTGTGCAGGCAAGGGCCTGGCGGTGTGGCTGCGCGAACAATTCTTTGAGCAGCACGCCAAACGCTTTCAGCATCGCCCCTTCATCTGGCATGTCTGGGACGGTCAGAAAGACGGCTTTGGCGCGCTGGTCAACTACCACAAGCTGGACGCCAAGAACCTGGAGCGCCTCATCCACACCTACCTGGGCGACTGGATTCGCACGCAAGAGGCGGGCGTGGCCAACGGTATCGACGGTGCCCCGCTGCGCCTGTCCGCCGCGCAAAACCTGAAAGCCCGTCTGCAAGCCATCCTGGACGGAGAAAAGCCCTACGACATTTTCGTGCGCTGGAAACCCTTGTCCGAGCAACCCATCGGCTGGAACCCCGACCTGAACGACGGCGTGCGCATGAACATCCGCCCCTTCATGGCCGCCGAAGTCCTGCGCCACAACAAAAAGCCCAAGCTCAACATCACCTGGGACAAAGACCGGGGCAAAGATGTCGAAAGTGCCCCGTGGTTTAAGGTGTTTGGGGGGGAGCGGATTAATGACTATCATTTGACGTTGGCGGAGAAGCTGGCAGCGCGGGCAAAGGTGGGCAATGTTTGATTCCTTGACCCAAAAAGATCTGCGCGCCCAGATGGGGCAGCACCTGCTGATGGTGGAAGAGGTACTAGGTGGACTTGACCAGTTTGTACAAGGGCTGGAGAGGCGCATTACGCGCATCGAAGAAGGCCTGGGTTTGGAGCCGGATGGCGTTTCTACAACTGGCTGGGTGGCGGACTTGCAGCGGGTCAAGGCCGATCTCGCGAAGCTGCGCAAAGCTTGATCGTGACAGCGTTAATGCGATTTCAACCATCTCAGCGTCTCATGCACATGGGCCGGCGGTATGCATACGGCACTTCCGTTCCGGCTGGAGAGGCATTTAACAATGCATTCAGCAGGTATTTCCGTGTACACCGCGAGTCGTTGCTTGACGTGACTGTGGCTGCAGCGTCGGTGCAGATAGGCCCGCTGGACGGTGTGGGGGACATTGATCCGCTGTTGCTGAAAGCGATCCGGGACACCAATCCGACGTTGGGGGAGGCTCGGCTGTTTGCACTCAGCGGTGATGAGCTGCAAGGGGCGGTCAATACAGCCAAGGGCAAGTACTTTGAATACCTTGTGGTGCAAAAGCTGAATGCGGGTGAGCAAGTGGGCCCACTTCTTCTTGAGCCTGGGCAGACGGCGGTATTGGCTGAGACCATGAACCAGCCCGGCTGGGACCTGCGCATCGTGGGTGAGCATGACATGACCGTGGAATACCTGCAGCTCAAGGCCACGGACAGCGTGGGCTATATCAAGTCGGCCCTTGAGCGCTACCCGGACATCCAGATACTCGCCACCGGTGACGTGGCACATAGCGGCCTGGTTCTAGACAGTGGCATCACTGACGTAGAACTGCGGCAGCACGTTGGTGCAGCGATAGACGTTGTCGACACCTCACTGACTGAGTCTTTCTGGGAGCACTTTCACCCGTTGTTGCCCTTGGCTGCCATGGCCTTGTATGAAGGTCATCGTCTTGCGGTTGGCGCGCAGTCAATGGATGACTTCGTACTGGCTTTGGCCCGCCGCAGTCAGCGTACCGTTGCCACACAGGCGATTGGCGCTGCTGTCTATGCGTTGGACGGGGGGCTGATGTCGATTCCCGCTGCAATTCTGGGTGGATTGGTCTTTGATAGAACCATCAATCAAGCTGCGCTCATAACGTCGTATGAATCTCATCGAGACAAGTTGTTGGCTCTTCGGCTGCTGCAACAGGACAGAGCGTTTTCAAAGGAAGCTTTATGAGTTTTTTCAATTGGCTGGCCAACGGTCTGGGTACACTGATTGGTGTGGTTGCCGATGTCGTGAGCACGGTAGTAGAAACCGTTCGCTTGGCATATAACGCCTTCGCGGACGGAGGGGGAACCGTTAAAGAGGCAGCTGTGGATGAGTCGCGCCGAAAGCGGGAGCGCCTTCGGGAAGTGAACGATGAGGTCATGCACCTTCGTAACAGATCCCAAAGCAGAGGCACCCTGTCGGAACAAGAACGTCGACGCTGGCAAGACCTGCGTGAAGAGCGCGACGAGCTTTTGAGGCAGCTGGGTGAAGCACAAGAAGTTAAGGCGGCAGAAAAAATTCTGGAAAATGAGGAGTTGATCGAAAAAGTTGAAATCGACCTGCACACCACGCACGTTCTTCAATACAACGCGTTTGCAGACACACTGGGGAAAAAATGCCCTGTGTGTTCTCGTAAAATGAAGCTGCAATGGCAACGGGATTTGGCGGTACCCAGTCCCACCGATTTTTATTGGGGATGCACTGGATGGTATGTGCTCCAAGGCGAGATACGGGCTTGTAAGCATACTGAAGCTTTACAACGTTCTGACTACCAGCTCATGACGGATGCTTCTGCACCAGAGTTTGCTCTCAAGTCGGACGAATTCGGTGAAATTATTTCTGATTCGGGAACCATTGAAATCATCACGACCAGGGTGGACGACTTAAGGTCTGATTTGTCAAAGCGAAAGCAAGGCGTGGAATTGGTGACTTGCCCAGTACACGGGGAGCACATGGTCTTGCGCAAGAAAGGCAAACCGACAGGTCTACTCGATACATACTTTTTGGCTTGCCCGCACTGGCAACCTAGCGGCCATGGTTGTTCTTTCATCGAAAAGTTGAAATCTGGCTCGCAATTGGCGGCACTTCTGAAATCGGAAACTGGTAGGGGTATTCTTTGAATGTATTGCTAAAAAATATGAACGATAGTGCGGGTGAGAGCTGGCATTTGATCAACCAATTAACATCAGAAAAAAACTAATGAGCAAAAACATCAGCGGCGCGGAGTACCCACTCGCAAAAATATTCAGTTCAGACTTCGACTACTCAATTCCTTCTTACCAACGGCCATACGCGTGGACTGAGGTGCAAGCTGGGGATTTATTTGCCGACCTGTTTGACTTTTTCGTCAAAGAAAAGGACGAAACCTACTTCCTTGGGAGTATTGTTCTCATCAAGGATGAAGGTAAGCCCAATGCTGAAGTTATTGATGGCCAGCAACGCCTCACCACACTGACGATTTTGCTGACTGCGCTCACGACGCAGTTTTCAGGTGAATTGCGCACGGACTTTGAGAACTACATTCGCGAACCAGGTCGAGCTTCTCAAGGTTTGAAACCAAAGCCCCGGCTTGCTCTTCGCGACCGAGACAGGCAGTTCTTTGCTGATTATGTCCAAGCCCTGAGATTGCCAGAACTATTAGCGCTGGATCCAGCGAAGCTGGACAACGAGTCACAGCGCAACATACGTCGAAATGCGGAGATACTGCTGGCCAAACTTGTAACAAACTTTAAGGGCGATACAGACCGTTTATGTGATTTTGGTGCATTTCTGGTGCAACGGTGCTTCCTGGTCGCAGTTTCCACGCCAAGTCCGAAGTCGGCATTCCGAGTTTTCTCTGTACTGAACAGCCGTGGCCTCGACTTGTTGCCGACCGACATCATCAAGTCAGATGTTATTGGCAGTATCAAAAGTCAAGACAAGCAAGACGAAATTACCGAACTCTGGGAGGAACTGGAAGTCAAGACTGGACGCGATGGTTTTGCTGAGCTTTTTGGCCATATAAGAATGATTGCAGCCAAGGAAAAGGCACGGCGAGCTTTGTTAGATGAGTTTCGTGACCAGGTTGTCAAAAAGTCTCATTCTTCTGAAGAACTGGTCGAGAAGGTTATTGAGCCCTACGCAGAAGCCTATTTGGTTGCAAAGAACAGCTGTTACATTTCCACCACCAATGCGGCAGACATCAATGCATACTTGAAATGGTTGAACCGAATTGACAACGCAGATTGGCTTCCTTCTGCAATTCGATTCCTCGCCACGTATGAGAATGACCCAGCCTATGTACTTTGGTTTTTCCAAAAACTGGAGCGTTTGGCGTCTTACATGCATGTGTTCGGTTACGACGTTAACCAGCGGATTGAGCGATATGCCAGCGTGCTAACGGCGCTGGAATCCACAAGCTCGCTTGAGCTACCAATTACCGCAATAGAGCTGACATCTGCTGAAAAGACCAATATGTTGGCAGTGCTTAACAGTGACATTTATCTTCTCACTGCCCGCCGTCGCAACCACCTGATATTGCGGCTCGACTCCTTCCTCGGGGATGGTGCTGCGTCATATGACCTTGGGTTACTCACCATTGAACACGTTTTGCCGCAGACAGTAAATCCCGGAACAAATTGGGCGAAAACATGGCCTGATGAGCTGCTTCGCAAGCAATGGGTGCATCGGTTGGCAAATTTGGTTCCATTGACCCAGAAGCGCAACTCTCAGGCGCTTAACTACGATTTCGATGTGAAGAAGTCGGCATATTTCGGCGGCAAGCACGGGGTATCCTCATATCGGCTGACCACGCAGGTTTTGAAGACTTCTGAGTGGACGCCGGAACTTGTTGCACAGCGGCAGCTGGACCTTATTGAGCTGCTCACCAGTCAATGGGATTTAGGTGATGTGAAACCATGAAGTTAGTAACCAACTTAGTGAAGACTGTGGGTCTCATGGATTCTTGCTTTCTCGCGTGCCCACATTGGCTGCCGCATAACAGGAGGTGTACGTTCATCGATAAGTTCAAGCCTGGCTCTCAGCTTGCTGCATTGGTGAAATCGCAAACTGTTCGAGGAGTTCTTTGATGGTTGCACGGAATGATGCACTTGAGTACCTTCGCGCGGCAATGTCCAGCACAACTATTGATTTCCGTGATGGTCAGTGGGAAGCAATAGATCACATCGTTAACCAGCGAGGAAAAGTTCTCTGTGTACAGCGAACGGGCTGGGGCAAGAGCATGGTTTACTTCGTTTCAGCCAAGTTAATGAGAGCTCAGGGTGCCGGCGTAACTCTCATTATTTCTCCGCTATTGGCGTTGATGAGAAATCAGATTGAAGCAGCCAACCGACTTCAGCTCCGAGCCCTGACGGTGAACTCAACCAACACCGACGATTGGCGAAATGTACGGGAAGAACTGCTCGCTGACCGTGTGGACTTGCTTCTAATTTCACCTGAAAGGCTAGCAAACGATGAGTTCGTCATGGGGACGTTGCAGCCGATTGCAGCGCGCATTGGCCTTCTAGTCATCGATGAAGCGCATTGCATTTCAGATTGGGGACACGATTTTCGGCCTGACTATCGTCGAATTGGGCAGGTGTTGGCTCGTCTTCCAACCAATATTGCAGTCTTGGCGACAACGGCAACCGCCAACAAGCGAGTGGAAAATGACGTGGCTACTCAGCTGGGCGGCATGGTGGCAATTCAACGTGGACCGTTGGTAAGGGAGAGCCTGTCCTTGCAGAATATGCTTTTGTCAGGTCCAGCTGAACGCTTGGCGTGGCTAGCGGACCATATCCCGCAACTTTCGGGAAGTGGAATCGTCTATACACTTACAACCCGCGATGCTGACCGCATTTCTGAATGGTTGCGAGCAAATGACATTGACGCACATGCTTATCACGCTGGGAAGCCCGACGAAGAGCGGCAGAAACTGGAAGGTGCTCTGTTAGCAAATGAAATCAAGTGTTTGGTCGCGACAACTGCACTGGGTATGGGTTATGACAAGCCCGACCTGACTTTTGTCATTCATTTCCAAACGCCGGGCAATGTTGTGGCTTATTATCAGCAAGTTGGTCGAGCTGGACGGGCAATACCAATCGCGTATGGCGTCCTAATGTCAGGAGATGAGGACGATGACATAAATGAGTACTTTCGTGACTCTGCGTTCCCGCCAGAATGGCAAATTTCCAGAATTCTTGATGCACTGAATAATGCTGAGGAAGGATTGAAGATTCGAGAAATTGAACATGCGGTAAACCTACGTCAGTCCCAAATTGAGAAAGTTCTTAAATTGCTGGTTGTTGAGCCTTTGTCACCTGTAGTGCGAATAGACGGCTCGTGGTTTCGGACGACTAACCCAT
Source organism: Polaromonas sp. (assembly GCA_043769295.1). Taxonomy (GTDB): domain Bacteria; phylum Pseudomonadota; class Gammaproteobacteria; order Burkholderiales; family Burkholderiaceae_C; genus Aalborgiella. The sequence continues at coordinate 9,255 of JAYVJL010000135.1, read as the reverse complement.
ACAAACTCGACAAAGAGCGGGTCGAACACCTCACGCGGCAACGAGAGGCGGAGTGGGCTGAAATGAAAGCCTACCTTGAAAGCAAGAGCTGTCTCATGCAGTTCCTTGCGGAAGCCCTCGACGATGAGATGGCGGCTCCTTGTGGTCGTTGCGCGTCTTGTCTGGGTCACGCAGTACTTCCAACTTCTATTCAACCAGCCACACTTATCGCCGCACAACGGTTTGTAAAACACAGCGAAATGCGGCTAGAACTGAAGAAACAGTGGGATATCGGTGCACTCGCTAAGTACCGTCAACAGTTCGGTTGGAGTAAGCAGAATATTCCGAACCCCCTTCGTGGCGAAGAAGGGCGTATTTTGTCAAGATGGGGCGAACCGGTATGGGGTGAACTGGTTGCTTATGGGAAAGCCAATGGTCGGTTTTCCGATGAACTTGTGGCCGCCTCCGTCGACCTTATTCGTAATCGGTGGAATCTGACAGATTCGATTACTTGGGTGACATGTATTCCGTCAAATCGTCACCCCAATCTGGTGCCAGATTTTGCTCAGCGGTTAGCATTGGCATTGGGTGTTCCGTTCAAGTCAGTTATACAAAAAGTCCACGAAACGGAACCTCAGAAAAAAATGGAGAACCGATTTCACCAATGTCACAATCTCGACGGCGCCTTCACGGTACTGACAGAGCCCGATACACAGGGATCTGTTCTTTTAGTGGACGACGTAGTGGACTCCGCTTGGACGCTGACGCTAGCCTCCGCCTTGTTGCTCCAGGCTGGTACGTCGGTTGTCTTTCCGTTCGCTTTGGCGACGACAGCATCCAAATGAAAAGATTATCATGAGCTCACAGACATTCAGTCCAGATACCGAAATTGTCCTCCTGCTTTGCGGACGTTTTGGCGGTGAACGACAAGAGCCGTTTCAACCACTTTCAGCCCGTGAGTACGGAGAATTTGCCAAATGGCTGAATTCGCGCGGACTTAGACCTGCAGACTTGTTGTCTGAGCTCGGCCAGATGAATCTGGCCGGAGTACATGAAGCGAAGTTGGAACGCAAACGAGTAGACTTTCTACTTGGGAGAGGCACTGCGCTTGCCTTGGCTATGGAACGTTGGAGTCGTGGCGGGCTCTGGGTTATATCCCGTGGAGACCCAGAATTTCCAAAGCGATTGAAGCGGCACTTGAAGCACGCTGCACCACCGCTGCTGTATGGTGCAGGCGACAAGACTTTGTTAGATGCCGGGGGACTGGCCATCATCGGTTCGAGAGATGCGACTGAGACCGCACTTGATTTTACTCGTGCAATTGCATCGCGGTGCGCACGGGAGGGGTTTGGCGTGGTGTCTGGTGGTGCGCGTGGCGTTGACTCAGCAGCGATGCAGGGAGCCACTGAAGCAGGAGGGGTGTCTATCGGTGTTCTTGCCAGTGACCTACTTAAGTCGAGCTTGAACCGTCAAAATCGGCTGGGATTGCAGGAGGGCCACTTGGTTCTCATATCTCCGTTCTACCCAGAGGCTGGATTCAACGCGGGCAACGCGATGGCGCGCAACAAGTATATCTACACGTTGGCCGACCAAGCGCTGGTCATCGATTCCGCCCTCGACAGCGGCGGAACATGGGAGGGCGCCCTAGAAGACCTGAAACAGAATTGGGTCCCGCTGTATGTTAGGACGCCTGGCGATGGCGCGGGAAATGTTGCACTGATTGAAAAGGGTGGAATACCATACACCTGGGACATGAATGCATCTGAAACGATAGGCGATTTTTTTGCACGGACGCATCTGGACAAGCAACCATTAGAACCGAACCAAATAACTCCGCAACAGGCATTACTGCCAGTTGATGATGCCGACTTGCCAGCTGAAAATATTGAAAATGCTCAGCTGCTTGTGGTGAGGACTGAAACCAATTCGGAGATTCAGGCCTCTGCATCTAATACAGATAAGTTGGAGTCATTTCCGGAAGGTCACATTCAAACGGCATCTGAGCAAAAGAAAACGGTGGCAGAAGAAAGCCCAATAGGTGAAGCTTTTGATATGTATGTTGACTTCCTTGCGAAGCTTGTTCGACTCTTAGCAAATAAGCCATTGAATGAAGATGAGCTTGCAACTTTATTGTGCATAGAAAAAAGCCAGTCGAAGGCTTGGCTCAAGCGAGCGACTGAAGATGGCGTACTGAAAAAGTTGAAGAACCCGGTTCGATATACGTTGCATGCACAGTCTTCACTTTGTTGAGTCATGCCAACATAATTCACTGGTGTAGTTGAAATGGGACATAAATGAATCTTATTGATTTCTTGGCAGATACTATTCGAGCCGCCGCCAAGGTGAATCGCTCCTTGATGGTCTCACCGGCTGCCATTCTTTGGACTGATGCTGACCGTATTTGGGAATCCGCCGTACCCCAGTTGGCAAAGTTGTTGCCAGAGCTGTTTGTGCTCGGAGACTATATCCCCGAAGAGCGTCGAGGCCCCGGCATCTGGCTGAAATGCGCAGTCGCTGGCAAGCTGGGAACCCAATTGCCAGGTGGCGCTGTCCCTATTCTGTACTTACCAGGTACCAGTCGCTCAGACCTGCGAGCGATTGAAACCTGCCCGCGTGAGCTTCAGCCGCTGGCTGAGTTGCAGTACCGTGGTGTGTTCTGGAGCCAAGTTAATGGCAAGGACTGGACGGTCAATGCATTTCTTACTGCAAAAAAGGGCGGACTTGGGCTTGATGTCGCCCAGGACAATGCAACACAAGCGGCTCTCAAGCGTGTTTTGGATGCAGGCATTCTGCTTGACCGACCAGTAGAAGAGTTGCAGAGCCGACAAATCAATGCGGTATGGCTGGACTCGCTGCTGGCACCCAATCCGACAAGGGATGTACTGGCCTGGTTGAATAACCCCGCGTTGACGCAGTCCCAATGGGCGGGTGCGCGTTGGGCAATCTTCACCAACCGTTGCGCCAAAGATTTTGGATTCAACCCAGAAACAGATGGCGTTTTGACTGCAGCCGAAAAACTCGCTGAACATCAGGGAACCTGGTCTGCCGTGTGGGAGCTTTATAGCGAGTCATTCACCAGTTTCAAGTCGATTTCAGACTTACTGGCCAAATTACAACCACCGCAACCGAAAGGTCTGTTTGATGCCCCAGACCAGTTGGCGGGCTACCCACGCGCTAATGAAGAAGGTGAGGCTGCATTACGCTATGTGCTCAGTGCGTGTGCATCGATGCCAGCGGAGCTTGCACGCTCGAAGGTGCTTGAGGCAGAGAAAGAACATGGCAGCCGCCGAGACTGGCTCTGGTCCAAGATGGGCAGTGCACCGTTGGTGCAGGGCTTGCAACATCTGGCGGAGCTGGCTACGCTCTCAAAGCAAACGCCAGGGGGCGCTACGCTGGCACAAATGGCAACCAGTTACCAGGAGTCTGGCTGGAAGGTTGACCAGGCCGCCATGCATGCCTTGGCAGCAGTCAGTAGCAAAGCAGATTCTGACACAATCGGCGCGGCCTTGCGAGCTATTTACGTGCCCTGGCTGGAAGATTCGGCTAATCGCTTTCAGGAGCTGGTCAAGGCTGAAGGGGGTTTAGGTCATCCTGTTCGCACCAAAGGCGTGACCAATGACGAGGTACCGTCAAACAGTGTTTGTACAGTGTTTGTTGATGGCCTGCGTTATGACGTGGCGATGCAGTTACAGGCGCAAATGGCAGGGTTGGGCAAAGTCACAGCAAGTGCCATGTGGACAAGCATGCCTTCCGTTACAGCGTCAGGCAAGGCTTGGGCGTCACCCGTGGCGCAGTGGGTATCTGGCAAAAAAACCGATGAAAACTTCCAGCCCAGCGTGTCGGCAGACGGAAAACCGCTGTCCACACACAACTTTCGCAAGCTGCTGACGGACCAAGGTTTTCAGGTGTTGGACAAACATGAGACCGGCGAACCCAGTGCAGACAACAGCAGAGCTTGGGTGGAATGTGGCGACCTTGATCATTATGGTCATGCGCACGGTCTGCGCCTGGCGCGCGACATGGACACCCAGTTAGGCCAGATTGTGGAGCGAGTGACTGAATTAAAGGAGGCTGGTTGGAGGCATTTTCGAATCGTTACCGACCACGGCTGGCTATTGGTGCCAGGTGGGTTGCCAAAGTCCGAGTTGTCAAAGTTTGAGGTAGAAACGCGTTGGGGCCGCTGTGCGGTGTTGAAAGACAGCTCGCACGGTACACCCCTGACCTTTGGCTGGGACTGGTGTAAAGACGTGCAGATCGCTTTCGCACCTAGTATCTCCAACTTTATGGCAGGAGAGGCTTACACACATGGCGGGCTGACTTTGCAGGAGTGCTTGGTGCCGGTGCTAGAACTTGTTACTGGTGGGTCAGCTAGCCTGGTGAAGGTGGACATCACTAAGATCGTTTGGACAGGTTTGCGGTGTAAAGTTGAGGTTGCATCGACCCCTACGACCGATAAACTGAGTGTTGATATTCGCACCAAGGCTGCATTGGCAGATTCGACGCTGGTGGCCAACGTCAGGGCACTTGAAAATGGGAAAGCCTCGCTGGCAGTGGATGATGACTCAAACGAAGGCATTGCCGCCTTCGTGGTGGTGCTTGACGCGGCTGGCAATGTGGTGCAAAAGAAGCCGACTACGGTCGGGGAATAACGATAAATGACGAACCAGAAAAATTGGGGTAAGCCATGGAATTAGATGACTTGGATCGCAAAGCCACAGCGGCGTTTGAAGGCTACGTGGTACGTAAGGACTTGGTGCGGACGTTTAGCCGCCAGTTTCCGGTGCCGACCTACGTTGTTGAGTTCCTGCTGGGGCGTTACTGCGCAACCACTGATGAGACCGAAATCCAAGAAGGCCTTGAAATCGTACAACGGCAATTGGGTTCACGTACGGTCAAAGCCGGTGAGGAAGAGCTGTTCAAAGCCCGAGCACGTGAGTTGGGCTCCGTCAAAATTATCGATATCGTCACGGCTCGGTTGGATGCGAAAACGGACTCCTATGTGGCTTCACTGCCCAGTCTGCGTCTGAACGATGTGCGTATCACGCCAGAAATGGTGAAAGAGCATGAGCGCATGCTGACAGGGGGGTTCTATGCCGAGGTTACCCTCGGCTATGACGCATCTATTGCCCAAGAAAAGGGTGGGCGGCCGTTCGGCGTCGACTCCCTGCGAGCGATTCAGCTGTCCAAGCGTGAGGTACTTGATGTTCTGGCTAAAGGACGGGCCAGTTTTACCACCGCCGAATGGCGTGATGTGTTACTGCGCAGCGTGGGCTTCGAACCGGCAGACTTGGGCGAACGTGCCAAAGACGCGCTGTTACTTCGCATGGTGCCTTTCGCTGAGCGAAATTACAACCTGGTTGAGCTGGGGCCGCGCGGCACCGGTAAGTCGCACTTGTTCCAGCAGGTCTCTCCCTATGCGCACCTGATTTCTGGCGGCAAGGCTAGCGTGGCGCGAATGTTTGTAAACAATGCCAGCGGTCAGCGAGGTCTGGTGTGCCAGTACGATGTCGTCTGTTTTGATGAGGTGTCCGGGGTGTCCTTTGATCAAAAGGATGGCGTCAACATCATGAAAGGCTACATGGAGTCGGGGGAATTCTCCCGGGGTAAAGAGAGCATCCGCGCCGATGGCTCCATCGTTATGGTCGGTAACTTCGACGTGGACGTGGAACATCAGCAACGCGTTGGTCACCTTTTTGGCCCCCTGCCACCGGAAATGCGCGACGATACGGCGTTCATGGACCGCATCCACTGTTTCCTGCCAGGCTGGGATGTGCCTAAGCTCAATCCCAGCATGTTTACCAACCATTTCGGCCTGGTGAGCGACTTCCTGTCGGAGTGTTTCACGCAGCTACGCGGCCAGAGCCGAGTGGCCACCCTGCAGGGGCGGGTGTTTTGGGGTGGCGCATTGTCAGGTCGGGACCTGAATGGCGTCAATAAAACTGTTAGTGGCTTGCTGAAGCTGATTTATCCTGACGAGCGCGCTCAAGTTAGTGAAGAAGACCTTGAGTGGGCTGTGCGTCTGGCCTTAGAAGTGCGCCGACGTGTGAAAGAGCAACAAAAACGTATTGGTGCTGCCGAGTTCCGCAATACCCATTTCAGTTACACGATTGGCACTGAAGGTGTGGAAAAGTTCGTGTCCACCCCTGAGCTACAAAGTCAGAGTGGCATTGGTGACGAGCCGTTGGAATGTGGCCAAATTTGGACATTAAGCCCCGGCGGCCAGGAAGAGCATCCCGGGCTGTTCCGTCTGGAAGTGACCGAAGGGCCGGGCAACGGCGTTCGCGTCCTGAACAATCCGGTACCTGCTCCGTTCAGAGAGTCGATTCGTTGTGCTGAGCAAAACCTCTACGCCCGCGCTACCCAGCTGGTCGGCGACCGGGATCCGCGTGCCCACGAGTTCTCGGTTCAGATACGTGGCTTTGACGCAGCCAAATCTGCGGCCAAGACAGGCGTAGCATCGCTGATTGCTTTGGCCAGTGCGCTGTTGCGTAAGTCTGTCCGAGGCGGGCTGGTGGTGGTGGGTGAAGTTACTCTGGGTGGCACTATTGAGCCCGTTCACAACGCAGTGACGTTGGCTGAGTTAGCGGTAGAGAAGGGTGCAAAGTCATTGTTGCTGCCCGTATCATGTCGCAAGCAGTTATTCGACCTTTCGGACGATATGGCCACAAAGTTGGATATTGAGTTTTATCAGGACGCGCGAGATGCGCTTTTGAAGGCTTTGGTAGATTGAAGTATCCATATCGGTCGGCGTTTTAAGGAAGATGCTGAAATTAACAAGGGTGAGTTCTACATACTTGGGGGGCAGATTGCTTATGTGGCTGAAATGGCCGAGCAAAAGCAATATGAATACGGCAAGTGGGATGCCAGACTTCGCGTGATATATAGCAATGAGCGAAGCAATATTTTGCTTCGCTCATTGCAAAAAGCACTCTACAAAGACGATGCTGGCCGTAGAGTTACCGAGCCTGATGCCGGCTCTTTGTTTGCTGCCGAGAGTGAAGATGGTGACATTGAAAGTGGCACGATTTATGTTTTGCGCAGCCAATCTAGTCATCCGTATATCGCCGAGCATCGTGAACTGATACATAAGATTGGTGTCACGGGGGGGAAGGTTGAAACACGCATCGCGGCGGCAAAAAAAGATGCGACCTACTTATTTGCTGATGTTGAAGTTGTGACTACTTATAAACTGCACAATTTAAACAGGACCAAGATTGAAAAGATTTTTCATCAAATGTTTGGTGCTGTGCAGCTCGATTTGACAATCGATGATCGTTTCGGGAATCCCGTCAAACCAAGAGAGTGGTTTTTGGTGCCGCTGCATGTGATCGATCAAGCGGTTCAGCATATACAAGATGGAACTATTACCTCAGTGATGTATGAGCCAACAACAGGTCAGTTTTAAAAGCACAGTTTTTAAATACCATAATTATCGAATGTAAGCTACGTTTGATTTATTTGAATTTAGATCAAACAGACCCACCACACCCCCCACAAGAAGCACCTCCGCCATCCCCACAAGCCGCACCATCACTTCCAGCCGCAGTTAAGTCTAGACTGGCCGCCTCTGATTCGGCACCTTTAAGATCGTAATTCGCTAAAAACTCAGTAACTTCACGTGTATAGAAAAAACCGTCTTTGATTGCCAGTTCTTCATCAATTCTGAATAAAAGCGGCACTGCGGGCAGCATTGATTTTTGTCCCTCACCTTCTAATTCAGCTGACCATTGGTAGATCCTAGCTGCAGCAAGGTGATTTCGAAACTCAAGAGCTTGTTGAGCTTTCATTTCTTCAGACAAATCTTCTGGATCTTTCTGTGTAACACCTGCGGTCAATTCACTCTGAACCGATAAATTGGCTTCAACCCAAGCGTTATGGTGTAAAAAATCTCCAAAAACCATCTCGCAAAACTGCTTGTATTGCCTCGTGTCGCATAAAAAAATATGCCAACACACATCCACAATTTTGGATGGCATTGCGACTGACGAAGGCATTTTCAGCAGGCAGATGCTAAAGTAAAACCGCAGTTGTTCAAATGCAAGGTTGACATCCTGTGCTGATAGATGCGGATATCGCTTCATCACCTCGATGTGATAACTCTCAGGAAACACATACTCCTTAAGAAAACCTCGCCTTTTTTGCTCCTTGCCATCCAAGTAAACATTAATACCCTCTATTAGTAATAAGAAGATGCCTGTTATGCCACCAATGACCAAGATTAAGGCTCCAAGTGTTGATACAACATCCATGATTAAAGAAGTGTTCATGCAACCTCCTTGGCTTGTAAGACATTGGTTTTATAAGAGCACCAGATAGCCGTCCCGATATTGGTGATCATGGATGTGGCCATTAAAGAAACAGCAATGCCCGCGCATTGAATCGACCAGTGGCTGCATGCACACAAGATCAAACCATCTATCAGTACAAACAAGACAAAAATACTCAATGGCCAAAAGTTGGCTTTCAAATCTTGCCTCTTTTGCACTTCCAACATAAATGGTGAATACCTTCCATGAATCGATAGTTCTTCGTTGACCCAATAGGTTTCAAGTTTATTGATCAGCGCTTTGTTCTTGATGCCGTGGATAGCCACAGCTAGAACTAAATTTGAGATGGGAGAAGACATTTTTCTATCCTTTGCTAATTGATGTTGTTGAACATTCAAGATAGCAAACGAATTTGCTTACGCAAATCGAAAAAAACTCAAAACAGCTAAAGCACCCTAGTAGTTCAAAGAAAAATTAATAACATTTGAAAAGCAAAAAAGTAATCAAGACAAAAAAAATCAGCCACAGAGGCTGATTCAAGGGGAGCTCAACGTCAACTCTTTAACTAAGCGCGTGGCTCACAGCAGCCAAACTCATAAAAAACAACATATTGGAGGCCCAATACCCGAACGGACGGTCTGTTTGGTGCGTTAAAACCGGTGTGTTTTGCAGTTCAACCAAGTGTCTGTGATTGCTTTGGTAGGTCTTCAAAGAGTCTGATGATGGCGAAAGGCGCATCATATGTAGATGCAAGGCATTGGGTGAAGCATCCAAGCAAGGCAAGATTCTCTCAGCTAAGTATGACGTGTCATACATGCCTTCTGCCGCAGCTGTTTCGTAAAATACTGCTGCTTGCTGCCGGAAATAATAGGCCAACTCGCTGATATGCAGGTAATTAGGCGGTAGCTGAGCATGCACATTGCCTTGGCTATCTGTAAACACCACCAAAGCCTGCGCATGGAGATTCGTCAACTTTGCTCGGTTCAATATTTCTTTAAGCTTGTTCTTG
>JAYVJL010000134.1:0-24119 GCA_043769295.1 Polaromonas sp. | reverse complement strand
ATCCTGCCGCCTCCGATCAGGCTGCCGCTTGCGTCGGTGATGTCGTGGGTAAAGGCAAAGCGAACGCCTTCGCTCTTGCCGATCCAGTTTTCCTGCATCAGCTTGACGCGCTCGGGCCAGCCGTCCAGACCGGTTTTCACGTGCTCCAGCAACTCGGGGGCATATTTGGTGATGTTGAGGTAATAGCCCGGAATCTCGCGTTTTTCAACCACCGCGCCGGTGCGCCAGCCTTTGCCGTCGATCACCTGCTCATTGGCCAGCACGGTTTGGTCCACCGGGTCCCAGTTGACGACCTGGGTTTTGCGGTAGGCAATGCCCTGCTCCAGCATTTTGAGGAACAACCACTGGTTCCACTTGTAATACTCGGGCGTGCAGGTGGCGATTTCGCGGCTCCAGTCGATGGCCAAACCCATGGCCTGCATCTGCTTTTTCATGTAGGCGATGTTGTCGAACGTCCACTGCGCGGGCGGCACGCCGTTTTTCATGGCGGCGTTTTCAGCCGGCAGGCCAAACGCGTCCCAGCCCATGGGCATGAGCACGTTGTAGCCCTTCATGCGCAGTTGGCGCGTGAGCATGTCGTTGATGGTGTAGTTGCGCACATGCCCCATGTGCAGCTTGCCGCTGGGATAGGGCAACATCGAGCAGGCGTAGTATTTGGGTTTTGGGTTGCCGTTTGCGTCTAGTGCGCCTTCGGTGACGCGGTAGGCGTCGGCCGCTGTCCAGTGGCTGTGGGCGGCTTTTTCAATCGCCAGATGGTCGTAAGTCGCTGGGGAAATATCGTTGGATGTAGAGGTTGAAGCAGTCATCCCCCAATTGTAGAGGCTGCAACTGCACCCATAAGACCTGACTTTGACGCTACTTAGCCGATTTCGTCTCTGTTTTCGCCTCAGCAATGAAGCCAATCCGGCTCAAACCCGCCTTGTGCGCCACACCCATGACCTCGACCACTTTGCCATAGGGCACGGCTTCGTCGGCACGCAACTGAACTTCGGTGTCTTTGCTGTTTTGAGCGGTTTTTGTGAGGGATTCACTGAGCTGGGTCAGGCTCGTAACTTGGTCATTCAGGAAGATTTGACCGCTTTTATCAACAATGATGGTGACAAATTTAGGCGCATCGACAGGTTGGGCAGCTTCAGTTTTGGGCAAATCGAGCTTGATGGCGCTGGTCATCAACGGTGCGGTGATGATGAAAATAACCACCAAAACCAGCATCACATCAACCAACGGCGTCATGTTGATGTCGCTCATGGGTTTTGAGCCCTGGGAACGTTCTAGGCGGCCGAAACTCATCTTGAGCCTTGACCCCCCACGCTTGCCACTGCGTGTGCTGCGCTGCCCCCCGAGGGTGCCTTCGCGCCTTGGGGCGGCCCGGCGTCGCTCAAGTCTTTACCTCGTTGTGCTGCATCAGCTCACGCAAATCGCTGGCAAAGCCTTCCAGATCGGCCTCAATGCGGCCAATCACGCGGCCAAACACGTTGTAGGCGAGGACGGCGGGAATGGCGACGACCAAACCAGCGGCGGTCATGACCAAGGCTTCCCCAACGGGGCCAGACACTTGGGCAATCGTCATTTGACCCGCGCCAGAAATGCTGGTGAGCGCATGGTAAATACCCCAAACCGTGCCCAACAAGCCGACAAATGGTGCGGTAGAACCCACGGTGGCCAATAAAACCTGGCCAAAATTCAGCTGGTTGATGATCTTGTGCAAAGCGTCGCGCAACACACGGGTGAGTTGTTGCCCCTTGTCGCCAGCCTGTGCCAAAGTAGGGATGCCTTGGCTGTCTTGAACCGCTTGAACGCCGCCGATGCTTTGACTCGCAGAAATCAGCGGCGTCACCAGTGCAGAACGGTCAAACACCGTGGCTTGTTGCTGCCCGGTAGCAAGCGTGGGCGACTGCCAAAAGGCGGCCGTGCCGCGTGCCACATCGTCGGTAGCGCGGCGCAAAGCCCAGGCTTTCATCAAAATCACCACCCAACTGGCGACCGACATCAACAGCAGCAGCAAGGCCACAGCTTTGCTGATGGCATCACCCTGCGCAATAAAGTGAAAAGCATCCATGTTGTTTACATCACCGAGGGGTGCGGTTTGACTGTGGTTTGACTATGGTTTGACTGGAGTTCAGCGCAAGCCCAGCACATCAAACATATCAAACAGACCGGCTGGTTTATTCGCTAAAAACCGCGCAGCTATCAAACTGCCTTTGGCGTAGGAGTCTCGGCTGGAGGCTTTGTGGCTGATCTCGATGCGCTCACCCGTTCCAGCAAAGAGGACGGTGTGGTCGCCCACGATGTCGCCACCACGAATAGTGGCAAAACCGATGCTGGACGGATCGCGCTCGCCGGTGACGCCATAGCGTTCATACACAGCGCAGTCTTTCAAATCACGCCCCAAGGCATCGGCGATCACCTCACCCATTTTGAGGGCGGTGCCCGATGGCGCGTCGATTTTGTGGCGATGGTGCGCCTCAATGACCTCAATGTCGTAGCCCGTGTTCAGCGCTTTGGCGGCCATTTCAAGCAGCTTGAAGGTGACATTCACACCCACGCTCATATTGGGGGCCATCACGATGGCGATGTCTTTGGCGATCTCGGCGATCTCCGCTTTCTGCGCAGCGTCGAAACCCGTCGTGCCGATCACCGCTTTGACGCCCAGCTTGCGGCAGGCGTGCAAATGGGCCATCGTGCCTTCAGGGCGTGTGAAATCAATCAACACCTGTGCAGGGCTCAAGCCTGCGGCGATATTGTCGGTCACCAAGACACCGCTGGTTTGCCCGAGGTAAGCCACCGCATCAGAATGAATAGCGGGCGAAGCAGATATATCAAGGGCACCCGCCAAGACGCAATCATCAGCGCTGCGGACAGCCTCGATCAGCATGTGCCCCATGCGCCCACTGGCACCGGCAATGGCAAGTCGCAGTGGCTCCGTGCTTGGCCCCGTCACTTTGGCGAGCTTTCAAGTGCGGGATAGTTGGCGGCGGCAGCACCTGCGGGTGCCACTGAAGGATCTGTCGCGACATTTTTAGCCGGTTTTTCGGTGGCTTTGAGTTCTTGCTCAGTCATTTCAAGCACAGGCAGCTTGGCGCTTGATTTGTTGGCCGACAGCGAGTCCACAAACTCTTGTTCTGTGGGCATGTTGCTGCCGTCAACTTTATCAAGCAAATCACCTTTGAAGAAGACGGTCAATTTGTAAGGTTTTGACTCGACACCCTGCCGTCTCAGCGAGAAAACGTATTCCCAACGGTCTGCATGAAACACGCTGACCAAAAGCGGCGTGCCCAGAATATCCATCACCTGCGCACGTGGCATACCGGTTTTTAAAGCGGCAACCTGTTCTTTGGACACGAAATTACCTTGTGCCACTTCAACCTTGTACGGAAAGGAACCACAGGCAACGATCAGCGCGCAAGCCGTGCTGGCCAATGCCAGCTTGAATGGGCGAAGGTCTAAACGCTGAAACAGGCGTTGAATGAGGCATCTGAGAGCGAGGGAGCGACGAGTAGTATTCATGGCGGTCAAATGTGGCAGCAGCACGGCTGGGTGGTAGAAAGTAACGGGTGGCTATATGATTGCAGTCATTGTAGCGTTAGCACAGCCATTCAAATAATAACCATGAACACCATCGACGAACTTAAAAACACGGGTTTAAAAGCAACCCTGCCGCGTTTGAAAATTTTGGAAATATTCCAAAAGGGCGAGCCACGCCACATGACAGCTGAAGATGTTTTCAGGATTTTGCTACTGGATCGCACCGACATTGGCCTGGCGACGGTCTACCGCGTGCTGATGCAGTTTGAACAAGCCAGCATTTTGACGCGCAGCAGTTTTGATGGCGGCAAGGCCGTGTATGAGCTCAACGAAGGCCAACACCACGATCATCTGGTCTGCCTTGACTGCGGTAAAGTGGAAGAGTTTTTTGATGAAGAGATCGAGAAACGACAAAAAGCTGTCGCCAAAGCCAAAGGATTTGCGATTGCCGACCATGCACTCAGCTTGTACGCGCATTGCACCAAAGTGAAGTGTCCCAACCTGGTGAAGTCACAAGCGGAGCGTTGACACCACGTGTAAGGCTCAAGAGTCAAATTCCATGGCTCTGCGCTGCCGCACGGCAAAATCTTCGTAGGTATCAATACCCCGCAGTTGCAAAATCGTATTGCGTACAGCCGCCTCGACCAATACCGCGATGTTGCGCCCGGCAACGACCTGAATCACCACTTTTCGCACAGGAATGCCAATCACGTCTTGAGTGAGCGGCTCTGATGGCATGCGCTCATAATCGCGCTCGAAGGTTTCAAGCCGGACCAAATGCACGATCAACTTCAAACGCATGCGCCGGCGAACGGCGGTTTCACCGAAAATCGCACGGATATCCAACAATCCAATCCCACGGACTTCCAGCAAATTTTGTAGCAAATCGGGGCACCGCCCCTCAATGGTGGTTTGGTTGATACGGAATAAATCAACGGCATCGTCCGCCACCAAGCCATTGCCGCGCGAGATAAGCTCCAATCCCAGCTCACTTTTGCCCAGGCCCGACTCTCCGGTGATCATCACACCAAGGCCTAAAATATCCATGAACACACCATGCATGGTGGTTCGATCAGAGAAATGTTTGGCTAAATAGGCGCGCAGCACGTCGATCACGAAGGCCGCAGACTCATTGGTCGCAAACAAAGGAATCTGAGCGCGCTCACACAGAGACAATAAACTTGGTGGAGGGATCTGACCATCGCCCAAGACCAGGAGCGGTGGCTCCAAGGTGACAATGCGCGAGACGCGGCGCGCGCAATCTTCCTCTGTGCCGTTGGTCAGGTAGGCGATTTCGCGTTCACCCAGAACTTGCAGTCGATATGGGTGGATGTAGTTGAGATAGCCGACCAAATCAGCGCTGGAGCGCGCGGCGTGGACGGCAACCTCGTCAAAACGCCTCTCTGAAGCAGACAAACCCACCAGCCATTGCCACTTTAAATAAGTGCGAAAGGCCTCAAACAAGACATCGGCACTGACGACGGTAGGTTTCATGGCACCGCTTGTGTCGCCAACCAGCCCGTGATCAAGCCATGGAGTTCAGTGGCATCAGGTGTTGTCTTCAATTTGTCTCTCAATGCGGCATCACTGAGCAACTCGGCAATTTCGGACAAAATTTCCAGGTGCTTTTGAGTGGCGGCTTCAGGCACCAGCAAAAAAATCAACAGATTAACCGCTTGCTCGTCAGGCGCATCAAAACCGATGGCTTGCGTGAGCTGAAAAACCGCCGCCATCGGGACCTTCATGCCCTTGATACGGCCATGCGGAATAGCAACACCGTGCCCCAAACCCGTCGACCCGAGTCGTTCACGCGCGAACAAGCTGTCGGTGATGGTCGCCCGGTTCAAACCATGCAATTTTTCAAATAGTAAGCCAGCTTCTTCAAAAGCGCGTTTTTTGCTGGTGGCATCAACGCCCACGAGCACTTGGGCAGTTGGCAATATGCTAGATAGTCGGTTCATAGTTGGTTCGAGATTATGCACCCACTGAAATAGAAAGTTACGATTTTCTGAAATTACAAGCTAAAACAAAGAAACCGCCCTGCAGAACCGTTCTACGGTTAGAACGGTTATGCAGGGCGGTTATAGACTTTTCGATTTTACGGCAACCTACATCAGGCGCTTTGGCGTCTCGTGATGGTGGTCCTTTATCTTGTCTTTGTGTCGTCCGACTTGACGATCAAGTTTGTCTACCAACTCATCGACTGCAGCATACAAGTCCTCGTGCGAGCTTTCCGCAAACATATCGCTGCCTTTGACATGGATATTGCACTCGGCACGTTGTCGTCCGTCTTTTTCTTTTTGATTTTCTACTGTTAACAGCACCTTCACATCAACCAGTTGGTCAAAATGTCGCGTGATTCGATCAAATTTCGCCGTCACGTAACTACGCAACGCTGGGGTAACTTCAAGATGGTGACCGCTGATTGTCAAATTCATACGTAGCCTCCTAGAACAAAAGCAAAACTCGCACCGGGTTCGTCAGTTGTGCAACCCTACCACTCAGTACGAAGGTAAAAACTTGAAAGTAGGCCCTGTCCTTGATAATCTGAAACAAGACCTGCTACCAAGCAACTTTACTATGCACCCGCTCCAAGACAATTGCAAGCCCCAAACACCCATTTGCCGTCATTTTTACGTATTTGATGTAAGTCGGTGCAACGGTCTATTGTGCGGGTGCAGCATTTGATTGATACAACTTCAACTTGCCGACCACAATAATGGCGGCAACGCTCGAGCAGGCACCGACCAGAGCAGCGATCCAGTAGTGCTGAACCAAATTTTGCGCATCGCGGCTGATGATCAATCCGCCGATAAAGGCGGCTGTACCCATTGCCGCCGATTGAACTGCGGAATTTAACGCCATGAAAGTGCCTCTCAACTGTGGATTGGCGGCAGAGGTGATGATGGCCATCCCCGGAATCATGCGTCCACTCATGCAGGCAAAAAAGGCCGTTGAAACCAGCAGCACCGCCCACATCGGCCAACCTTCTGTCAGTGTACTGGCGACCATGGGAATGATGAGCAAGAACGCCATCAAACGGAACATGAACACCTTCCCCTTAAGGTCAGTCAATACACCGATCATGCGCGCTGTCACCAAGGTCACCAAGCCGCCACACAAATACACATAAGGCACTTGATCCGTACGCCAGCCCACATTGGCCTGCAAATAAATCGTGATGAACGGAATCACGGTAAATCCCGCAAACATCAGCAAACCTGAAAACGCAAAGGCTTTGAGGTGGTTGGGGTCGGAAAGCACCTGCCCGATGCCACGCCAGGCAGAAGGCTTGAATTCGGTTTTGAGATGATCCGTCAACGGCGGCAACGTAATGAAGGCGCCTGCCGCAAGTACACCAACCAATGCTGCAATCCCAAAAAAAGGCGCATGCCAACTGAAATGGGCTGCCAAAAACAGCCCCAGTGGCACGCCAGCAACCGTGGACACCGAAAAAGAGGTCATCACAATGCCCATGGCACGGCCACGCCGCTCAAATGGGACGACATCAGCCACAATGGTTTGCGAGAGTGCCGAAAGCACCCCACCGAAGACGCCCGCCATCACCCGCGCCAGCATCAGGGTGTAATACGTAGGTGCCAATCCGCATGCCAGGGTGGCCAAGCCAAACAAAATATACAAGGTCAGCAGCAGCTTTTTGCGGTCAAATTTATCCAGATAAGTGGCTGCCAGCAAGCCAGACGCACCCGCAGCCAAGGTGTAGGCGGAGACTAACAAGCCAAACTGCGCATCGGTGATGGAGAAAATTCGCGTGAATTGCGGTCCCAACGGCATCATGATCATGAAATCAAGAATATGGGTGAACTGAATGCCCGCGAGTGTCAATAAGAGCCAGAACTCGCGCTTCGGGGACAGTCGGTTGGGCGGGCTGATTGGCATGGCTTCCTTGAATAATCTTACACTGTAGCATCACCAGAAACCGTCGTTCATGCTGTCATAATGAAGCCTTATTATTTTTGGAGCATTCGCTTGGAATCCTACCCTAGTTGGTAGCTTTTAACTCCCGCGCACAGCACACATGTTGACGTATTGGTTGACGTATTGGTTGACGTATTGGCAAGAGGGGTTGAAAGCGAACCCGTCCCCTTTAGTCTTAATGCAAACCTTTTTCGGGAGTGAGCCATGCTCAACATCTTTTCGCTTGCAAACGGCCGGCTCTTCCAGGAAGAGATCGAGTCTTTAGAAGAACTTGCCAAGTTCCAACCCATCTGGGTGGACCTGGAATCCCCCACCCTTGAAGAAAAACGCTGGGTCAAACAACATTACGGACTGTCCATACCCGAAGATGCGATGGACGAGGATATTGAAGAATCCGCCCGTTTCTATGAAGAAGACAATGGCGATTTGCATATCCGGTCTGACTTTTTAGTCGCGGACGACACCGAACCGCGCACCGTACGGGTGGCTTTTATTTTGAATCTGGTCAACACCCAGCTTAAAAGCCACGGCGTTTTATTCTCCATCCACGACGAAGATGTGCCGGTTTTCCGCCTGCTTCGCATGCGCGCCCGCCGCGCGCCAGGTCTCATTGAAGATGCAAAAGAAGTACTCCTGAAATTGTTTGACGCTGATGCAGAATACTCTGCCGACACGTTGGAAGGCATTTACGTGGAGCTGGAAAAAGTCAGCGCAAAAGTGCTGTCGGGCGACATGACAGATGCGCTGGCCAGTGAAGTGCTGGGCGCCATTGCACGCCATGAAGATTTGAACGGCCGTATCCGCCGCAATATGATGGACACACGCCGCGCGCTGAGCTTTGTCATGCGCAGCAAGATGCTCAATGCCGAACAGTTTGACGAAGCGCGACAAATTTTGCGCGATATTGATTCGCTAGATTCCCACACCGCCTTCCTGTTTGACAAAATCAACTTTTTGATGGATGCCACCGTTGGTTTCATCAACATCAACCAAAATAAGATCATCAAGATTTTCTCTGTGGCCAGTGTCGCTTTGCTGCCACCCACGCTGATTGCCAGCGTCTACGGCATGAATTTAAAGTTTCCTGAACTTGAATTTTTAGGTGGATGGAGCTACCCCTATACCGTGACATTGATGATGGCGAGCGCCTTGGTGCCTATGTGGTACTTCCGCAAGCGCGGTTGGTTGAAATAACAGACTAGGAGCCTCCATGATGCATAGACTCAAAGTTTTACCCCAATATTTTTTACCCAAACTGCTGTTAACCAAATTTGCGGGTTGGGTTGCCGGCCAAGAAGGTGGCAACTTCACTGCGGCTTTGATTCGCTGGTTTGTGGGCCGCTATCAGGTCAACATGGCTGAGGCTTTGAATCCTGACATCAGCAGCTACGCCACCTTCAATGCGTTTTTCACCCGTGCGTTGAAGCCGAATGCCAGGCCGCTGGCAAGCGCCGATTTGATTTGCCCCGTAGACGGCGCCATCAGCCAATTTGGGGCGATTGAGCAAGACCAGATCTTTCAGGCCAAAGGCCACCGCTTTTCAACCACGGCGCTGGTCGGGGGCGATGCCGATTTGGCGGCGCAGTTTCAAAACGGCAGTTTTGCCACGCTGTACCTCAGCCCCAAGGACTACCACCGTATCCACATGCCCTGCGATGGCCGCTTGACACGCATGATCTATGTGCCAGGCGACTTGTTTTCAGTCAACCCCACCACCGCCCATGGTGTTCCGGGTCTGTTTGCACGCAACGAGCGTGTGGTGTGTGTGTTTGACACGGCACAGGGGCCATTTGTCCTGACGCTGGTGGGGGCCACCATTGTGGGCAGCATGGCGACGGTATGGCACGGTGTGGTCAACCCGCCACGCTCGGCTTCGGTGCGTGAATGGCGCTACGACGACCAAAGCATCACCTTCAAGCAAGGCGATGAAATGGGTCGGTTTTTACTCGGCTCGACTGTCGTAATGCTGTTCCCCCAGGACCGCGCCAAAGGTTTGGCATTCAACCCGACATGGGCCGCCGGCGGGGGCGTCCAGCTGGGCCAGGTCATGTGCCAGCTTAAATAGCCCGCTTACCAGCTTTCTTTTACTTAAAAACGACCGTTTTACGACCGTTGATCAGCACGCGGTGTTCGCTGTGCCACTTCACAGCGCGTGCCAACACCTGACTTTCGGTGTCGCGCCCCTGAGCGGTGAAGTCTTCCACCGTGCGGCTGTGGTCCACCCGCGCCACGTCCTGCTCGACGATCGGGCCTTCGTCCAGGTCTGCCGTCACGTAATGTGCGGTCGCCCCAATGAGCTTCACGCCACGGTCATGGGCTTGGTAATACGGCTTGGCCCCTTTGAAGCTGGGTAAAAACGAATGGTGAATATTGATGGCACGCCCCGCCAGCTTGCGGCACAGGTCATCGCTCAATATCTGCATGTAGCGGGCCAAAACAACGAGTTCCGCACCCTCTGCTTCAATCACCTCCAGCGCGCGGCTCTCGGCCTGCGCTTTGGTGGCCGCCGATACGGGAATGTGGTGAAACGGCACGTTGTAACTGGCCGCCATTTGGTAAAAATCGCGGTGATTGGACACAATAGCGCGCACATCAATCGGCAACAGACCGCTTTTGCAGCGAAACAGCAGGTCGTTGAGACAATGCCCCTCTTTGCTGACCATCAACACCGTGGGCATCAGCTGCCGCGTGTCATGCAGCTTACATTGCATGTTAAAGGGCGTTGAAAAAGCGTCAATCTGGCGGCGCAATTCAACCTGATCCATCTGGCTGGCTGGATCAAAAGCAAACTGCACCCGCATGAAAAAAAGACCCGTGTCAGGGTCGTTGTATTGGGCCGCCTCTTCGATATTGCCGCCACGTTCCAGCAAAAAACCTGAAACAGCGTGCACAATGCCCCGGCGGTCCGGGCAGGATAGGGTCAAGATAAAAGCAGCGTTCATATGACAGATTATCCCGCACTGGCGTCATGCACCACCACTGGCACACGCGGCGCCAAAGCGCACATCAGCTCATAACCCACGGTACCGCCAGCCTGCGCGACCACATCAATGGGTAAAACCACACCATTTGCAGCCCGCCCCCACAGCGTGACCTCGCTACCAAAGCCCACGGGAACGCCTGCAGCCTGCAAGGGGGTCAAATCCACCGTGATCATGTCCATGCTGACGCGCCCAACCATGCGGGTACGAACACCTTCGACAAGCACGGGCGTGCCTGTACTGCAATGGCGTGGGTAGCCGTCCGCATAGCCACAGGCGACCACGCCAATCAACATCGGCTTATCCGCCACAAAAGTAGAGCCATATCCGACAGTAGCCGGCGTATTTATTGCCTGAGTTGCTATTATTTTTGATGAAAGTGTCATGCCTGGCAATAAATCCCAATGCGCGCTGGTTTGCGTCGGGAAATCAGGTGCGCTGCCATACAAAGCAATGCCAGGCCGAACCCAGTCGCCCTCATCCAACCCGGCGTAACGCAGCGTCGCTGCACTGTTGCAAACGCTGCGCTCACCCGACAAGTCCCGGGCGGCTTCATTAAAAACCTTCATTTGCGGCTCAATGCCCTTGGCACCGTCGGCATCGCTGAAATGTGTCATCAAGGAGATTTCTTCCACCTGTGGCAAGGCGTTCAACCGGGTCCAGGCGGCACGATACTGCTGCGGCGTGAAGCCCAGGCGGTTCATCCCCGAGTTCATTTTAAGGAAGACCCTGTGTGGCGCTTCGGTTTTGTGGGTCGCCAGCATCTGTATTTGCTCGTCGCAATGCACGGTATGCCACAGGCCAAGGCGGGAACACAGCTCCAGGTCACGCTGCTCAAACACGCCCTCCAGCAACAAAATCGGGCCACGCCAACCCAATTGACGCACCCGCACGGCTTCATTCAAATCCAGCAAGCCAAAGCCATCGGCCCCTCTCAATCCTTCAAACACGCGCTCAATGCCGTGACCATAGCCGTTGGCTTTGACAATCGCCCACACGCGAGCCTGCGGCGCAGCTTGGCGTACGCGCTGCAAATTGTGGCGCAGCGCATCGGTGTGAATGGTGGCGAGAATGGGGCGTGGCATGGCAATCCTAGATGACGAAGTGGACTCGATTCAGCTGTCGTGTCAGGGTATTCTCGCATCCGACAAGGCCCGTTTTACACGCCAGCGTGATATAACTCCTACACAACGACTTTAACTTCACTAAAACTTCACACATTCAATGTGCTTATACAGTCAGACTACGCATGCCGTTGGGTCAACCTTCAGGAGCATATGAAACCAGAACAGCCCGTTATTTCAGCCGAATGTCTATGACGCAGCCTTCCAAACAGCCCATGATCCGTGGTTTTTACACCATCATGTCGGCCCAATTTTTCAGTTCCCTGGCCGACAACGCTTTGCTCGTTGCAGCGATTGAATTGCTAAAAGCTTCCTCAGCACCTTCATGGCATATTCCGGCTTTAACACCCATATTTGCATTGTTTTATGTACTTTTAGCGCCTTTTGTGGGCGCTTTTGCGGACGCCTACCCCAAAGGAAAAGTGATGCTGGTGAGTAACAGCATCAAAATCATTGGTTGCGTTTTGATGCTTTTTGGTGGCCACCCGCTATTGGCCTATGCCGTTGTAGGCTTGGGCGCAGCGGCTTATTCACCGGCCAAGTACGGCATTTTGACGGAACTGCTGCCCGCGTCACAACTGGTCAAAGCCAATGGCTGGATTGAAGGGCTGACGATCGCCTCCATCATTCTGGGCATTTTATTGGGTGGCCAACTGGTGGGGCAACAAGTCTCAAGTCTGTTGTTGTCGTTTGATTTTCCGATATTGCAAACCAGTGTCGACACCCCGCCCGAAGCTGCCATTGCCACCTTGATTTTTGTCTACCTAATTGCGGCATGGTTCAACACACGTATCCCGCACACCGGGGTTGCCATGCGCCCCATGCCCGCCAACAAGTTGTCACTTTTGTCAGACTTTAGAAGCTGCAATGCACGGCTCTGGCGTGATAAATTAGGTCAAATTTCGCTGGCCACCACCACCTTGTTCTGGGGTGTTTCCAGCAACCTGCGCGTCATCGTGTTTGCCTGGGCGGCTGTTGCGCTGGGCTACAGCACCACACAGGCATCGGCGCTGGTGGGTGTGGTCGCCATTGGCACAGCCGTGGGCGCTGTGGTTGCCTCCTTGCGCATGACACTTGATCAGGCCACCCGCGTTATTCCACTGGGCATCGGCATGGGCATCTTGGTCATCGGGCTCAATTTCATCAGCAACGTCTGGGTCGCCATCCCTTTCTTGATTTTGTTAGGCGGTTTGGGTGGTTTTTTGGTCGTACCCATGAACGCCTTGCTGCAGCACCGGGGGCATAACCTGATGGGGGCGGGTCGGTCTATTGCGGTTCAAAACTTCAATGAACAAATTTGTATTGTGGGCTTGGGTGGTAGCTACGCCTTGGCGGCCAGCATGGGTTTGTCCGCCTTTCGTACCATTGCCGTTTTCGGCGCACTCATCGCCTCGGTGATGTGGCTCATCCAACGCTGGCACGCCAGCAATCTTCTCAAATATCCAGCTGAAGAAGCGCATTTGATAGACATTGCCACGCACGACGACATGCATGGCTAAGTCGTTGCCGGTTGCGTTGTTGCCCGTCGGTGCGCTGATTGTCAACGCTTTCGTCTGGGGTGTCTCTTGGTGGCCGCTGCGTGAGCTGCAATCAGCGGGGTTACACCCCCTGTGGTCCACCGTCATCATGTACTGCTTTGCACTGTTGGTGGTGTTGTCCGTCAAACCCTTGGCTTGGCGTGGACTGGTGCAGTATCCGCAGTTGTGGCTCTTGTTGCTGGCTTCGGGGCTGACCAATGTGGGCTTCAACTGGGCCGTCAGCATCAGCGATGTTGTGCGGGTGCTGATCTTGTTTTACCTCATGCCTGCCTGGGCCGTGTTGCTGGCTTGGCTGGTGTTGAAGGAGCGCCCCAGCAAATCGGCCATCGTCCGTTTGCTGCTGGCATTTGTCGGGGTGATGGTTGTTTTGATTCCCGTCAACCCCCCATCTGGTGCGACCGCCTTGTCCATCCATTTCAGTTTTGCCGACGGTTTGTCCTTGATGGGTGGTTTTTGCTTCGCGCTGACGAATGTGCTGCTCAAAAAACTGGGCAACACCCCCAGCGAGGCGCGCATGTTTGCCATGTTCATGGGCGGCGCCCTGTTGGCACTAATCGCGGGTGGCGCAGGGATGACGCAGGGCTGGGTAACCGCTTTACCCACCGTGACAGCCTATTGGGCCTGGGTGGGTGCCGCCCTGTCTTTAGCATTTTTGCTGGGCAACACCGCTTTGCAATATGGCGCGGCGCGTTTACCGTCGAGCACCACCTCGGTCGTGATGCTCACCGAGGTTATTTTTGGCAGTTTGTCCTCGGTCGCTTTGGGCGCTGCGGTGCTTGATACGCGCACCCTGGTAGGCGGCAGCCTGATTGTTTTGGCCGCCGTTTTAGCCGCCTTTGACAATTAGAATCATTCATCCACAATCACAGCTTCAGCTTTGTTCAAATAGGTCTATGAAACATTCCATCTGCGACTTCGAAGCCCTGGGCATCAACGGTGAGCTCGTCAAGCTTGACCAATACAAAGGCAAAGCACTTTTAATCGTCAACACCGCCAGCGCCTGTGGCTTTACACCCCAATTTGGTGGGCTAGAAGAACTGCACAAAACCTACGGCGGCAAAGGCTTGGTGGTGCTGGGCTTCCCGTGCAACCAGTTTGGCGCACAGGATGCCGGCACCAATGACGAAATCGCCAATTTTTGCCAGCTCAATTTTGGTGTGACCTTTCCAATGATGGCCAAGATTGAGGTCAATGGCTCGGGTGCCACTCCGCTGTACCAGTGGCTCTGCAGCGAAGCCCCGGGCTTGTTGGGCAGCAAAGCCATCAAATGGAACTTCACCAAATTTTTGGTGGGCAAGGATGGCCAGGTCATCAAACGCTATGCGCCACTGGACAAACCGCAGGCTCTGAACAAAGACATCGAAGCCGCCTTGGCTTGATGATTTAGTGTTTTGAGGTGCTGTCCCTTGGCGGCCAAGCCAAGCTGAAGTCGTCGTGCCCATCTGTTAAATTGGGGTTATAGGCAGGGTCAAGCAGCAATCGATCACCCCAGCGCTGGCGCATGTAACGCAGCTCTTTTTCAGCGCGGCGCTGCTTGTCGGGCGAATCGTCCTGTCCCCGGGTTGCGGACTCATGGTGAAACAGCTCCGCATAGGGCGTCCACACATTGCGGTAACCGGCTTCGACCAGACGCAGGCAAAAATCCACGTCGTTGAAGCCAATCGCCAGTTCACGTTCGTTCAAACCACCGACTTGTACATACAGTGCTTTTTTGACCAGCAGGCACGCCCCCGTCACGGCGGTAAAGGACTGCACCAGCGCCGCCCGATCGCAAAAACCCGTCTTACCCTGCGGTAGATGTTTGTGGACATGGCGGGCAATGCCACCGACCAGTACCATACCGGCGTGCTGCAGCGTCAAGTCCGGGTACCACAGCCGCGCGCCCACGGCACCTACACCAGGCCGCAGCACCTGGCTCACCATCTCACTGAGCCAGTCGGCTGTGTTGACTTCAATATCGTCGTTTACCAGTCCGATAATTTCGCCGCTAGCCTGCTGCACTGCAGCATTATTCAAAGCCGAATAATTAAAGGCGTAGTTATCGCGAATCACTCGAATCTTCGGTTGATTCCTCTGCAAATGGGCCAGCGATTTCAAATAATCCAGCGTTTCAGGCGTGTCGGAGCCGTTATCAACAATCCATATTTCATAGTTGAGGTAGCTGGTTTTCGTCAAGATGCTGTTAATGCACTGGCGCAGCAATTTGGCGTTGTTTTTGGTCGGAATGATCAAACTCACCAAAGGTGACGGTGTGGGTAACGCATAACGGATGCGCAAACCTTGCTCGCCAAGTTCCGCTTGTGCCGCCATACCGCGCCGCGCAAAATGTGCGTTGAGTGCCACTTGACGTTGCTGCGCCAGGTCTTCCTGGTCCGCTTGGTCTGGCGAACCAGCCTCTTCCAGCCGCCGCTCATGGTACAAAATTTTGGGGATATGACCTATATGATCAGGCTGAATCTGCTCCAGGCAACGCAGCGTCAGGTCAAAAGAGGCGGTGCGGTCAAACCGGGCATCAAAACCACCCAGTTGCCGCACCAGTCTGGCATCAAAAGCGCACAGATGCTCGGTAAAGTTTTGCACATAAAACAAATCCACGTCCCAGTCGGGCTTGAAATTGGGTTCGCAGCGTTCAAAGCTGTGCTCGGCCAATTTATCCGCGTCTGAATACATTACCTGCCAATTTTCATGCTCATTTACACCTTCGGCCAGCATAAATAGCGCCTGAGCAGCTATTAAATCAGTAGCACATAGCAAAACCAGCCACTCGCCAGTTGCCACATCTAGCGCTGCAGCGCGCAAGGACTGTGGCGCCGGCGGCACGGCGTCCTCACTAAAAACCAGCTTGATCCGCCGATCAATGCCTGCGACTTGCTGCAGAACAAGGCGAATGGCTGGGTCAGCATCTGCAGCCACGGCGACACACAGCTCCCAGTACGGGTAGGTTTGCGCCATCACCGAGGTCACGGCCTGTGCCAGCCACGCGGCATCAGCCTGACCCACCGTCATGAGCACCGATATCAGCGGCTTGTTCACCAGCGCCTCAGCGCGTTGCGCCATCTCTGCAAGGTCTTGCGTGTTGAGCGTGTCGTAACGACGCACCCACTTTGCATAGTCGTTGCGGTCAAAATCAGCCGTTGCCTGCACTCGCCAGGCGGCTTCGGTGCTGTAGCCAGGCTGGTTCCACGGTGCGGCGCTTATGGCCCACTTCGGCTGGGCTACTGGTGATGTTGCCACGGGTGATACGTCGCCAGCCGTTGCTTGGGCTGCCTCTGATACAGCCGGTGCGCGGCTCATCAGTGCCCGCATCGACGCCCTCATGCGGCGCGACCAGTCCATCGCCCGCCGCAGGGGTTGGGTCACCCGCCAACTGGCGGAATTTTCATAGTCTTGGCTGACCAGTTGATGAATCTCCTGCGTCACCACCGCCATATAGTGGTTGCGTTCGGCCACCACATAGTCCACCTCTGCGCGCGCGCGGTTGGCCGTCACCTGCATGTGGTGCAGATCATGCTCCAGTTGCGCCACCCGCGTCTCACAATCGACCAAGCGCATGTCTTGCGGCGTGTAAGGCAGCAACGCATTGGGTCGCCAATCGCCATCCGCCACCTCAAGCCAAGGCGCAAAATCGCGCAGCGTCAGTGCCAAGCCAGCTGCGCTGAGGCTGTTTTCAATGAACTGCAACCGCGTGAAGCGCCGCCCGGTGGCATGTTCGCCCACATGGGGCACAGCATCCAGCCAGGCCAGCAAGCTGCGGCAAACAGTCTCGTCACCGGCCTGCGTCTGCGCGGCAAAGCGCTTCAGGCAGTCGCCCACCTCGGGGATGGACCAACCGTCGCGGCTGAGGATTTCGGAGAAAACTGCAGCATCCTGCGTTGAAGGGGTCATGGGCATGATACAAAAGTTGGGTCTTGAGTTGCCATGTCGGTTTCTCACAAAGTCAGTCGGTATTGCTGTAACCGACTGTTGGGTTTATTGGCGATGGTTGTCTCGATCAGGCCTTTGGCCAACAGGATACTGATAACCTTGTTCAACTGCCCTGATACTTCTTTTTGCCCTAGCGCGGCAGAGATGTCGCGTTTACCCATAGGTCCCATGACGAGTAGCCGTAACACCTTGGCTTCAATGGATAAGGCAGACTCTGGCTGCGACTCTGGCTGTGACTCTGGCTGCGACTCTGGCTGCTTTTGCGCAAAGGTCACCATCACACCACCAGCAAATTCTTTGATCTCGAAATCGATCTCGGGATAATCCTGCAGGGCCTTGCGGATGAGGATGAAGCCACTGCCATATTTTTCTATCGCATTGGTAAGGTAGAAACCCTCAGCCACCAGCTTGTTGCGCAGGCTGGAGCGGTAATTGTCGGCCTGGATATCGGCAATACTGATGCCGCCGTAAAAAGTGCCAGGGCTGAAGATGGTGATCTTGTCGTCAAAGATTTTGATTTGAATGTCGCTGGGGTCTGTGTAGCTGCGGTGAACGACGGCATTGAGCAGCGCTTCACGCAGCGCAGGCAGGGGGTAGGCAAAGCGTTCCTTGCGCTGGATACTGCCGTCAAATTCAAAGGCGACACTGATATGCGAGACGATGAATGTCATTGACTGCTCGACAACTTCGAACAGCGTGTCGGTGAATTGCCGGTCATCAATGATCATGCTGGGGGTTTTGAACCGCCCGATGTGAATGTGGTGACGCAGTGGCTCCCTGGCAAACAGCAGCATGGCGGCCCAGGTGGGCTGGCCTTTGACGAGGTAGTTGAGTTTTTCAAGGGCTGCCAGCGGCGCGCTGGCTTTGTCAAATGAGGCTTTGAATTCCAGCGTTTGCGATTCGCCGGCGGCGATGCGTTCAAGAAGGTCCGAGGGTGTCACAGTAGTTGGGTGCCAATAATGTGAATAAGAATTCGGCAAAATCATCCATTCAATGGACTATTATCAACCAGAAAATTGAAATTTTCCATAGCCTAAAAACCCGTCATTCCCGCTGGCGGTCCTATACTTGATATCATTTGCTTCAGCCTAATTGACGGGGCACTGGGGTAAAGGTAGCCGAGTCTCTGGACGCTCTTGCTGAATTTGAAAGCCTTCTCTTCGCATAGTGACAGTGACGTGCCCTGAAAATCCATTGACATAAGTTGGTATCTGGCGTGACTCAACCCAATTTTTCATGCGTGCGCTGCGTGCGCTGCACCAGAGCAAGGCGGGGCTTGGGACCATCGCGATTTTGGGAGAAACTGCAGTGTAGAAAGCATCGGGAGCAGCGCCCTCCGTGCCATGGTGCGGCAGTTTGAGGATATCAACCTTCAAGTCCTTCCCCTCCTTTGCCAAGTATTCACCAATCTTATTATTCAAGTCGCCCGTAAACAGCGCTGTTTGTGAGCCATTCCTTAACAGCATGATGAGTGACAGATCGTTGATGTCGGTGCGCCCCACAGGTGTATTGATGCCGTCAAATGCATACAGTATTTTCAAACTCGTATCCAAACCAATATTAAATTCCATACCGGCCTTGGCCGTGCTGACTTTGACGCCTTTGTTTTTGAGGATTTGGTGATAGTTCAAGATTTCAACATAATCACATCCCCAAGGCATTTCTCCATCACAAAGAGCACGATCAGGTATATTGAAATACACCTCGTTTACTTTAATCCCACTATCCAAGATGGCAGTCAAACCAGCATAATGATCTTTGTGGGGATGTGAAATAAAGACTATATCCAGCTTCTTGATGCCCCTAGATTGCAAGAACGGAATTAAGGAATTTTTAGCCGGATCCAGATGCCCGGCATCAATCAATATATTTTTACCTATATTAGTTTGGATTAGGTGCGCATCCCCTTGTTGGGGCGAGTAATTGACGTTGATCATCGACCACACTAACGATTTGTTGTAGACCCTTAGACCCCAAACAATACTTATAGAAAATGCAAATAAGATTGCAAATGCGATGAACAGGGAGCGATAACCAAATTTCATTATTAAATCATTAGTTAATAATTACAGCCAACTTATTTTTAGATTTTGCGTAGTCACGACATTGATCCAGTGTGATAAATAAATGACCGCGATGAAATAGTATATTTTCCTTCCGATATATATATCGAACGACATGTGATTTATCGTAATTTGCACAAAAAATAATTTGTTCTGCACCATATTTTTTATCCGCCTCATCGATTTGACGACCGATTGACTCAACCTCTATGGCTGGCATGTCAAGGCCAACGCGATCTTGATACAAACTATCTCTGAGCGATTTGACATTTTGATAATACACACCGCCATGGTTGATTGATCTAGAGTAAGCAAAAACCAGCCCCATTAACACCAACACGATGGCAACCAATATAGTTGGGTGCCGCAAAAATTTAACATTCCAGACCATTGAATACGCAACCATGGGCAGCATGATGAAGACGAAAGATGCAAAATAATAGCGATTTACGATGCCGTCGTACGAAATAAGTGAAGCGAGGCCTGCAGAATATTTAAACGTGGGAATGAAACAAAATACCAAGGACAGCGCAATAAACAGGAAAACACGTTGATTGAAATGGATACGCTTAGTCCATACGAGTAGCGCAATGGGCACAACCATGAAAACACTCAAAGCGTACAGCTCATTCCAATTAGCCAAATAGCGATTGCCACCCTGGACGTTGTAGAGCCCATCAATGTTTATTCTTTCTTTGATTTGGCGCCAATCCCCCTCTTTAAGCAGTTTAATGAGTCCCGGCACAATATCTGAATAAAACTTGACCCCAAGAAGCACAACGATCAGTGCCAGCATCATTAAAATTAAGGTTTTTTTATAGTTTCTTTTGGTCGTAAAACAGATCAGCAAAATGGGCAAGTAGAAAACCAGATAGGCAAGTTCACCTGCATGATAAAAATATATCAAAGTCAATAATGCCAATGAGCCAGAGAGTTTCAAGACAACAATTTTTCTACTTTGTGGCATGGAAACAGCACTGACAAGCAAAGCCAGCGCCAAAAAAAGCAATGGTAATGTGATTTGGTAATTAACCGAGTACCACATGATCCACGCCTGCTGGAAGGTGCTAACCGTGCCGATGACCGTCAGCCACACCAACACACTGCTTATCGCCAAGCTTGACAACCAATGTTTTCTGCTGGCGTCACTCCTGCTATTCATGATGTCAGCCGTTGGGAGCAATGCAGAAAACAACAATCTTGAGGCGAAATAGATGATGATGCAATTTAGTATGAATTGGGCTCGATGAATAATCACGGCATACGCAAAAACATCTTTTGCGCCTAGCGCCCTGAGTACGAAAGCCCAGGTTGAATGCCAGTTGGACCGAACAACCTTGGCATCGGGATTAAATACCAAGATGTCAATATTTCCAACATGCTGCCAAATGTCAAATCGCAACTTCATCATGGGGTACGATGACGCAATAAAAACCAGGCCGACGACAACCACCGACCAAAATGCAAAACTGTATCCGTTTGCTGATTTGTTGAATTTGTTTTTAAGCTGCTGCATCATGCCTATACCTAAAGCTGTTGGAAGTTTAGCGACAGAACGGACTAGGCAGTCAAGCTAACCTTAGTGTCGTCGTCCTGCTTTAGGAATTTAACAATCACTTCTCGCCAACAATATGCCGCTGCCAATAGCGCAAACAACAAGCCCACAAGACCCATATACATCAAAGGCGATGGGCGTTCAGAACGACTGGGCACCGATGGTGGGGCAATGAATTGTGCTTGTGACAAAAATCGCGCTGTAATTTGCGATATATCGGCAGCTAATGAAAGCAGTTTTTCGCGCTCGGCATCGGTTTTTACTTTTTTACTGAATTCTGCGAGCATGGTCGTCAACTTATCGACGCTTTCACTGCCACTCCTCGCCTGCTTTAAAGACGTCACAACCTGCTCGAAAAGCGGTGCTGCAAAGTCATGCTGTTCAATTTGTCGGTTGAGCTTTTGTGTTTTTTCTTTGATGTCGATAATTTCCGATTCTGCCGCCACCAGTTGAGCTACGGGTGACATGTATTTCTCATTGTCCTTATTAACATTGATCAATTGTCTCCGCTGATTGTCAGGATAACTTGTGGCGAGTTTTTTAAGCGCAAGTGACCTTTTTTCGGCTTGATCGATTTCAAATTTAAATTTTAATTGTTGCTCTAATGCCCAGTTCGAAAACTGCCGATTTTCGGCAGCCCAATTTAAAGCCAACTCTCGCACGGCCTCACGCGTGGCAATCTCCTTAAAATACCCCCCCAACCATGTCGCCACCTCCGCCGCTTCCACCGGATCGTGTGCTAAATGCATGATGCGTAGACCAAAATAGACGGCACTATCTTTGCGCTTCTTGATGTCATCTCCCTGCCTATCCCACTCCTTTCCCTTCTTCTCTTTCTCTTTCTCTTTCTCCTTCTCCTTCTCCTTCTCCTTGTCTCGTTCCATTTGAAGAATGAATTCAGGCAACTCCTTGGCATCAGCTTTGCTCACCTTCGGTACAGGTTTGTGCCATTCGCCTTTAAGAGTTGTTTTCAAATGTATTTCTAATTTATCCGCATCCATTTTGGGTAGTGGCGATATGCTTGCATACTGCCTAATGGACGCAGCATCATTGGCCAACTCGGTAAACCGCTTGTATTCACCTGTCCCCAACTCCATGCTAAGTACGCCCTCAGACTTAAACCATCGCATCGGCCCATAACCCAAGAGTGCGCCCAAACCCAAGCCAACGATGCCTGCGACAAAAATAGTGATGATTTTTTTTTGCATTTTTAACTTTTTCTTTTGTTTGACTGTGTACAGTTTTTTCTAACTTAAGACTTAAAGTCTTGATGTCTCTGTGTATTTTGGGGTTTCCAGCTTAGGGGCATAACCCTGTACCAATTGAACCAATACTTGTTTGATAGCTGCAGAATCGTTTTGTATAGCTGCATGGCGAAGCGCCACCAGAGTGGGTGCGAGCAAGATCCATGGCACAAAATCTTCATGTGCTTTCATGATTCTTTCGTGTGTTGTGGCCACCGGGTTGCTACCGATGAGCAACTCTTCATACAGCTTCTCACCTGGGCGCAATCCTGTTATTTCAATCTTGATATCGCCACTGGGATGTTCCGCATCACACAAGCTGTAGCCGGCCAGCTGCGCCATGCGTTTGGCTAAATCAATGATTTTTATCGGCTGCCCCATATCCAGCACAAAAACATCCCCACCATGTGCCATAGCGCCCGCTTGCAACACCAGCTGAGCCGCTTCGGGTATCGTCATGAAATAACGGGTCACATCGGCGTGGGTTACCGTGAGCGGGCCTCCGTTGAGCATCTGTTTGCGAAACAGCGGCACCACGCTGCCGCTGCTGCCCAATACGTTGCCAAAGCGCACCATTGAAAACAAAGTGGTGTTCTGTATTGCAGGGCTGCGCGTGCCATCCGGTAAATGGAATTGCAGGCTGAGGCTGTCGGCCAGCGCCTGCAGCACCAACTCGGCCATGCGTTTGGTGGCTCCCATTACATTGGTCGGGCGCACCGCTTTGTCGGTCGAGATCAAAACAAAATGCTTTGCGCCGCTTTCCATGGCGGCACGCGCGGTGTTGAGTGTGCCAAAAACATTGTTCAGCACCCCCTCAGAGGGGTTGCTTTCCACCAGTGGCACATGCTTGTACGCGGCGGCATGGTAGACGGTGGCTGGTTTGTATTGCAGGCAAATTTCACGCAAACGACCAAAGTTGCCCACGCTTGCAAGCAAGGGAACGACTTCCACTTGAAGCTTTTTTTCAGCACAATACCCAAGCAGCTCGCTGTGAATACTGTATAAACCAAATTCATTGTGTTCAACCAAGATCAGTTGCGCCGGATTTTCACACAAGATTTGTCGGCACAGCTCACCACCAATGCTGCCACCAGCACCTGTCACCAGCACCACCTTGTCAGCCAGATTACGAGCCAACAGTTGCTTGTCGGGTGCAACTGGAGGGCGGCCCAGCAGGTCCTCCACATCCAACTCTTGAAAGTCTTGAACCGTCACCCGCCCCGCGGCCAAATCACCCATGCCCGGTAAAGTGCGCACGTGCACGGGAAGACTGCGCAGTTGGGTGATGATGTCATTGCGCTGCGCACGACCGAGCGATGGAATAGCCAGCAATATATCGGTGATGCCCATGCGCTCAACCGCAGCTGTCACACTGTCGGAAGCCATAATATTTACGCCGTTGATGCTGCCCCCCACCTTAGTGTGATCATCGTCCACAAAACCCAGCAAGCTGTACTGACGACTCACAGCCAACGCAGTTGCGGTCTGCACCCCGGCCTCTCCGGCGCCATAAATCAGCAGCCGTCCTCTGGCGTGACGCGGTGTGCCTGACAGACCCGCCAACCAAAATCGTGCCACTGCGCGGCTACCACCCACCAAAATTAAAAACAACAGGGGCTGAATCAAGCCAATACTGCGCGGCACATCATTCCACTTGAACAGCAGCAAGGCGGTAAAAAACAACGCGGTGTACGTGCCGATTGCTTTTGCGGTTGTTGCCAGCGCGGCCATGCCGGTATATCGGAATATGGCGCGGTACAGCCCAAATCTGATGAAAATGGGCACCGCCAATGCCGGCGCCAACAAGTAAACATACGCCTGCTGATGAACCGGCAAGCCAAATTGCTCAATGCGCAGGCAAAAAGCAAACCAGACCGAGGCCACAGCCAGTATCACATCCAATGTAATGACCACCAAACGCTTGCGGAAGCGGGGTAAAGCCACAAGTGATGTGGCGTAAATGTTGGTAGGCATGGTCAATATTTGCTGTTTTTAGATGCCATGTACGACATCGTCAGGTTTTCGACTGGCCATTTCCAGGACACGATGGATGGTTTGGCAAGTTTTTTCCACCTCGGCAGCTGTTAACGTCGGGTGAACCAGAAACATCACACTGCTTTCACCCAATTGGCGCGCTACGGGTAGACGCGCCGCAGGCCGCCAGCCGGTATGTTCAAAGGCTTTTTCCAGATACACCTCAGAGCACGAGCCCTGGTAGCACGGCAC
>JAYVJL010000133.1:0-36554 GCA_043769295.1 Polaromonas sp. | reverse complement strand
CTGAAACACGTGGCAGAAACAGGCAGCGCAGCCAATTTTCCTGGTGCTGATGTCATCAACAATGCGCTGTTTTGGGAAGTGGATTGCGATATTTTGATCCCAGCCGCGCTGGAGTCGCAAATCACCGAGGCCAATGCCGGAAAGATCAAAGCCAAGATGATCATTGAAGGGGCCAATGGCCCAACGACACCTGCAGCCGACGACATTTTGCAGGAGCGTGGCGTGCTGGTGCTACCCGACGTGATTGCCAACGCCGGCGGCGTGACGGTGAGCTATTTTGAATGGGTGCAGGATTTCTCCAGCTTCTTCTGGGATGAAGATGAAATCAACGCGAGGCTGGTCAAAATCATGAAAGACGCTTTTGCAGGCGTCTGGACAGTGGCGCAGGAGCACAAGGTGAGCTTGCGGACGGCGACGTTTATTGTGGCCTGCAAGCGGATTTTGCATGCGCGTGAATTGCGCGGACTTTATCCATAAAATCAGCTCAACACGTTAAAAAATCTTGAAATACGTTATTAGCCGGCGTATTTACTGCCTAAGCAGCTATTTATTTTATAGCAGTTAATTTAAAGGGCGTTTGAGCGATTCAGGGATGGACAGCCGCATGATGTCAATGCCCTCTTCTATCAATTCCATGGTTTGATCTGGTGTGGCCTGGCCGCGAATGGCGCGTTCATCCGCCTCGCCATAATGGATTTTGCGGGCTTCCGAGGCAAAGCTGCTGCCCACGTCTTCGGTATTGGCCATGACGTGCTTTGCCACCTCCATCCAGGCAGCTTGCATGACGGCAGCCATTTCAGTCGATAGAGGCGACCGCTGCTGTGGCAATGCTTGCGTAGAAACTAGCGTTGGAACAGCCACCATGTCGTTTTTACTGCTGCTCACTTCCTTGGCGGTGTGGCCTCCAGGCGAGGCTGGGCTGGTGCCCGAATCGCGCGTTTTACCCAGATTGATACGTGGTGCGCTGAGCATTTTGGTGATGTTGGCATCGCCACACAAGGGGCATTCGACCAGACCGCGTTGAAGCTGGCTTTGATAGTCTTCTTCAGAGCCAAACCAACCCTCAAAGGCATGTAGTTGTTGGCATTGAAGATCGAGGACTTTCATGCTGGCATTATCCGGCAAGTGGTGGTTCAGCGGTAACGGTGGCGGTGGGGGTGGGGGTGGGGCTGGGAGTGGCGATGGGTTCAGGGACGTTTATCCAGTCCAGCGACCAGGCTTTGGAAAGCACGTTTTGCAACCACAAGGTGCAAGTCAAGGTTTTGGCATCTGTGACAATGCCTTGGCTGCACCATTGGAGCAGCTCTGCGGGCGTAGCGGAAATGACATCCAAAAACTCGCCTTCATCTAAATTGCGGACTCCCAGACTCAAACCTTTGGCAAAGTAGACATGGATGACTTCAGTGGAATAGGCAATCGCCAGATGCATGAGGCCGGCATAGGCCCAATGGCTGGCGCGGTAACCGGTTTCTTCCAGTAGTTCCCGCTGACCGCACAGCAAGGGGTCTTCGCCCGTTTCCAATTTGCCAGCCGGAAACTCGATCATCACCTGCCCCACCGGGTAGCGGTATTGACGTTCCAGCACCACGCGACCATCATCCAGCAAGGCAACCACAACCACCGCACCCGGATGCACCACGTATTCACGGGTGGCCAGTTGACCGCTGGGTAGTTTCACGGTATCGCGCAGCACGTGCAAGAAGTTGCCTTTGCATATTTCTTCACTTGCAACGCGTATTTCCAGCAGGTGATTGTCGGTTTGATCATGTGTCATAGCTGGCTTGGGGTGAGGTATTCCATGAACAATGCAATGCGTCGTGAAATCACGGCAAAAGAATGCGACAGGAGGACGGCTTACGGCCTAATGATGCTTGAGCAGGTAGCGGTAGATAAAGCCTGGAAAGGCCAGGGTCACAAAAAGTGCGGCTGTGGTGGCATAGAACTCCCAGCCTTGGGGTGCAATTTGACCGGCGCGGTTCTCAAGCAGCAAGCCCAAACCACCGACTACAAAGTAAAAAACCACCAACTCAACCAGTCGCCACCAACCCGTTTTGGGTTTGGCAAGTGCGACAAAAAGAAACAGGTTTTTAGTGATGAATGGCAGATTCGCGCCCAGCACCGCGACAAAAATAACCAGCCACACCGACATCGTTTGAGTCATCAATTTTTACCCATGAACTTACCCGTGGACAGCGAGTGCTTGCGGTATGACAAATCAGCTGCTCAATGTTTTGATGATGGCGTCAGCACACAGGGACATCAAACCACTGGGGAAAATACCCAATATCAAAACCAGTGCGCCATTGATGGTCAACACGGTGCGCACATCCGCAGAGGCAGAAACGGTACTAGAGGTAATCGGCTCATCAAAGTACATGACTTTGACCACACGTAAGTAGTAGAAAGCGCCAATCAGCGACATCATGACCGCGAATACGGCCAAGACGATATGCGGCGTCTGCGTCGAAGAGATCAAGGCTTGCAGCACAGACAGTTTGGCGTAAAAACCGACCATAGGGGGTATGCCCGCCAATGAGAACATGCAGATAGCCATGATGGCGGCGTACAGCGGACTGCGTTGGTTCAGGCCAGCCAAGTCCGTGATTTCTTCGCTCTCAAAGCCTTCACGCGCCAACAACAAAATCACACCGAAGGTCGCCAAGGTGGTGATGACATAGGTCGTCACGTAAAACATGGAGGCGCTGTAAGCCGTTGTGGCCGACAAGGTGTTGCCGTTGACAATGCCCGAGAGTAAACCAATCAACACAAAACCCATTTGAGAGATGGTGGAATAAGCCAGCATCCGCTTCAAATTGGTTTGCGCAATAGCGGCCAAGTTACCTACAAGCAGTGATCCGACAGACAACACGGCCAGCATTTGCTGCCAATCCAGAGCCAATGGCAACATGCCTTCAACCAACAAACGAATGGTGATCGCAAATGCAGCCAGTTTGGGTGCGCCTCCAATCATCAGCGTGACAGACGTGGGGGCACCTTGATAGACGTCTGGCACCCACATATGGAAAGGCACCACACCGAGCTTGAAACCCAGACCAGCCACAATAAACACCAGACCAAAAACGAGTACCTGGTGTTTCACCTGCCCCGTGTTGATGGCCTTGAATACCTGGCCAATATCAAGACTACCAGTGGCACCGTACATCATGGATAAGCCGTACAACAAGAAACCACTGGCCAAGGCACCGAGTACAAAGTACTTCATCGCAGCTTCAGAGGCCGTGGCATTGTCACGGCGCAGAGCGACCAAAGCATAGCTTGACAGCGTGAGCAACTCCAAGCCCATGTAGATGACGAGAAAGTTGTTCCCAGACATCATCACAAACATACCCAAGAGTGAGAACATGGACAAGGTGAAAATTTCACCACCGCGCATCATGCCGCGATCTGCGGAATACGGACGACCATAAACCAAGGTAACCATCATGGCGACACTGGCAAAACATTTGAGCCAGCTGGACATAGGGTCACTGACCGTCATATTGCCAAAACCGTAAATGGTTTGGCCGCCCGTAGCGTACAGCGCTTCGAGCGTCGCGACCACACCCAAGGTCAATAGCGTCAGTACGTAGGTGGCCGTACGGCGCGGGCTGGTTACAGCCAAATCGACCAAAGTAATCACACAAGCCATCGCCAACAAAACGATTTCTGGGTAAATAGCGATCCAACTTAGTTTATCAATCATCTTAAATCTTCAGTTATCTAGAGGTAGAGGTCAATTAAGTTTGGAAACAGCCACATGCTTGAGCAAATCCGACACAGAGGTGTTCATCACATCTGTGAATGGTTTTGGATACAAGCCCATCCACAGCACGGCGATCGCCAACAAGGTCATGACCAAAAACTCCCGGGCATTGATGTCTTTGAGTTCTTTGACATGGTCGTTTGTGACCGGTCCCAGATAGACACGTTTATACATCCACAGGGTATAAGCAGCACCAAAGATGAGCGCAGTGGCGGCGGCAAAACCCAGCCAGAAATTAGCCTTGACGGCACCCAAAATCACCATCCACTCGCCGACGAAACCAGCGGTACCCGGCAAGCCGCAGTTTGCCATCGAAAACAGCAAGGCAAAGGCCGCAAATTTCGGCATGGTATTGATGACACCGCCATAGCTGGCGATCTCACGCGAATGCATTCGGTCATACAAAACACCAATGCTCAAAAACATGGCGCCTGAGACAAAACCGTGCGCGATCATTTGCACCAACCCGCCTGAAACACCCAGATCGCTGAAAATAAAGAAGCCCAAAGTGACGAAACCCATGTGGGCAACCGATGAATATGCCACCAGTTTTTTCATGTCTTGTTGCACCATGGCGACCAAACCAACATAAATCACCGCAATCAAAGAAAGCGCAATCATCAACCAAGCCCACTCATGCGCGGCATCTGGGGCGATAGGCATGGAAAAACGCAAAAATCCATACGCACCCAATTTCAGCATGATGGCTGCCAGCACAGCAGACCCACCCGTGGGCGCTTCAACGTGCACATCAGGTAACCAAGTGTGAACAGGCCACATCGGTACCTTCACCGCAAAAGCGGAGAAGAAGGCAAAAAACAGCAGGGTTTGCGCAGTGCCACCGAGTGGCAATTTATGCCACACAGATATATCAAAACTACCACCTGATTTGGAATACAGATAAATCAAGGCAATCAGCATCAACAAAGAACCGAGCAAGGTATACAAGAAAAACTTGAATGCTGCATAGATTTTGTTTGGCCCCCCCCAAATACCAATGATCAAATACATGGGTATCAAGGTTGCTTCAAAGAAGACGTAAAACAGCAAGCCATCCAATGCGCAAAACACACCAATCATCAACCCGCTCAGGATCATAAATGCGCCCATGTACTGGTTGACACGGGTCGTGATTGATTCCCATGAGGCAATAATCACGATGACGTTGATAAACGCAGTGAGCAATACAAACCACAAAGAGATGCCATCGACACCCAGGTGATAGTTGACGTTAAAAGCCTTGATCCAGGGTGCTTTTTCAACAAACTGCATGGCTGAAGTGCCCAGCTTGAACCCGTCATACAAAGGCAGTGTAACGAACAGACTCACCAATGAACCAATCAAGGCCAACCAGCGCACCGCTTTAGCCTGATCGTCCCGACCAAAAGCCAACAGAACTGCACCAAAAAAGATTGGTGTCCAAATAGCAAGACTCAACAGACCCATTTTCTTCTTTTCCTTACGGCTTAAGCCAGACAAAATACGTCATCAAAACAAAGACGCCCGCAATCATTGACAAGGCATAGTGGTAGATATATCCGGTTTGAAAACGGCGGACGACCGCAGAGAACAGACGCACGACTTTCCACGAACCATTCACCAAAGTGCCATCGATGACCTGCTTGTCGTTTGCCCATAGCAAGCCACCGAGGGCGCGTGCACCGCGAGCCAAAACATTCTCATTGAACCAATCCAGGTAATACTTGTTCTCTAGAAGCGTATAAATAGGCTGGCATACGCGTTTGATCGCCGCTGGCCACTCTGGTTTCAGGATGTAAAAGACATACGAGGTCACCACACCGGCAAATGCCAGCCAGAAAGGTAAGGTGGTCAGCGCATGGCTCGCCATTTGCCAAGCACCATGAAACTCTTCAGTCAGCACAGCCATGGCATGGTGCTTTTCTGTATTCATAAAAATGGCATCTTTGAAAAAGCCACCAAACAGCATGGGTTTGATGGTCAAGTAACCAATGATGACAGATGGAATAGCCAGGAGGATCAATGGAAGCGTCACGACCCAAGGTGACTCGTGAGGCTTGCTGTCGTGGCCAGCATGATGCCCATGATCATCGTGCGCATCATGATGGACGTCGTGATGCGCATCTGGGTTTTGATCAAAGCGTTCTTTGCCATGAAAGACCAGGAAATACATGCGGAATGAATAGAAAGCGGTGACAAAAACACCCGCCAACACTGCAAAAGAAGCAAAACCGGCACCCGTCAGATGGCTCTCATGAACGGCCTCAATGATGCTATCCTTAGAGTAGAAACCCGAAAACAGTGGTGTGCCAATCAATGCCAATGAACCGAGCAAAGAGGTCATCCAAGTGATTGGCATGTATTTGCGCAATCCTCCCATCCATCGAATGTCCTGGTTGTGATGCACGCCCATGATGACAGAGCCAGCTGCCAAAAACAGCAATGCCTTAAAGAAAGCGTGAGTCATCAGATGAAAGACGGCCACCGAATAAGCAGAAGCCCCCAACGCGACCGTCATGTAGCCCAATTGCGATAGTGTCGAGTAAGCGACAACCCGCTTGATGTCATTTTGAATAATACCAAGAAAGCCCATGAACAATGCCGTGATGGCGCCGATGATCATGATGAAACTCAAGGCGGTGTCGCTAAGTTCAAACAAGGGCGACATGCGTGCCACCATGAAAATACCTGCCGTAACCATGGTGGCGGCATGAATCAATGCCGAAATAGGTGTTGGGCCTTCCATTGAATCTGGCAACCACACGTGCAATGGAAACTGCGCGCTTTTACCCATGGCCCCAATGAACAAGCAAATACAAATAACGGTGATCAGCATCCAGTCGGTACCTGGGAAACTCAATTTCGCCAATTCACCGGCTTTACCGAAGGTTTCTGTGTAGTTGAGCGTCCCTGCGTAAGCAGCGATCAAGCCAATGCCCAAAATAAAACCAAAATCGCCCACGCGATTAACAAGGAACGCTTTCATGTTTGCAAAAATAGCCGTTGGCTTGTTGAACCAAAAACCAATCAACAAATAGGAAACCAAGCCCACTGCCTCCCAGCCAAAAAACAACTGCAACATGTTATTGCTCATGACAAGCATCAACATGGAAAACGTAAAGAGTGAGATATAGCCAAAAAAGCGGTTGTAGCCTTCATCTTCTTTCATGTAGCCAATGGTGTAAATGTGTACCATCAGCGACACAAAAGTGACCACACACATCATCATGGCTGTCAGGCCATCAACCAGGAAGCCCACTTCCATTTTCAGACCGCCAACGACCATCCATGTGTAAAGCGTTTCGTTAAAACGCGCGCCATCGTTGACAACGCTTTGCAATGTCAAGGCTGACAAAATGAAAGCGACTAAAACACCAAGGATGGTCATTGAATGGCTTAGGCGACGGCCGATTACATTTCCACCAAGGGCTGTACCAAAAACGCCAGCTAACACAGCACCCAGCAGGGGTGCCATGGGAACGGCTAATAAGGTGGATGCTGAAAGCGTTGCACTCATCGTTGTAATCTCATGGATTCGTCTTAAATTCTTGTCTTGCTAAATGTCTAGATAAAAGTCACGTTGACGGATCAGCCCTTGAGCGTATCCAATTCGTCCACATTGATACTGGATTTATTACGGAACAACAACACCAGAATAGCCAAACCAATGGCTGATTCCGCAGCCGCTACAGTCAAAATAAAGAACACAAAAATCTGCCCATGCATGTCACCCAAGTAATGCGAGAACGCGACAAAGTTGGTATTGACAGCAAGCAGCATCAGCTCAATGGCCATCAATAAAACGATCAAGTTTTTGCGATTCAAAAATATGCCAATGACTGACAACGCAAAAAGCATTGCGCCCAGCACCAGGAAATGCCATAGTGTGAGGGTCATACTTTTTTCTCCAAAGAAGAACTGCTGGCGGATTCATCCATGGCAACGGCTTGTAAAGGCAAGGATGGTTTAGTAGCATCCAGACGAATAACATGCATGCGATCACGTGCTTTGACCCGCACTTGATCGGCTGGATTGACATATTTGCTGTCCTTACGTTGACGCAAAGTCAACGCAATAGCGGCAATGATAGCCACCAACAAAATGACAGCCGCAATCTCTAAAGGATAGAGATAATGGGTATAGAGCAAAACGCCAAGATCTTTAGTATTTGAGACCTGCGCTAACTTACCTGCGCCTGAAGCAAGCGCAACCGCAGCTTTTGGCTCTTCAGTGATTCGAAAGCCGCCCATCAGGACGGCGGACATTTCCAATGCGATGAGTGCACCAAAACCGGCTGCAAGCGGAAAATGCTTCCAAAAACCCACGCGAACACTGTCAATATTAATATCCAACATCATCACGACAAACAAGAACAGAACCATCACGGCTCCTACATAGACTAAAACCAGAGCAATACCTAAAAACTCAGCTTTTAATAAAATCCAAATACCAGAGGCCTGAAAAAAGGCGAGCACCAAATACAGCGCAGCATGTACAGGATTGCGAGCTGTAATCACACGAAATGCTGCAAAAAGCATCAGTATGGAAAACAAGTAAAAAAGTCCAGTCTTAACGTCCATGAATCATTTCTTTATAGTGACATTTGCCAGTTATTGTCAATTAGCGATATTTAGCATCAGCTGCGCGATTAGCAGCAATCTCAGCTTCATAGCGATCACCCACGGCGAGCAACATTTCTTTGGTGAAATACAAGTCGCCCCGCTTCTCACCGTGATATTCAAAGATATGCGTCTCAACAATAGAATCGACTGGGCAACTCTCTTCACAAAATCCGCAAAAAATACATTTGGTTAAATCGATATCGTATCGGCTGGTTCGACGGCTACCATCGGCGCGGACATCGGACTCAATCGTAATCGCCATCGCGGGACAAACGGCTTCGCACAATTTGCAGGCGATGCATCGCTCTTCACCATTTTCATAACGACGCAAGGCATGCAAGCCACGAAAACGTGGGCTGGCCGGTGTTTTTTCTTCCGGGAATTGGATCGTGATTTTGCGCCGAAACATGTACTTACCGGTCAGGACCATACCCCTGAACAATTCAGTCAGCATAAAACTCGATAAAAAGTCTTTAAGAGAAAACGGTGCACTCATAGGAGGTGTAGCTGCAGTAGACATTAAAACTTCACCTTACTTCCAAATATTCCATGATGTTTGCATCCACGCGCCCACCACGATCAGCCAGACCAAGGTGACTGGAATGAAAATCTTCCAGCCCAAACGCATGATTTGGTCATATCTATAGCGCGGAAATGTTGCACGAATCCAAATAAAGGTTGTGACCAAGAAGCATGTTTTGAGACCCAACCAAATCCAACCTGGAATCCAATCCAAGCCAGCTATTGGAGACAACCAGCCGCCTAAGAACATGATGACGGCAAGTATGGAAATCAACCACATGTTGGCATACTCCGCCAAATAGAACATGGCATATGACATACCGGAATATTCAACCATATGACCAGCAACAATCTCAGACTCACCTTCGACGACGTCAAACGGGTGTCGATTGGTTTCAGCCAAACCTGAAATGAAATAGACAGCAAAAATAGGCAGCAGCGGGAGCCAATTCCAGGACAAGAAATTCAAACCCATATTTGCAAATGTGCCTCTCGCTTGGGCGGTCACAATATCGGTCATATTCAAGCTGGCAGACACCATAAGCACCACGACCAAACAGAATCCCATCGCAATCTCGTAACTCACCATTTGGGCAGAGGCACGCATCGCCCCTAAAAAGGCATACTTTGAATTTGAAGCCCAACCAGCAATGATCACACCATAAACTTCCATCGACGTTATAGCCATGACAAAAAGTAAACCAGCATTGATATTGGACAGCGCAACTTCAGGACCAAAAGGAATCACAGCCCATGCAGCCAAGGCAGGCATGATGGTCATAACCGGACCCAATAAAAACAAACCTTTATTCGCTGCAGCAGGCACCAATATCTCTTTGGTCAACAACTTAAGCGCATCCGCGATAGGTTGCAACAAACCTAAAGGTCCCACACGATTCGGTCCAAGCCGAATTTGAATCCA
This sequence comes from Polaromonas sp., assembly GCA_043769295.1. Taxonomy (GTDB): domain Bacteria; phylum Pseudomonadota; class Gammaproteobacteria; order Burkholderiales; family Burkholderiaceae_C; genus Aalborgiella. The sequence goes on along the minus strand of JAYVJL010000133.1, from coordinate 26,746 downwards.
CCCAATCAGCTTGCGCTCCCATAGCGTCAGGTATGCAACTGCACCCATCAAAGGAAGCACCAAAACGATAATTTTGACGAGATTCCAAATGACGGGCCAAACGACGCCCGACCACCAAGATGCCGCCACCAAACCAAGACCTGCGTTATAGATTGCATCAATCACAACAACACCTCTTTACTTTGCGCTGTCATATGGGCATTCTCAGTTCTTGCATCTGCCGTCATTTGCAATGAACTGGCACGCCGAACAATGCCATCAAGCTGATATATGGCAGCAGTAACTGGCTCATTGCTCTGTACAGCAGACAAATTAATCTGAGAAGTCGTTTCATTCATCAATTGATCTGCAGGTATTGACGTGGCACCAGCAGATGCACCTAGGATTTTATTTAAAACCTCTTGTGAAGAGTCAAACTCAAAACCAGGCAAACTCATCATATTAGCCAATACACGCCATACCTTCCAGGCGGGACGTGTTTCGCCCAAGGGCTTAACTACAGCATGAAAACTTTGAAGACGTCCTTCAGCATTTGCAAAAGTACCCGAGGTTTCCGTGAATGGTGAAATCGGTAATATCACATCACAAAAATCCATATTGGCTTTAAATGGATTCATACTGACCACCATTTGCGCTTTACCCAGCGCGGCTTTCGCTTTAGCACCTGCAGCAGAGTCAAATTCGGGCTCAGTATTCAGCAAGATGACAACTTTTAAGTCACCAGCCAACATCTGACCTGCATTTAAACCGTTGCTCAAGGGCTGCGCACCCACCCACTGTGCGCCCACCGTATTGGCGGCTTCAATTAAATAGCCTACTCGAGCACCCGTTTGAGCTGCAATCCATTGCGCTAAAGACAACAAACTGGAAGCGTTGATGTGGTGTGCAGCCGCATTTCCCAACAAAATGACTTTGCGCTCTCCTCCTATCAACAAAGAAGAGGCAATAGCTTTAGCAGTATCAGTTGCGGTACCAGCGCATGGTGCAGTAATCCCTTTATCAGTGGCAATGGCAGCCGCCACATCCGCCAAAGTTTGCGCCCAGCGCGCCGGCTCAACCACGCTCATATTGGATACAGCCATCGCCCAATCAGATGCTACAGAATGGATGACACTGACAGAACAACCCTTGCGTACCGATTGCCGAATTCTTTGCGCGAACAAAGGATGCTCTTTACGTAGATTTGAACCAATGATCAATGCACTGTGAAGTTCTGACAAAGAAGCAATCGACGATCCCAGCCAGCGCACGCCACCAAATGCAGGAAACTCAGCATGACGTAAACGATGATCGATATTATCGCTACCCAAACCACGCATTACACCTGCGGCAAGATACAACTCTTCAAGTGTTGAATGCGGGCTCACCAGCACACCTAAACTAGAGGCGCCATGATCAGCTTTGATTTGCTTCAGACCATTTGCCACGTATTCAAGCGCTGTCTGCCAGCCAACCGTTTTCCAGTCACCGCCATGTTTAATCATGGGGCTGGTCAATCGTTCATCCGAATTCAATGCTTCGTACGAAAAGCGGTCACGATCAGCAATCCAGCACTCGTTGACCGCTTCATTCTCCAAAGGCACGACACGCATGACTTTGTTATTTTTGACTTGAACAATCAAATTGGCACCAGTGGAGTCATGAGGGCTGATCGATTTACGACGACTCAGCTCCCAAGTGCGGGCACTGTATCGGAACGGTTTGCTGGTCAACGCGCCGACTGGGCAGATATCAATCATGTTTCCCGACAACTCGGAATCAATTGACTGACCAATAAACGTCTCGATCTCAGCATGTTCACCGCGATGAGACATGCCCAATTCCATTACACCAGCAACCTCTTGACCAAAGCGGACACAGCGCGTGCAATGAATGCAGCGGCTCATTTCTTCCATGCTTATCAGTGGGCCCACATCTTTGTGGAAGACGACACGTTTTTCTTCTTCATAGCGGGAACTAGATCCACCATAACCCACGGCCAAATCTTGCAACTGGCATTCGCCACCCTGGTCACAAATAGGGCAATCCAAGGGATGGTTGATCAACAAAAACTCCATCACTGATTGCTGTGCTTTGATCGCTTTTTCACTTTTTGTACGAACAATCATGCCTTGCGAGACCGGTGTCGCGCAGGCAGGCATTGGTTTTGGCATTTTCTCCACATCAACCAGACACATGCGGCAATTGGCAGCAATACTGAGTTTTTTGTGATAGCAAAAATGCGGGATATAAGTGCCGGCTTGCTCGGCTGCCTGCATGATCATGCTGCCTTCCAAGGTTTCTACTTTTTTGCCGTCGAGTTCAATTTCAACCATGTTATTTTTACTCTTTGACCTTAGACTTAAACTTAAACATAGGCCGGTACCATGCACGTCTTGTGATCTACGTGATAAATAAATTCTTCACGGAAATGCTTGATCATGGCGCGTACGGGCATGGCGGCCGCATCGCCTAATGCGCAAATGGTACGTCCTTGGATATTGTCTGCCACCGAATTGAGCAAATCGATATCGCTGGAACGACCTTGTCCATTTTCGATACGATCAACCATGCGAGACAACCAGCCTGTGCCTTCACGGCAAGGCGTACATTGACCACAAGACTCATGCATATAAAAGTAGCTCAAACGCTGCAAACTTTTCACCATACAACGACTGTCATCAAGCACAATGACAGCACCCGAGCCCAGCATGGAGCCGGCCTTGGCAATGGAATCGTAATCCATCGTGCAATCCATCATGATGGACGCAGGCAAGACTGGCGAAGAAGATCCACCAGGAATCACGGCTTTGAGTTGACGACCATGGCGAACGCCACCAGCCAATTCCAACAATGTAGAAAATGGTGTTCCCATTGGGATCTCATAATTGCCGGGTCGTTCAACATCACCGCTAACCGAATAAATTTTGGTCCCGCCATTGTTTGGCTTACCGCACGCCAAATAGGCTGCACCACCATTGCGAATGATCCACGGTACTGCCGCAAAAGTTTCTGTATTGTTAATCGTCGTTGGTTTGCCATACAAACCAAAACTGGCAGGGAAAGGTGGTTTGAACCGTGGCTGGCCTTTTTTGCCCTCCAGGGACTCCAACAAAGCCGTCTCTTCACCGCAAATATAGGCACCAAAACCATGTGCCGCATGCAACTGGAAACTAAAATTGCTGCCTAAAATTTGATTGCCGAGCAGTCCTGCTGCACGCGCTTCTTCAAGCGCCTCTTCAAAGCGATCGTAGGTCGCAAAAATTTCGCCGTGGATGTAGTTATATCCCACACTGATACCCATCGCGTACGCAGCGATAGCCATGCCTTCAATCACAATATGCGGATTAAACTGCATGATGTCACGATCTTTGCAGGTACCCGGTTCACCCTCATCGGAATTGCAAACCAAATACTTTTGACCGGGGAACTGACGCGGCATGAAGCTCCACTTCAAGCCAGTAGGAAACCCCGCGCCACCACGACCACGCAAAGCTGACTCTTTGACAGTTGCAATGACTTGGTCTTGCGTTAAACCCTCGCCACCGTCTTTACCCAGGATCTTGCGCAAAGCTTGATAGCCGCCACGCGCCTCGTAATCTTTCAAGCACCAATTGGCACCATCCAGCCCGGCCATGATTTGGGGATCAAGGTGTCGGCCATGAAATGAAGTTTGCTCACCGGAAGCGGCAAACTGCGCCAATAACTGTGCAGCACTCATAGCTGCTCCTTGACGGATGCTTCTGAAGCGGTTGAACGTAAACCATCTATCAACTGGTCCAGTTTATTGTTGGTCATAAAGCTGCACATGGTGCGATCGTTCACCAACATCACAGGAGCGTCTGCGCAGGCACCCAGACATTCGCTCTGCTGCAAAGTAAACAGCCCATCAGCGGTGGTTTCACCCATGACAATACCCAGCTTATCTTCCAGATGCTTCAATGCCTTACTGCCATCACGCAATTGACATGGCAGATTCGTGCAAACATTGAGCTTGTAGCGACCGCAAGGGTGCTGGTTGTACATATTGTAAAAAGTGGTGACCTCGTGCACGGCCATAGGAGCCATGCCCAAGTAATCAGCTACAATTTTTTCACTCTCAACATTCACATAACCGAGTTCTTGCTGCACGATGGCCAAACACGCCATGACGGCAGACTGCTTTTGATCCGCTGGATATTTTGCTACTTCCTTAGCAAAACGCACTTTTGACTCTTCAGACAAAGTTATAGCTTGTATTACTGAATTTGTTGCATGAGTAGCAGCCATCACCGATCAATCTCCCCAAACACGATATCCATGGTGCCAATAATGGCCACTGCATCGGCAATCATGTGCCCGCGAGCCAGCTCATCCATAGCAGCCAAATGCGCAAAACCAGGTGCGCGAATTTTGAGACGATACGGCTTGTTGGCACCATCACTGACCATGTAGATTCCGAACTCGCCCTTTGGATGCTCAACAGCGGCGTAAGCCTCGCCTTCAGGTACACAAAAGCCTTCCGTAAACAGCTTGAAATGATGGATCAGCTCTTCCATATTGGTTTTCATGGATTCACGACTGGGTGAAGCCACCTTGTGATTGTCAGTAATCACCGGGCCCGGATTGACACGCAACCAATCAACACATTGCTTGATGATGCTGTTGGATTGCTTCATCTCCTCCATGCGGACCAGGTAACGGTCATAACAATCACCGGTCACACCCACTGGAATATCAAACTCCATGCGGTCATAAACGTCGTAGGGCTGTTTTTTACGCAAATCCCACGCCACACCGGAACCGCGCAACATCGGGCCACTAAATCCCAGATTCATGGCACGCTCAGGGGTCACCACACCAATACCCACCGTACGCTGCTTCCAGATACGATTGTCTGTTAACAGCGTGTGGTATTCGGCCAAACTGGCTGGAAAACGCTGCGTGAAATTGTCGATGAAATCGAGCAAAGAGCCATTACGGTTGTGGTTCAAACGCTCAATAGCCTTGGCATTGCGAATTTTGCTCGCTTTGAACTGCGGCATGACGTCGGGCAAGTCGCGGTAAACACCACCGGGACGGAAGTAAGCCGCATGCATACGTGCGCCGCTAACGGCTTCGTACATATCAAACAAGTCTTCACGCTCACGAAATGCGTAGAGCAGCAGCGTCATGGCGCCACAATCCAAACCATGAGCCCCTACCCACAACAAGTGGTTGAGCATGCGGGTGATTTCAGAGAACATCACACGAATGTATTGCGCACGGATGGGCACCTCGATACCCATCATTTTCTCGATTGCCAAGCAATACGCATGCTCGTTGCACATCATGGACACGTAGTCAAGCCTATCCATATAAGGCAAAGACTGCATATACGTTTTGCTTTCAGCCAGCTTTTCAGTGGCACGATGCAACAAACCGATATGCGGATCTGCACGTTGAATCACTTCACCATCCAATTCCAACACCAAACGCAACACGCCATGCGCTGCCGGATGCTGTGGCCCAAAATTGAGCGTGTAATTTTTAATCTCTGCCATAAAAGGTCACGTTTCACCCTAGGTGATCAGTGCTGGCCTCCATAGTTGTTTTCACGAATGATGCGCGGCGTGATTTCACGCGGTTCAATGGTGACAGGCTGATAAATAACACGCTTCTGTTCGGCGTCATAACGCATTTCCACATGCCCCGATGTGGGGAAATCTTTACGAAAGGGATGACCGATAAAACCATAATCCGTCAAGATACGGCGCAAGTCATTGTGCCCCTCAAAAATAATGCCGTACAAGTCAAAAGCCTCGCGCTCAAACCAATTGACAGAACTCCACACATCACACAAAGAAGCGACGATAGGCATATCATCTTCAGGCGCAAAAACCTTGAAACGAACACGTTGATTGAGCGTCACAGACAATAACTGAGACACCACACAATAGCGCAACCCCTCGTACCCACCTTCTTTGTAATCAGAGTAATCAACGCCGCACAAATCGATAAGCTGCTCAAACTGACAACCAGGCGCATCGCGAAGCAGGATGGCAACATCAAGGTAGTCCGAGGCAGCAACCAGCACCTGAACCTCACCCAAAGCCAACTCAATGCGGTTGGCCTTGTCACCCAGCACAGCGACCAAGGTGTTTTTAAGAGTCTCCGGATTTACAGCAAAAGCAGTCATGAAAATTAACCTTGGTCTTATCAGCTGATGTCAATTAAACACGGGCAATCGTCTGCGTGCGGCGAATTTTTTGCTGCAATTGGATGATGCCGTACAACAGCGCCTCAGCCGTAGGCGGGCAACCCGGCACATAGACATCAACCGGCACGATGCGATCACATCCACGTACAACAGAATAACTGTAGTGATAGTAGCCACCGCCATTAGCACACGACCCCATAGAAATTACCCAGCGCGGCTCGCTCATCTGGTCATAAACCTTGCGCAAAGCGGGCGCCATCTTGTTGCACAAGGTACCCGCAACAATCATCAAATCCGATTGACGCGGACTGGCACGAAAGACCTCCGCACCAAAGCGGCTGATGTCGTAGCGAGCTGCAGCCGCATGCATCATCTCTACAGCACAGCAAGCCAACCCAAAGCTCATTGGCCAAAGCGAACCGGTTTTAGCCCAATTAACCACCGAGTCGTAACTGGTGGTCATGAAGCCTTCTTTAAAAACGCCTTCAATTGCCATGTGTTGCTTCCAATTTAGTAGCAAGCCATTCAAGCAAACTACCCTATCAATACGTTACCAATTTATTCCCAGTCCAGGGCGCCTTTTTTCCATTCGTAGATAAAACCCACGACAAGAATACCCAAAAACACCAAGACAGCCCAAAACCCAACAACCCCAACCTCTTTTAAAGCAGCCGCCCAAGGGAAGAGAAATGCGATTTCCAAGTCAAACAGGATAAAAAGAATGGCGACCAAGTAATAGCGTACGTCAAACTTCATACGCGCATCCTCAAAGGCCTCAAAACCGCACTCGTATGGTGAGTTTTTAGCTTCATTGGGTCGATTGGGGCCAAGCAGATAGCCGAGAACTTGCGGGACGATGCCAACAGCAACACCCACCAAAATGAATAAGAGAACGGGAAGATACTGATTAAGGTCCATCTTAGGGTTCTTTTCTAGTTCTTACTACGCTTTGAGCATCTGCAAAAATGCAAAATACCCATGATCTGGTGCCGTCGGCGAGACTCGAACTCGCACAGCTTTCGCCACTACCACCTCAAGATAGCGTGTCTACCAATTTCACCACGACGGCCGTTTTTAACTCAAAAAGCGAGAGGTTGCCGAACGGCATAAAGCTTATTGAAGTATCTAGTAGTTTACCCTGAAACACCCCTGTTTTATGGTCAGGGATGAACCTAAATTCGCAAATTTGTGCCGTATTTATTTGGCAGGGATTTGTTGAGCAGCGCCTTTGCCACTTGCAGCTGCGGGCGCTGCGGGAACAGGAGCTGACGTTGATGCAGGAGCAGTTGTAGCCGCAGGTGTTGCAGGTGTATTGCCCGGTATTTGACCCGCTGGTCCAGCCGGCACCGCAGGAGCTGCCGCTGGCGCTGTTACAGCAGCCCCTTCTAAAACGCTTCCAGTTGAGGTGGAGCGCACACTGCCAAAATAAGACAACATCAAAGTAGCCACAAAAAACACGGCTGCCAAAATAGACGTTGCACGCGACATGAAGTTGGCGCTGCCACTGGCACCAAACAGACTGCCTGAGCCACCGCTGCCAAACGCAGCCCCCATATCAGCACCCTTGCCATGCTGTATCAAGATCAGACCAATCATGCCCAAGGCTGATAACATTTGCACAACCAACACGATTTTCAAAAAAATACTCATCTATTTACTCCTAATATAATAGCAACTTAGACAGACAAAACACCGGCTGCATAAATAATTGATAAAAAGTCCACGGCTTTGAGCGACGCTCCGCCAATCAAACCACCGTCAATGTCCGGTTCCGCCAGCAGCGTTGCCGCATTGGCTGCGTTCATGCTTCCGCCGTACACAATGTGGATGCGGTCGGCCTGCTTACTCGCTGCGTTCAGTTGTGCGCGCAAAAGCGCATGCACAGCCTGGGCCTGTTCAGGCGTGGCGGTTTTACCCGTTCCAATCGCCCAAATCGGCTCATAAGCCAAAACGATCTCGCTGATGCAGTGGCCATTGGTGTGAATCACCGCCGCCAGTTGGCGTTTGACCACTTCTTCGGTTTTACCCGCTTCGCGTTCAGCCAAGGTTTCGCCAATGCAAACAATCGGTGTGATACCCGCAGCCAAGGCAGCTTGCGCCTTTTTAGCCACCAATTCATCCGTTTCACCATGAAACTGGCGACGCTCTGAGTGGCCGACGATGGCATAACGAACGCCAAAGTCCTTCAACATCGATGCTGAAATTTCGCCTGTAAACGCACCCTGCTCTTGGCTAGAAACGTCTTGCGAGCCAAGCTCAATGCCGCTTTTGATGCAGAGTTGCTGCATTTGCGCCAAATAGACAGACGGAACACACAAGGCGACCGCACATTTGGCAGGAATACGGGCATGCAAGCCCGCATCTAAAGCAGCAATCAAGGCTGAATTGGCTGCCAAACTGCCATTCATCTTCCAATTACCAGCGATCAAAGTCTTTTTCATGGTCATTTCACCTCTTGAAGTTTCAAGATTGCCAATCCAAAACCAGCTTGCCCACATGCTGGTTTGACTCCATCAACGCATGCGCTTGCTCAGCAGCATTGACTTGACTGGTTGAAAACACAGCATGAATCACCGGCTTGATCGTGCCATTTTGCAGCAACGGCCACACCGTTTTGAGCAAAGCTTGGGCGATAGCCGCTTTAAAAGCAATCGGGCGAGGACGCAGTGTTGAACCGGTGATAGTCAAGCGCTTACGCAGCACCATACCTGCATTGAATTCACTCTTCACCCCGCCCTGCACCGCGATGATGACCAAACGACCATCTTCCGCCATGCACTCCACTTCTTTCGCAATGTAGCCACCAGCCACCATGTCCAAAAACACGTTCACGCCAGCGCCGTTGGTGATTCTTTTCACTTCAGCCGCAAAATCATGCGTTTTGTAATTGATGGCGTGGTCTGCACCGAGTTTCAAGCATGCGGTGCATTTATCGTCGCTGCCCGCGGTAGCAATCACGACGGCACCCATGGCTTTTGCCATTTGAATCGCGGTCACACCAATACCACTGGTGCCACCTTGGACCAAAAATGTTTCACCGCGTTGCAGGTGCCCGCGATCAAACACATTGCTCCACACCGTAAAAAACGTCTCCGGCAAAGTCGCCGCTTCAATGTCTGTCAGCCCTTTTGGAATCGGCAAACATTGCACCGCCGGCGCGACACAAAACTGCGCATAACCGCCACCCGACACCAGGGCACAAACGCGGTCACCCACCTTCAAGCTGCTGGCAGCCATCGCAGCCGCATCGCCGCTAACGATAACGCCAGCCACTTCCAAACCTGGAATATCCGACGCACCAGGTGGCACGGGGTAGTTTCCCGTGCGTTGCAGCACATCTGGACGGTTGATACCGCTTGCAGAAACCTGAATCAACACCTCGCCCGTACCAGCCACCGGCACAGCACGTTCAGCAAGGCGTAGCACGTCTGGCGCGCCAAAGGAGCTTATTTCAAAGACTTTCATTTGAGATTTGATTAAATAGGTTTAACAATGAAAATAGATGGTCAAATATGGATCTAGCCGTTGTATTTATTGCCTATACTGCTATTTTAAATATAGCAATTGCAATGGAATCAGCAACAAATACGACCCGCTTGAACCGTCAATTAACGTGACTGGTCCTGCTCAGAACGGTCCATCAAAGCCTTCATGGACAACTTGACACGACCTTTTTCGTCTGTCTCCATGACCTTGACTTTGACAATTTGACCTTCTTTGAGGTAATCACTCACTTTTTCAACACGTTCGTGGGCAATCTGGCTAATATGCAGCAAACCATCTTTGCCTGGTAACAGGTTGATCAACGCGCCGAAATCCAAAATTTTGGTCACCGGGCCTTCGTAAACCTTGCCAATTTCAACTTCAGCGGTGATCTGCTCGATACGGCGTTTCGCCACTTCAGCCTTAGCACCGTCTGTCGCGGCGATGGTGATCGTGCCGTCTTCGTTGATGTTGATCTGGCAACCCGTTTCTTCTGTCAAAGCACGAATCACCGCGCCGCCCTTGCCGATCACGTCACGGATTTTTTCCGGGTTGATCTTCATGGTGTACAGCTTGGGTGCAAAGTTGGACACTTCGGTTTTGGCTTCGCCCATGGCTTCTTGCATTTTGCCCAAAATATGGATGCGCGCTTCTTTGGCTTGAGCCAAAGCGACTTGCATGATTTCTTTGGTGATGCCTTGGATTTTGATGTCCATTTGCAAGGCAGTGATACCGTTGGTCGTACCGGCCACCTTGAAGTCCATGTCACCCAAATGGTCTTCGTCACCCAAAATATCGGTCAACACCGCAAAACGGTTGCCATCTTTGATCAAGCCCATGGCGATACCGGCCACATGCGCCTTCAACGGCACACCAGCATCCATCAAAGACAAACAGCCGCCGCAGACAGACGCCATCGATGACGAGCCGTTAGATTCGGTGATTTCAGACACCACGCGCATGGTGTACGGGAATTCTTCTTTGGATGGCAACACAGCGATCAAAGCGCGTTTGGCCAAACGGCCGTGACCGATTTCGCGGCGTTTTGGTGTACCCACGCGGCCCGTTTCGCCCGTGGCGAACGGAGGCATGTTGTAGTGCAGCATGAAGTTGTCTTCAAAGTCACCAGACAAAGCATCAATACGCTGCGCATCACGTTCTGTACCCAAGGTGGTGACCACCAAAGCCTGTGTTTCACCACGGGTGAACAAGGCTGACCCATGGGTGCGTGGCAACACGCTGTTGCGGATTTCAATCGCGCGAACGGTACGTGTGTCGCGGCCATCGATACGTGGCTCGCCTGCCAAAATTTGGCTGCGAACGATTTTGGCTTCGATGTCAAACAACATACCTTCAACGACGACAGCATCAAACTCAACGCCTTCAGCTTTCAAACCCTTTTTCACCCAAGTGTAGGTTTCACGGGTTGCATGCGTACGCGCTTGCTTGTTGCGGATTTGGTAAGCTGCAGCGAGCTTTTCCTCACCCAAAGCGATCACTTTTGCGATCAAAACTTCGTCTTTAGCCGCTGGCCTCCAGTCCCAAACTGGTTTGCCTGCGTCACGCACCAAATCGTGAATCGCGTTGATGGCGATGTTGCCTTGCTCGTGGCCGAAAACGACCGCGCCGAGCATGATTTCTTCGCTGAGCTGCTGCGCTTCTGATTCGACCATCAACACAGCTGATTCTGTACCTGCAACGACCAAGTCCATGATGGAGCCTAAACGCGCAGTTTTACCTGGATTCAAGACGTATTCGCCATTGATGTAACCCACGCGGGCTGCGCCAATCGGGCCGCTGAATGGGATACCGCTGACGGACAATGCCGCGCTCACAGCAATCAACGCTGCGATATCCGCATCAACTTCAGGATTCAAAGAGACAGTGTGAACGACAACGTGCACTTCGTTGAAGAAACCTTCTGGGAACAATGGGCGAATTGGGCGATCGATCAGGCGGCTGGTGAGCGTTTCAAACTCGCTTGGACGGCCTTCGCGTTTGAAAAAGCTGCCTGGAATTTTGCCCGCAGCATAGGTTTTCTCAAGGTAATCAACGGTCAAGGGGAAGAAATCTTGTCCAGCTTTGCCTTCGGTTTTACCAACAACAGTTGCGAGAACAACGGTTCCATCCATGTCCAACAGCACAGCGCCGCTGGATTGACGTGCGATTTCACCTGTTTCCATGGTGACGGTGTTGGCACCCCACTGGAAAGTTTTGGTCACTTTATTGAACATTGTCATTTTTAGCTCCTGAATAATTGCAACCCAAAAGGTTGCCACAATGCAATCGGTTGATGGATTGCGACACTCAGAGCAGATTGGATGAACGCAATGCCATTCCAGAAAATATCGGCAAGCAACAAACAAGATGGCTTGCTGATTTTTTATGGAATGACACAGCTCGCATTCGATCAATCAGTCTCTGAAACAAAAACGCCCGAGTAAGCAGAACTAACTCAGGCGTTTAAATATGGTTTTTCCTCTTCAGCTATTGTTTTTAAAGATATAGCTAAACCGAAAATTACTTACGCAGACCTAATTTGGCAATCAGAGCGACGTAGCGGTCATGGTCTTTACGGTTCAAGTAAGACAACAGGCTTTTACGGCTATTGACCATGCGCAGCAAACCGCGACGACCGTGGTGGTCTTTCGCATGCAATTTGAAATGGGGTGTGAGTTCGTTGATACGTGCGGTCAACAGGGCAACTTGCACTTCGGTGCTGCCCGTGTCATTGGCGCTGCGCGCATTGGCCTTAACAACTTCGGCTTTAATCGATGATGCGATCATTTTTCATTTCCTTAAATAGGGGGTGACTTGCGTCGGACAATGGAAGGGCGTCTGACGTGCGCCTTGCAACATGCAAAGCCATTCGATTATACCTCGATTAAACCAAGCGGTGCTTGGAGATGTTTAACAAAGGCTTAATCAAACGAAAGCCACAGCAAAAACAGCCCAAACATGACGCTGCACAGTCCAAAAAACCGCACCTGGCCATCGCTTAGCTGAATAATTTGACCAAAAGCGTGTTTCCAGCCACTTGGTGACAAAAAAGGCATCAAACCTTCGATCACCAAGACCAAGGCCAACGCGGCCCACAGGGTATCGCTGCTCAAAATTTACTTTTTAGCAGCCGCGCCAGCGGATGAACCGCTGCCACGCATGGCTTTGAAAAACTCAGAAGTATTGGGGTCAAGCACCAATATATCGCTTTTCTTGCTGAAACTGGCCTTATAAGCATCTAAACTGCGGTAAAACTGCGCAAATTGCGGGTCACGTCCAAAAGATTCTGCATAAATGCGGGCGGCATCGGCATCGCCTTCGCCTTTTACTTTTTGAGCATCGCGGTAGGCATTGGCAATCGTGACCTCGCGCTGACGATCAGCATCGGCACGGATTTTTTCCCCCTCAGCTGCACCTGTGGAGCGCAATTCATTGGCCACACGCTTACGTTCAGCTTCCATACGGCGATACACCGACTCGGTGATGGCATCCACATAATCGACGCGGGTAATCCGCACATCCACCACATCAATACCCCAAGGCTTGGCACCACGCACGGTGGCAAGCACCTCACGTTTGACATCAGCCATCAGCACTTCACGCTTGAGTGACAACAACTCTTTCACGGTGTGCTTGTTGATTTCTTCCTGAAATGCGTTGCGCACGACGCGGTTAAGCTGGTTAGCACCGGCGGTTTCATCCAAACCCACGTTGCGGATGTATTCAGACGGATTGGTGATGCGCCAGCGCACATACCAGTCAATCACCATACGTTGTTTTTCAGCCGTCAACATCGGCTCGGCATCCGTGCTGTCCAAGGTCAGTAGGCGTTTGTCAATATACGACACGTTTTGAAACGGTGGTGGCAGTTTGAAATTTAGACCCGGCTCGGTGATGACTTCTTTGATCTGTCCCAAAGCGTAAACCACGCCAAACTGGCGCTGATCGACGACAAAAAGCATCGAGCTGATGAGTGCCAAGGCCACTAAAAGTGAGGAGGCAATAAAACCAATTCTGTTCATGGTGTGCTCTTTTTTGTTTTATTGTTGTTTAGCGGGTTTCACGGTCGCGCGTACGCGCAGTGTCGCGGCTACGCGAATCACTGGTGCTTACTGGAGGTGTGACAACACTTACCGCTGGCGGGGCTGCACTCGCGGCGTCCGCCGCTGCGGGCTGCCCTGTTATCTGCATGATTTTGTCCAAAGGCAGATACAACAAATTTGAACCCTGTCGTGAATCGACCAGAACTTTGGTCACATTGCTGTAGATTTGCTGCATCGCATCCAGGTACAGTCGGTCACGGGTCACTTGGGGCGCTTTGGCATACTCAGCTTGGACCAAACGGAATCGCTGCGCATCGCCTTCCGCTTGCGCTGCAATACGGGCTTTATACGCATCAGATTCCTCTTTCAACCGAGAAGCAGAACCAACCGCACGTGGCACCACATCATTGGCATAGGCTTGCGCTTCATTTTTAGCACGTTCGCGCTCTTGCCCGGCTTTGAGCACATCGTCAAACGCCGCCTGCACCTGCTCAGGCGGACGGACACCGCCTTGCTGCAAGTTGATACCCACCACCTCAACACCCACTTTGTAGCGGTCCAGAATCACCTGCATCAAGGCGCGTACGCGGGGACCAATCTGGTCGCGCTCCTCAGACAAAGCCGCGTCCATGCGCATTTTGCCAACCACCTCTCGGACGGCTGTTTCAGCGGCTTGAACAACCGCGTCTTTTGGATTTTTGCTCTCAAACAAATACGCCCGTGCATCGCTCAAGCGGTATTGAACGGCAAATTTGATCTCGACGATGTTTTCATCCAGCGTCAACATGGCCGACTCGCGTAGGCCTGTGGCTTTGATGATGTTGTCACGCCCGACATCCACAGATTGGATTTGCGTAACATACACCAGCTCATGGCGCTGGATGGGGTAGGGTAAACGCCAGTTAAATCCAGCACCCACGGAGCTTTTGTATTTGCCAAACTGGGTGATGACAGCTTGCTGACCCTCTTGCACGATGAAAAAACCGGTACCCAACCAGATCAAAGCAGCGACGGCAGCAATCAAGCCAAAGCCAACACCTGCACTTTTCATATCGGGCTGAAATCCGCCACCCCCGTTGTTGTTGCCTGAGTTATTGTTGTTGGGCTGAAGACGGCCTTTGTTTTTTGCGCCACCCAGCAGACCCGTCAACTTTTGGTTGAAATCACGCCACAACTCATCCAAATCCGGCGGACCTGCATTGGGTTTGTTGGGTTTGTTGCTGTTGTTTTGCAAGGGTGCTGCCGGCTTATCGGCATCTGCGGACGACGGCGGCAGCTTGGTGTCTGTCACTTCACCATTCGACTTGTCATCATCCCGCCCCCATTTGGAGTCGTTCAGGTTGAACATGCCCAGCGCTGCAGTTTTGAAGCGCTGCGTCAGGCCTGTCCATTCGATGGTACGTAAATTTAAATTCATGGGGCAGTCTCAGGTGAATACTCAATCTTCGGTTTATCTTTGATCAATCTGGGCTCAGTCTGGGCTCAATCTCAATATTGTGCCAAATTAGTCCATATTTTCGTCATTGTCTGTCTTAAATGAAGGATTAACATCCGAATCAAAGCGTGGATCAAATTTTTGCTGGGCGGGGTCACCTAAAGCAGCTAGTACCGTCTGCGCCAAGCACTGACGCAAAGCCGGTAAACCTAGCCCATCTTTGGCACTGACAAACAAACGCGGCGTATTTTGACCGTCAAGCTCATACACGTCTTCTAGTTGCAGCGGTTCTTGCTCTTTTTCAAGAGCATCGAGTTTGTTAAATACCAACAGCTGCGGCACCTTATCGGCGCCAATTTCCTTCAAAACACGCTGAACTTCGGCAATTTGCTCCGGGAAATTTGGATTAGCCGCATCAACCACATGGATCAGCAGGTCTGCATCAATCGCCTCTTGCAAGGTTGCCTTGAACGCATCCACCAAACCGTGCGGCAGATTTCGGATGAAACCGACCGTATCAGACAAGGAGACTGAGCGCCCCGCCCCACCCTCAGCATTCCCCAAATACAGCTGTCGCGTAGTCGTATCCAGTGTGGCAAACAACTGGTCAGCTGCGTAAGCGCGGGCTTTGACCAAGGCATTAAAGAGCGTTGATTTACCCGCATTGGTGTAACCCACCAGTGAAATATTGAAAGTTTGACGTTTATCGCGCTGGCGGCGTTGGGTGTTGCGCTGCTTTTTGACCTTTTCCAGGCGCTCTTTGGTGCGTTTGATGGAGTCATTAATGATACGCTTGTCCAGCTCAATCTGCTTTTCACCCGGGCCGCCGCGCATGCCAATACCGCCGCTTTGCCGCTCCAAATGCGACCAGCGGCGTACCAGACGGGTGCTTAAATACTGCAGTTTGGCCAGTTCGACCTGCAATTTACCTTCGTGGCTACGCGCACGCTGGGCAAAAATTTGCAGAATCAGAAAAATACGGTCATTGACGGGTAATTCCAGCGTGCGTTCTAAATTACGTTGCTGTGCGGGACTGAGAGCCTGATCAAACAAGACCTCGGTCGCCCCCATTTTCTGGGCCAGGAGCTTGATTTCATCGGCTTTGCCGGTGCCTACAAACAGAGCCGCATCGGGCGCTTTGCGCTTGCAGGTGATGCGGGCGACCGGTTGCAGGCCTGCGGATTGCGCCAACAATCCCAACTCTTCCAGTTCACCATCAAAATGGGGCAGACCAAAATCCACTCCCACCAAGACAGTCAGCGCTGCTGCGGGGTCTTGCACAGCTTAGTTAGAGACAGCAGGTGCGGCTGGTGCGGCGTTGGCTTGACCTGTGTCGTCAGCAACAGCCTGGAAATTAACCGCTCGGCCCGGTACGATGGTGGATATGGCATGCTTGTAGACCATTTGTGTCACGGTATTGCGTAGCAAAATGACATATTGGTCAAATGACTCGACCTGACCCTGCAATTTAATGCCGTTGACCAGGTATATCGACACAGGCACATGCTCGCGACGCAGTTGGTTGAGGAAGGGATCTTGCAAGAGTTGGCCTTTATTGGTCACGATATGCTCCGTGTTCAAACGTTGTTAGAAAAATTATGGAAGGGACTTAACATTACCACAGCTATTTGCATATAAGGGCTAACAGCTGTAATAACCAGATTGATTTGAAGATTTTTTAGAATTTAAAGCATTTCGACGATATTTGATACTTTTGAGATACTCAAATCACTATAAAATATATAGCAGTCTAGGCAATAAATACGCCGGCTTAAGCCATATTTTACACTAAATTCGGTTGCTGGCCTTGTCTGCATACGGATTGGCGGTCGTTTTCATCTCAATGCGCAGTGGCGTACCCACCAGCTTGAATTCTTTACGGAAACGTCCCTCCAGGAAGCGCTTGTACGATGCCGACACGTGCTCCAGCGAATTGCCGTGAATCACAATCACCGGTGGGTTCATGCCCCCTTGGTGCGCATAACGCAGCTTGGGGCGGAACATGCCGGCGCGCTCCGGGCTTTGGAATTGCGTAGCTTCCAGCAAAAGCCGCGTCAGCACCGGCGTGGTCATTTTGATGGTGGCTGAACGGTGTGCTTTGGCAATGGAGGTCCAAACTGGACCCAAACCTTGGCGTTTTTTGGCTGAAATGAAGTGCAATTCAGCAAATTTCAGGAAAGACAGACGCGTTTCAATCGAGCGTTGCACCAGTTCGCGCTGGTATGCATCCGCCGCATCCCATTTGTTGATGGCAATCACCACGGCACGACCGCTTTCCAAAATGTAACCCGCAATGTGGGCATCTTGGTCGGTAACGCCCTGCTCAGCGTCGATCAGCAGCAACACGACATTGGCTGTGGCAATGGCTTGCAGGGTTTTAACGACGGAAAACTTCTCTATCGCCTCGAAAACCTGGCCTCTGCGTCGCAAGCCTGCAGTGTCAATCAACTCAAAAAGCTGGCCATCACGCTCAAAAGGCACCGAAATAGCGTCACGTGTGGTGCCGGGCATGTCAAAAGCGACCAAGCGCTCTTCACCCAGCCAAGTGTTGATCAAGGTAGATTTACCCACATTCGGGCGGCCGGCTACGGCCAATTTGATGGCACCGTTGTCGACTTCTTCTTCGACCACAGGCGCACCCAACTGAAAGGTTTCAAACGCTGAATCGACCAATTCACGGGTGCCTTGGCCGTGCGACGCAGAAATGCCGTGAACCTCACCCAAACCCAACTCATAAAACTCGACCAACTGGTGGCTATTGGTCATGCCTTCGGCTTTGTTGGCAACCAACAGGCAAGGTTTTCCCAGTTTGCGCAGGTATTTGGCGATGTCATGGTCTTGGGCGCAAACGCCGGAGCGGGCATCGAGCATGAAAATGACCACATCCGCCTCCGCCACAGCTTGGCGGGTCTGTTTGGCCATTTCTTTGTAGATGCCGGTCTCAGCATCAGGCTCAAAACCGCCGGTGTCAATAACGATGTATTCATGCTTGCCTTGTTTGCCGTTGCCGTAATGGCGGTCGCGTGTCAAACCCGCAAAATCGGCGACGATAGCATCACGGGTTTTGGTCAAACGGTTAAAAAGGGTTGATTTACCGACGTTTGGGCGGCCAACGAGTGCTAGTACGGGTTTCATGGTTTTTATTCTTCTTATTTTATTCGGCAAGAGGAGCAGTGAGAACGCCTATTGTCCCAGATTACGCGGACAGCGCTTTTTTAAGGCTGCTTGTGGGGGGGAACGGCTTCAGCAATAATGAAAACCTGCGACTAAATGAACCGCAGGGTGCGTTTATTGGAGTGAAAATCCATAAACACCACCATTGCGCGTCGTCACAATCAGCATATTGTTAGCCAACGTGGATGCGACCACGGCAGAGCCATCGGTGCTTAAACGCGTCAAGGGTGCGCCATCCTCACGCGACATAAGGTGAACCAAGCCCGTGCTGTCACCGACAGCGATGGATCGCCCGACCACGACGGGCGCGGTCAGGTTTCGGTATTGCAGACGGTCGGTGCTCCAGAGCCGCTCGCCATTGCTGCGATTCCAAGCGATGATTTTTCCATCATTTTCAACCCCAAAAACAGCGCGATCATCACCATAAACGCCCACGGAACCCAATGCTGGCTTGGTCCATAGCAGGCTACCGCGCGAGGCGTTGACGCAGCCTACAGCGGCACGAAAAGCGCGTGCGCAAACCACGTCACCCTCACGGCTCACGCGACCGATCACGTCGACCATACGCTCCACATCGTTGGTACCACGTGCAGTAGCAATAGGAGCCTCCCAGCGTATATTGCCGTCTAAAGGATTCAAACCCACCAAACGACCCGACAAACCCACGACCAAGGTATCGTCTACAGCCAGCAAGACGCCTGCTTGACGCAAAACCAAAGACTCGCTGGGGCGCTTTTGTATCCAGAGTTTGCGGCCTGTGCGACCATCAAACGCGGTCACGGAACGGTCTAATCCCAACACAAAAACCCGACCGCCAGCAACCAGCGGTGAGGTGTAAGTTGCTGTGTTTAATTTTTGACGCCATGAGACACGGCCGTTATCCAAAACAACCACTTCATTGGCATTTGAGACCACGGCAGACAAAACGCCATCGCTACCAACTCCGGCCGCAATCGTCGCACCGATACTTGTACGCCAAATCTCGCGCCCCGTCAATGCGTCAAAACTGGCCACGCCGCCGTCACTGCCTGCTGTGGTGACAGCGAGGGTATTGGCACGATTGCTAACAGCCACGTCGAGTGGGAAATCGACAACTCCGATTTTGGCAGACCAAGCCAGACGTGTGTTGATCAACGGCACATTGGCCGTCAACTCAGCTGGTTTCGGTTTTTCAGGACCGCTGGAGCACGCGAACAAGCTCGCAGCGATGGCCGACAACTGGAGAGATTTGCCTACCCAACGGCAAACAACACCCATCAACGCAACAACTTGTTCGTTCATTATTTCGCTCCAGCCTCTGGTTTGACGTCAGCCGTCACTGCCACGGTTACAGGATCACCCCCTAGGGCGTTGATTTTGACTTCCACCAAACGGCGATAACCCGCACGTTCATCCAAACCTTTGTAGGCTTTGACATACTCGAGTTTGGCTTCGGCCGGTTTGTTTTGCAAGGCGAACACATCGCCACGACGGTCGTCCGCAAGTGCCACAAAATCTTTGGGGAACGCGCCGGTTAATTGTTTCAAGGCCTCATCAAAATTTTTGCCTTCAATAAGCACGCTGGCCAAACGCAATTTGGCTATGGCCTGGTAACCTTCGTCTTTTGAATTTTGCACGACAGCCATCAGCGCTTTTTTAGTGGCATCAACATTGCCCAATTCAAAAAAAGTCTTCGCCGCCAAAAGGTTGGCTTGCTGCGCATACGCGCCAGAACCAAATTTAGCGTTCATATCCGTCAAGGCACGTTCAATTTTTGCAGCATCCTTGGTAGCCAGGTTGCGTTCTACCTCATCAAACATGGCGGCGGACTGTGCCGCTTGACTGCGCTGCCAATATTGATAGCCATTCCAAGCCGTGAAGGCGCCTAGAACAACAATCAATGCCCAAGTGACCAGGTTGCCGTATTGCTTCCAGAAGTGCTTGAGTTCGTCTAATTGTTCTTGTTCGTCGAGGTCGAGATGGTTTGCCATAAAAAATGATTAAATAATAAATATCAGGTAACAGGTGATTCAAGCACGCAACAGATGCGCCCAATTATCAATGGATTCTAGGGAATGCAAGCCTTGTAGGCCTTGCCCATCGCGTAAAGATTTGATGGTGACTTTTTTTTGCGCCAGTTCATCGGGACCGAACACCAATGCGTAGCGTGCGCCACTGGCATCGGCTTTTTTAAACTGGCTTTTCATGGCACCAGCGCTGCCATCGGCTGTTGCGTGCATCTGCACACTGATACCTCGCCCACGTAAAACCTGCAACACGCTAGCGACCAGCGGAGCAGCTGCCAAATCGGGAACGATGGCATAAGCGTCCAGGCTGGTCTGAGCTTCCGATAGAGATTGCTCTTTCAACAGCTCCAAGACCCGTTCCACACCCATGCCCCAGCCAACTGCGGGGGTGGGTTTACCACCCAAAATTTCAAACAAACCATCGTAACGACCGCCACCACACAGTGTGCCTTGCGCACCCAACTCGGTTGTGATGAATTCAAACACGGTATGGCTGTAATAGTCTAAACCGCGAACAAGTCTGGGGTTGATCGACCAAACAACCCCACAAGCCGTCAGCAAGCTTTTCACGGTATCCAGATGTTTGAGCGAAGCTTCTCCCAAAAAACCAAGTAATTGTGGCGCAGCCTGTACCATCTCTTGCATAGTGGGGTTCTTTGTATCTAGAATCCGCAAAGGATTGGCGTGTAGTCGTCGCTGCGCATCTGCATCCAGCAAGTCGGCGTGCTGTTCAAAGTAAGCGATCAAAGCAGCACGGTGCGCTCGGCGTTCGGCAGGCACGCCCAAACTGTTGATTTCAACCTTGACATTGCGCACCTCCAAGCGCCCAAAAAGCTGATGCACCAACAACATCAGTTCGGCATCAACCTCTGGTCCGGCAAAGCCCAACGCTTCTGCGCCCAGTTGGTAAAACTGCCGATAACGTCCTCGCTGAGGTCGTTCATGACGAAACATCGGGCCCATGTAATAAAGACGCTTACCACCGTCATACGTTAGATTGTGCTCAATCGCCGCACGCACGACACCGGGCGTATTTTCAGGACGCAAGGTCAATTGCTCGCCATTGAGTCTGTCCTCAAAAGAGTACATCTCTTTTTCAACGATATCGGTGGTCTCACCGGTGCCCCGAACAAACAAGGAGGTAGGCTCGACAATGGGTGTTCGAATATTGCGATAGGCACTACCCGCCATGACGTCACGGACATGAGACTCAAACCATTCCCATCGGGCGGACTCGGGTGGCAAAATATCATTCATGCCTTTGACGGCAAGCAATTTTTCAACTTTAGAAGATTGCTTAGGGACTGACGACTCACTCATTTTCTGAGCTGTTTGTTCTGACATACAAAAATTAAAATTGATTACGCAAGTACCGCGCTTGCAGTATTGCCAAAGCGATTTTCAATGTATTTTTCAACAATCAGTTGAAAATCCTGTGCGATTTGATCACCTCTGAGCGTCACACTTTTTTCACCATCAATATAAACCGGCGCGGCTGGCGCTTCGCCTGTACCGGGCAGGCTGATGCCTATATCAGCATGCTTACTTTCACCAGGTCCATTCACAATGCAGCCCATCACTGCTACTTTCATTTTTTCAACGCCAGGGTAGCGGTTTTTCCAGACAGGCATTTGAGCACGCAAAAAATCATCTATTTGCTTGGTCAGCTCTTGGAATGTTGAACTGGTTGTTCTTCCGCACCCCGGACAAGCAGTGACACTTGGTACAAAACTGCGCAGACCAATCGATTGTAAAATTTCAGAGGCGATCACCACTTCTTGTGTACGAGCTTCGCCCGGCTGAGGTGTTAACGACACGCGTATCGTGTCGCCAATGCCCTCTTGCAACAAAATAGACAAGGCTGTTGCGGAGGCAACGGTGCCCTTGACCCCCATGCCAGCTTCGGTCAATCCAAGATGCAATGCATAATCGCAGCGTTTAGACAAGCCGCGATACACAGAAATAAGATCTTGCACACCGCTGACTTTGCAAGATAAGATAATTTGATCGCCATTAAGTCCCATGCTTTCAGCAAGCTTGGCTGAATCTATAGCCGAGGACACCAAGGCCTCATACATCACCTGCTTTACATCCCAAGGTAGGGGACGCTTCGCATTCGCATCCATCAAATTGGCCAGTAGTTCTTGATCCAAGCTACCCCAGTTAACACCAATACGGACGGCTTTATTCCAACGGATTGCGGCTTCAATCACCTGACCAAATTGCTTGTCGCGTTTATCGCCTTTGCCTACATTACCGGGATTAATTCGGTACTTAGACAGGGCCTGTGCACAATCCGGAAAATCCGTCAACAACCGATGACCGTTGTAGTGAAAATCCCCAATCAAGGGGGCATCAATACCCATGCGATCAAGTTGCTCTCGAATATAGGGGACCTGTTGGGCTGCCTCTGGCGTATTGACCGTGATACGGACCATTTCGGAACCAGCCAAGACCAATTCTTTAATCTGAATGGCTGTTGAGATCGCATCAACAGTATCCGTGTTGGTCATAGACTGCACGCGTACAGGCGCACCTCCACCCACGGTGACAACATGGGAACCCCAAGCAACGACGGCTTGACGCGAGTGACGCATTGCTGTGGAGGCACTTGCAATGGGCTCAAAATCGGATAAGTAGTCTTTCATCAATTGACCTCAAAACGAGCGACGTTACTTTTAGCAATTGAAGCTAAATCTACATGTTTGCCACGCACTTCAACTTGGGTCACGTCAGCCCTACCCACAATCACCGTTAATGGCAAGGTGCCTGAAGCTCCTGCAACTTCACCATTGTTCAGTATCTTTTTAAGTATGGTGATTCCGTTGACGCTTTTGACTTCAACCCATGTTTGTCCAGTGGCCTTAAACACCACAATACTGTTAGCCGGGACAGCGATGTTTGTCGCAATCAAGGTAAAACTATCAGATACAGATGCAGATGCAGGTGCATCCGAATTTGTTGGACTCTGCTTGTCTACGGCAAGAGTAGTTTCTTTAGAAAGAGCAGGTGTGGCTACGCTTGAAGCTTCATTAACCGCGATGACACTGGGCATCAACTTCTCAGCCGGATTTACATCCTTTAGCACCTGTGAATTTACCCCTATAGATGAAAGCGATACTGTCGCTGGCGTCTCAAATGAAGCTGGAGATAACGCTTTGGGCCACAAATATATCGTCGCTGCACCACTCAAAAGCAATAAAACACCAATGACCCATGGCGCCATAAGAAACTCAAAAAAATTCAACTTACTCACGGGAGTCACCCTACGTACGGGCATGTTGATCGAGTCGTACTGACTGCTTAACCGTGGTGAGGACGCTTTTGGCAGTTTTTCCAAAATCGGTGTCGGATCTACTCTAAGAGTTCTGCAAACGCTTGACGCCAAAGCTCGCAAAAACACGATATCAGGCAAAAGAGCCATATTATCACCTTCGAGTGCCTCCAACCGTTTAACCGGCACTTTCAAAGTCACCGCTAAAGCCGCCACGTGCAAACCAGCATTCACACGCGCTTGCTTAAGCATTTGGCCAGCAGAGAGATGGGAATCCCCATCCATATGCGCATTTGTTACATGCGAGGCAGAAGTCAAATCTTCAAACTTCAATCCTTCACTCATTGAACGCCCCTCGCTCGAACAAAGCCGACTCAGGCGAGCCTGAAAATCGCCTCTTTAACCGATCACCCAACTGTAAAACGCCTTCATTGTTACCCAACCGTTTTTCAACTTTTGCCGCTAACCAGAGAGATTCAGCATTGGCAAAATCGCTGCTATTTAAACGACGGATATAAAACTGTGCTCGAATCAACTCCTGACGCTGAAATAGGAGGTTTGCTAAATTAAAAGTCGTGATGGGGTTACCCGCATCAAGCTCAAATGAACGAAGAAAACTACTTTCAGCCTGCGTTTTGTCACCCATTCGCAATTGACAGATTCCCCTGGCCAACAAGGTTTTGGATTGGCCAATATAGCCTTGGCTTGCCAAGGCTTTGTCGAAATAACCAACCGACTCTATATAACGAGCCTCTTGGCACGACAACCACCCAAAATTATGAAATATATTGCCATCTTTGGGATTAAGCGCCAGCGCCCGAATAAAACTATCACGAGCAAGACTGAAATCGCCCAAGCGCATGTATATTAAACCGCGCAAGTTATAAGCATCGGCGGAAGTAGGATCCGCAGAGATGGCTTGCTTGGTCTCATCTAATGCGATGGTTACCTGGCCTTGCTCCAAATAACCAAGAGCCAGCTCAAGACGTATTTTGGCCCGTTTTTGTCCCTCAGTTTCGTCTGAGGCTGTCAGCATATCAGCCTGAGTGCCAGCTTTTGAAATTGAACTCGCGCAGCCTGAGATCATGTACAAAAAAACCATCAAAAAGACCATCGTGCAAGACAACGCAAAACGGCGAAATGATTTCACTGAACAAATACAAGTATGCGAATTAAGTGCTTGATGCATCATATAACCTATTAATGAGCCTCTTTTGCGGCTGAAACAGAATGCAATTTTGACTCTCCTGCAATATGAATGACAGGTATGATTGAGATAGTTCGCTGTCGCTCTATCCTCCCGCCTACTTTCGTTCGATCTTTCACCGCGCCAGCTAACTGCCCACAAGCAGCATCAATATCGTCGCCACGTGTTTTTCGCACAGTCGTAACGATACCAGCATCACTCAATATTTTGGCAAACATTGAAACTTGACTTTTTGAGGAGCAAAATAGACCAGATTCAGGAAATGGATTGAAAGGAATCAAATTAAATTTACATGAAATGCCATGTCCAGCGTGGTGTTTCATTAATTCGACTAATTTCAATGCGTGTTCAGCTTGATCATTCACCCCATCAAGCATGCAGTATTCGAACGTAATAAAGTCACGAGGTGCAGAAGCCAAGTACCGTTGGCAGCTATCTAGCAGTTGAGAAATAGGGTACTTCTGGTTAATGGGAACCAAATTATTACGCAACGAATCACTTGGTGCGTGCAATGAAACAGCCAAAGCGACCGGACAATCAACGGCCAATCGATCTATCATAGGTACAACGCCAGAGGTCGACACCGTCACACGCCTGCGCGACAAGCCATACCCATGATCATCCAGCATTGTGCGCAGAGCAGGAATAAGAGCTGTATAGTTTTGAAGAGGTTCGCCCATACCCATCATCACAACATTGGAAATAATACGCCCTTGTGAGACCTGACGGCCCCTCAAGTAATGCTCGGCAAACCATAATTGCGCAGTTATTTCACCGGTAGTTAGATTGCGGCTAAATCCTTGATGCCCTGTTGAACAAAACCGACATCCCACAGCGCACCCGGCTTGGGACGAGATGCACAAGGTACCTCGTGATTCTTCGGGAATAAATACGGTCTCAACCGCATTGCCACCGCCTACATCGAATAACCACTTGATGGTTCCATCGCTGGATTCTTTTTGACTAATGATTTTTAAACCTTGCACATATGCAGATTGCGCTAACTTTTCACGCAATGGCTTTGCCAAATCACTCATCTGATTAAAATCAGATGCACCTTTTTGGTGAATCCAGCGAAATAATTGAGTGGCTCGAAAGCTTTTTTCGCCTAATTTGGCGCAAAAAGCGGTCAACCCCTGCAGATCGAAGTCGAGTAGGTTGACCGTCATAGCATATTCGCAGACGAAAATTAGCGGTTGTAAACGTTCATGCCAGCAAAGAAGAAAGCGATTTCTACTGCAGCAGTTTCAGCAGCGTCAGAACCATGCACAGCATTGGCATCGATGCTGTCAGCAAAATCAGCACGAATCGTTCCTTGGGCTGCCTTCTTAGGATCAGTCGCGCCCATGAGATCACGATTCTTAAGAATGGCGCCTTCGCCCTCAAGTGCCTGAATCATCACAGGACCAGAAATCATAAAGCTTACGAGATCATTGAAGAATGGACGCTCTTTGTGAACAGCATAGAAAGCTTCAGCTTCGCCGCGAGACAAATGCGCCATACGGGCAGCGATCACCTTGAGGCCAGCTGCCTCAAAGCGAGCGTAGATTTGGCCAATTACATTTTTTGCAACGGCATCTGGTTTGATGATAGATAGGGTACGTTCAATAGTCATTTAGTTATTTCCTTAAAGCCTTGGGCTTATCGTTTCAGTGAAATCATGCCAAGCCCGACATTTTAACCTGCTCTAGCTATCTCCCACGCGTACCACGTTTTTGCGCGTTACCAGATCCGCCAGAACCCGATCCAGATCGGCGTTGCTGCCTTTGTTGTGTCAAGCTATCCGCACCGATATAACCCAGTGACGTTTTTAGCGGGTCAGGTTGAGCGTTTACAGCACGTCTATCCACTTTATTGGGTGAGCTGTTTCTAGCCTGGATATTTGGTATTGCCGCTTGCCTTTGAGCAGGCTGATTCGTCCGGTCGCGCCCTTGCTGATTGCGACCACGTACAGGCACTTTTAAAGA
>JAYVJL010000132.1:0-3913 GCA_043769295.1 Polaromonas sp. | reverse complement strand
CACCAAGCCCTGCGCCAAAGCGACGCGCTTCTTGTTACCACCAGAGAGTGTGCCGATGATGGCGTCGCCATCCAAATGCAGGCGCTGCAGGGTTTCTGTGACGCGCTGCTCCCAATTCCAGCCGTCCACGGCCTCGATCTGGCTTTGCAAAGCGTCCAAATCGCCCAAACCCGTCATATATTCGTCCATTAAGGCGATAACCGGCGCAATACCTGCCTTAACTGCTTCAAAAATAGTAGCATTCTGGTCTAAATCAGGCTCCTGCGACACATAGGCCATCCGCAGGTTGTTTTGCAATTGCAGGGTACCGTCGTCGACTTTTTCAAAGCCAGCCAGGATTTTGAGCATGGACGACTTGCCCGCCCCGTTGCGGCCGATGATGCCGACGCGCTCGCCGGTCTCCAGCGCGAAATCTGTGTGGTCGAGCAGCGCAACGTGGCCAAAAGCGAGTTGTGCGTCTAGTAGGGTAATCAAAGCCATGGGTAAATATCGTTTTAAAAGCTAATTTGAAATGCTGGGAAGTAACGCTAGATTGTCCTTCATTGGGGCTTACCCTTAAAACGGCATGACGCTATAGTGTCAAAACAGTACCAAATGCCTTCAATAAATATCTTTACGCAAGTCAATTAACCAGATGGATAAGCAGATGGAACTTCAAATCAACGGCCAAGCCATGACGGCGCAGATCGACCCGGCCATGCCGTTGCTGTGGGCGCTGCGGGATGTCTTCAACCTGACGGGGACCAAATACAGCTGCGGTGTCGCGGCTTGCGGGGCCTGCACCGTGCGGGTCGATGGGCAGGCGGTGCGGTCGTGTGTGACGCCTGTGTCTACCGTGGTGGGCAAGCAAATCCAAACTATCGAGTCCCTCGGCACGGCCGACAAGCCGCATGCCTTGCAGCAAGCCTGGATTGCCGAGCAAGTGCCGCAATGCGGTTATTGCCAAAGCGGCATGCTGATGGCGGCGGCAGCGCTGTTGGAGAAAATACCGAAACCGACGGATGCCCAAATTGACGAGGCAATGAGCAATATCTGCCGTTGTGGGACGTATCAGCGGGTGCGGGCGGCGATTCACCGGGCCGCAGGGATGCCAGCGGGATTGAGCGACGCCAGGCCGCCCCAAGGCGCGAAGGCCCTCTCGGGGGGCAACGCAGCACATGCAATGGCAAGCGTGGGGGCAATGTCCAAATGAAGCGACGCACATGGTTGTTGAGTGCTTTGGGTGCTACTGGGGCGCTGATCGTCGGCTGGGGCGTGCTGCCAGCGCGGTCGCGTTTGGGCGGCAAGGAGCTGATGCTGCCCAAAGAGGGCGATGTGGCTTTGAACGGCTGGATCAAAATCGCTGCCGATGGCACCGTGGTCTTGGCCATGCCGCGCAGCGAGATGGGGCAGGGTATCCACACCGCATTGGCCATGCTGGTGGCTGAAGAGCTGGATGTGTCGCTGGGTGCGATGCGCTTGGAGCAGGCGGGTTCAGATGCGATTTACGGCAATGTGGCCATGCTGGTTGCTTCTTTGCCGTTTCACCCCACGCAAACTGAGGATGAGCATAAGGCCACCAAGGTTAAGGTGGGTGAATGGGTGGTGGGCAAACTGGCGCGAGAGCTGGGTGTGAATGCGACGGGCGGTTCTTCTAGTGTGGCGGATGCCTGGGAGCCGTTGCGCCTAGCAGCGGCCACCGCGCGTGGCTCTTTATTAGGCGCGGCTTCCTTGCAGTGGAAGTTGCCCGTGGATGAGTTGAGTGTGAAAGACGGTGTGGTGTCTCATGCGTCGGGCAAATCAGCACCGTACAGTGCGCTCGCCAAGTTCGCCGCAGCAACACCGCCGGGCGAGGTGAAGCTCAAACCCCGCGCTGACTGGAAGTTGATTGGCAAAAACGCACCGCGCACCGATATCCCGTCCAAAGTGGATGGCACTGCCCAGTTTGGCATGGATGTGCGCCTGCCCAACATGGTGTTTGCCAGCATCCGCATGTGCCCGATGCTGGGCGGCGGGACGGGGTCTGTGCAAGCCAATGCGGCCTTGGCCATGCCTGGGGTGGAACGCTTGGTCTACTTGCCGGGCTATGCGGGGTCAACCGCTGGCTTTGCTGTGGTGGGGAAAACGTCCTGGCACGCCAGGCAGGGTGCATTGGCGGTTGATGCGACGTGGCAGCAGCGGCCGTTGGGGGGGCTGGATTCGGCGGATATTCAAGCCAAGCTGTTGGCAACGGTCAATGATCCCCATATTGACGGATTTACGTTTTACACACGGGGTGATGCGCAGGCTGACGTGATGGCGGCAGCGTCTGAAGCTGGCAAATCTGTGGGAAAGAAGGTGGTTGAAAGCACCTATACCGCACCGTATTTAGCCCACGCCACCATGGAGCCTATGAATTGCACAGCGCAGGTCAAAGCGGGCAAGGTGGAGATTTGGGTGCCGACGCAGGTGCCGCAGTTTGCGCGCATGGTGGCCGCCAAGGTGGCTGGCGTCGCGACGGAGGACGTGACGATACATGTCACCTTCTTGGGTGGGGGCTTTGGCCGACGTTTGGAGTCAGACTTCGTCGCCCAAGCCGTGCGTGTAGCGATGGATTGCGGCGGCAGGCCGGTACAGCTGGTTTGGCCGCGTGAAGAAGATATGACGCACGACTTTTATCGCCCTATGCACGTCGCGAAATTGAGCGCTGTGATGGATGCCAAAGGCGCAGTCAGCACGCTACGCATCAAATCAGCGGGTGACGCAATCAGCCCGCGTGTGATGGAACGTGTCGGTTTTTCTGCGCCTATTGATACACCCGATAAAACCACCAGCGAAGGCCTGTTTGACCTGCCTTATGGGGTGGCGAATCAACACATGGCGCATGTGGCGACACGTATGGATGTGCCGGTCGGTTTTTGGCGCTCGGTTGGGCATTCACACAACGCGTTCTTCTCTGAAAGCTTTATTGACGAGTTAGCTGTGAGTGCTAAGCAAGATCCTGTTGAGTTTCGGCGTCAATTGTTGAAAGAGGCGCCTCGTTATCTGGCGGTGCTTGATCTGGCGGCCGCAAAAGCCAATTGGGGCAGTGCTTTGCCTGCGGGGCGTGCCCATGGCGTGGCACTGCACGAGTCGTTTGGTTCTATCGTGGCGCAGGTGGCTGAGGTGTCTATAGAGGACGACAAAGAAGGCAGAAGACCACGGGTTCACAGGGTTGTTTGTGCTGTGGATTGCGGTACAGTGGTCAATCCTGACACGGTGAAGCAGCAAATGCAGAGTTCAGTGGTCTTTGCCTTGTCTGCAGCGCTCTATGGAAAGATCGACATACAGGGCGGCGTGGTGCAGCAAAGCAACTTTCCCAACTATCCTGTGGTCAAGCTGGCGCAATCACCGGTGGTGGATGTGCATATCGTGCCAAGCCAGCGTGCCCCAGCAGGCGTGGGCGAGCCAGGCGTGCCACCATTGGCGCCGGCGGTGGCCAATGCCTTGTTTGCGTTGACGCAAAAGCGGTATCGGAGCTTGCCATTGGTGTGAACGGGTGTGCCAGAAGCCCACCCACATGGCCGTGTTGAAGACTAAATTTACCAAAACACAAAAATAGGTGTCTATCATGGAAAACCCGTGCTATGATCGAAGACCGCACTTAGCCAAGTGGTCATTGTTTCACAGCAATAACAGCAAGTCTTGGTGCTAAATGGTGCTAAAAACAATTTTCGAATTGTTGACTGAAGATAAAAATTCGGTATATAATTCGAGGCTCTGCTAAACGCAACAAACTAAAAAGTTTTTGCGAATAACAGAAAGAAAAAGAAATTTTTCAAGTGGTGTGAAGCTAAAAAATCATGCTATAATTCGAAGCTCAGCTGATCACAGCAAGGCTTACTGAAAAACAGAAAATGTTTGACGGTAAAGATCATTAAAAATATACAGCCGATAAGTGTGGGTGTTTGAAGGC
>JAYVJL010000131.1:0-19650 GCA_043769295.1 Polaromonas sp. | reverse complement strand
CTACCACCCTGCCGACTACATCGCCCACTTGGCCCGCGCCTATGAGCGTGAGCAAGGCCCGGCGGCCAAAGACGCGATTGCGCAGATATTGACCAACAGTCGCATGAGCGCTGAGGGCCATCGCCCGATTTGCCAAGACACCGGCATCGTCAACGTGTTCCTCAAAATCGGCATGGACGTGCGCTTTGATGGCTTTACCGGTACGCTGGACGACGCCATCAACGAGGGCGTGCGCCAAGGCTACAACAACGCAGACAACAAGCTGCGCGGCTCCATCGTGTCCGACCCGGAATTCGAGCGCAAAAACACCAAAGACAACACCCCCGCCGTCATCAACGTCGAAATCGTCGCTGGCAACAAGCTGGACATCACTGTCGCAGCCAAAGGCGGCGGTTCGGAGAACAAATCCAAACTCGTCATGCTCAACCCCGGCGACTCGGTCGTTGACTGGGTGCTGAAAACCGTGCCGACCATGGGTGCCGGCTGGTGCCCACCGGGCATGCTGGGCATCGGCATTGGCGGCACGGCTGAAAAAGCAATGTTGTTGGCCAAACAATCGTTGATGGAAGACATCAACATGTACGAGCTGCAGGCCAAATCATCCCGTGGTGAGATCCTGAGCAAGGTTGAAAACCTGCGTTTGGAGCTGTTTGAAAAGGTCAACGCGCTTGGCATTGGCGCACAAGGCTTAGGAGGTTTGACCACCGTGCTGGACGTCAAAATCAACATGTACCCGACACACGCAGCTGGCAAACCGGTCGCGATGATCCCCAACTGCGCCGCCACTCGCCACGCCCATCTGGTGATGGACGGCAGCGGCCCGACCTTCCTGACGCCGCCCAGTCTGGACTTGTGGCCCGATGTGCACTGGGCACCGGACTACAAAAAGAGCAAAACGGTGGACCTCAACAACTTGTCCAAAGCCGAAATCGCGACCTGGAAAGCCGGCGACACCTTGCTTTTGAGCGGCAAAATGCTTACCGGCCGCGACGCCGCACACAAGCGCATCCAACAAATGCTGGCCAAGGGCGAGCCGCTGCCCGTCGATTTTGCCAACCGCGTGATCTACTACGTCGGCCCGGTTGACCCCGTGCGCGATGAAGTCGTCGGCCCCGCCGGCCCGACCACCGCCACCCGCATGGACGGCTTCACCGAAATGATGCTCGCTCAAACTGGCCTGATCGCCATGATCGGCAAAGCCGAGCGTGGCCCCGTCGCCATTGAAGCCATCAAAAAGCACCAAAGCGCCTACCTCATGGCGGTGGGCGGTGCGGCCTACCTGGTCAGCAAAGCCATCAAGAGCGCCAAAGTGCTGGGTTTTGCCGATTTGGGCATGGAAGCGATCTACGAATTTGACGTGGTGGACATGCCAGTGACAGTAGCCGTTGACTCCGGCGGCACCAGTGCCCATATCACCGGCCCAGCCGAATGGCAAAAACGCATCGCTACGGGTGAATTCAAAGGCATTTCCGTAACAGCAAGCTAAAAAAAGGGGTCAGATCCCAATTCAGGACAATGACTTCTTCGACGGACAACCCTATCGAACGAAATTGGGCTCTGACCCCATTTTTAGCGTTTTGTAGGTTGAAATAACCTTGAAAAACAAACCCATCGGCGTTTTTGACAGCGGCATTGGCGGGCTGAGCATTTTGAAGGCTCTTCGCGCCGAGCTGCCGAACGAGTCTTTCGTCTACATCGCCGACAGCGGCAACGCGCCTTACGGCGAAAAAGGTGATGCTTTCGTCATAGACCGTTCCCGCGCACTCACGCAAGCCTTGTTGAACCAGCACGGCATCAAGGCGCTGGTCGTGGCCTGCAACACCGCTACCGCTGCAGCGGCCAAGGTCTTACGCGAAGAATTCCCCGATTTGCCATTGGTCGGCGTTGAACCGGCCCTGAAACCCGCCGTGCAGTTCAGCAAAACCCGTAAAATCGGCGTGATGGCAACGCGCGGCACGCTGGAAAGCGCCAAATTTGCCGCCCTGAAAGCGTCTTTGGCCGACCAGGCCGACTTCATCGTCCAGCCCTGCGATGGTTTGGCAGCGGCGATTGAGCGCGAAGATACTCCTAAAATAATAGCACTTTGTTCAATATATACGCCGGCTATAGGTCAATTTGGCACTTCAAACGGTGAAATTGACACTTTGGTGCTGGGTTGTACGCATTACCCGTTCATCAGCGCGCATCTGCGCAAGCTGACGGGGGCGGACGTGCAGTTCATCGACACCGGTGAGCC
This sequence comes from Polaromonas sp., assembly GCA_043769295.1. Lineage (GTDB taxonomy): Bacteria > Pseudomonadota > Gammaproteobacteria > Burkholderiales > Burkholderiaceae_C > Aalborgiella. Next base: position 17,414 of record JAYVJL010000131.1, on the reverse strand, counting down.
CGTCGCGCGGCAAACACGGCGCTTGCTGGAGGCGGCTGGGAGGCTGAAGACCCAGTCAGCCGCAGCTGGTTTAGACGGTTTACAGTTGTTTACCACCGGAGATGTGGCGGGTTTTGACCTGCTGGCCAAGCACTGGCTGGGGCTACCTGAGCATTTTCAAACGTTCACTATTTAACTGATTTCTTTAACCATCCCGAACTTAAAAGCACAACAATGAACACAAAAAACCTACTCCTCGTCGCCGTGGTCGCCACCGCCAGCTTACTTGGCAACGCCGCGCAAGCCCAAGAAGTCGACGGCTCCATCGCCGCCTGCCTCAAAGCTTGGGGCAAACACCCCTTTGGCTCCCGCCCGACCTACAAAACCCTGTCCACCTCGGTCAAAGTCTTCGGCATTGGCGCCAATACCGCAGACACCGAGCCCACCAGCTCCCCCACACTGGTGCTGATCAACCCCGGCGTCAACGTCATGGGCGGCTCCACCATTGAGCTGCTCAACCCGAACGGCTGGTATTGCCTGCGCTCCAACGTCAACGTCATGGGCGGCATGACCATACGCGCACACTGCAAAGCGCATCTGGCTTCATCGTCTGAAGGTGGTTCGGGTACGACGGTGATGGGCAACAATAATGATCAAAAAGGCGTGACGGTGATGGGGTCTACGCAGCTTGAGCGGGTTGGATGTGAGTAAATTGCGGTTTTAGGGGTCGAATTTGGCCCTAGCCGGCGTTTTTATTGCTTCTCTAGCTATGTTATTTATAGTGATTTGTAGCTGTTCATAGCTGGTTTGTTTCCCCCACCCTCATCCCCCGCCTTCTCTCGCAGTAGCAGGCTCATTCAAACAAAAAAGAGCGCAAATAAGAGAGACATGCAGGCCACAAAAGTCAGTTGTAGCCGCAGTGGCAAGTACCAAGCCGGCAGATTCACCAGTTGAATCAAACGCTTGTCCTGCCAAAAGTGAATCAAAAATCCTGCGATCAACAGCGCGCAAGCATATTTAGGCGTCATTGAAAGCGCGATCCACGCCATCAACGCAGGCACAACACTCCACACGAAGCAGCGTGTCCGTTGATGGGCCGTCATATCGCTACGGCTCATCGCAAAGCCCCAATGCAACGCACCCACAAAACTCAAAATCACCGCGCCGTAGCCCATCAACGCATCGAACCACAAACTGCTGTGGTGGCTATCAGCCCACACTGCAGCAGCCAAAACCACGAACGGCAACAAGCCCCCAAAGCCCAAGCCTTTCACGACGGGTGGAATTTCAGTATCAAAAGAATCGACAGGATGTGATGATTTAGTCATACAAAAATAATTAAAACGAAGCGCCCATCACATCCGCTTGTATTGCGTCGGGCAATAAGCCCGCTTAACCCCCTCTGGACGCAGCGCTGCGTGCTTGGTGGCGCGGCTTGTCACACGCTTTCGCCACATGCGGAATGAGCTGGCCTTCAAGTTCTCCCGCATGAATTTAATCACCGCAGACTCGTTCAAGCCATAGGTACGCTCTATGGCCTCAAATGGCGTGCGGTCTTCCCACGCCATTTCAATGATTCTGGACACATCACCAGCGTTGAAGAAAGATTCGGGTTTTGACATGCAGAAATTGTAAATAAAGCAGAATGCTTTTATCGACCACGTCGCAAAGTCCTTGTTAACTCTAAGGCAACACATCCCACGCAACGGATGCCTGAAGTAATCCCGAATAGCAAGTTATTGGCCGCAACGCGCGTCATTCCATGCGGTCTGCACACACCAACTTATGCCGTGTTAAGTTCATTGACGCAAAAAAAGAGCGCCAACAGCGCCCTTTCATCCCTGCACATCCGAAGATTCAACTCAACCCGTCCCGCTTCTCTTCATCCGCCGGCCAGTCGTTGATGTACGCTTTTAACATCTTGTTCTCAAAATTCTGGCTGTCCACTACCGCTTTGGCGACGTCATAAAAGCTGATCACGCCCATCAACATCATCTTGTCGATCACCGGCAGGTAGCGGGCGTGGCGCTCCAGCATCATGCGGCGGACTTCGTCGAGTTCGGTTTCCATGGTGCAAGTCAGCGGGCCGTCGTCCATGGCGCGCCAGACGGTAGAGTCACCTATGATGCCGCCGTTTTTGACCAGACATTTGATGACCTCGCGAAAGCTCAACATGCCCACCACCTTGCCGTGCGACAGGACAACCAGAGAGCCGATGTCGTTTTCGGCCATCACATTGACGGCGTCGGCCAGTTTGTCTTCGGGGGTGCAGGTGTACAGGGTGCTGCCTTTAACGCGCAGAATGTCACTGACTTTCATGATGCTCTCCTCAAAATATGACTCGTTTTTGTAGCGGTGCGGTAGCTATTTTCAAGTGACTTGCTTCATCTAAAAAGCAACTGTGACCACGCTTGAAATAATATAGCCCACAATTGAGGGCTTGCGCGCATTTGGTGCATCAAAATTGCAATCAAAGCTCTCAATTTTCAAAGTTTTTTAAATCTACAGACGTGGAGACACCATGCCCGGCTATTCAGACCCCAGTTTTGACACCCTCGCCCTGCACGCAGGCGCATCACCCGACCCCGTAACGGGTGCGCGGGCGGTGCCGATTCACCTCACCACCTCCTTCGTTTTTGAGTCCAGCGACCACGCTGCTGCGCTGTTCAACCTGGAGCGTTCCGGCCACGTCTACAGCCGCATCAGCAACCCAACGAACGCAGTTTTAGAGCAACGAATCTCTGCTTTAGAAGGTGGCATTGGCGCGATCACCACCGCCAGCGGCCAGGCCGCGTTGCACCTGAGCATCGCCACGCTGATGGGCGCAGGCTCGCACATCGTGGCGTCCACCGCGTTGTACGGCGGCTCGCAAAACCTGCTGCACTACACGATGCGGCGCTTTGGGATTGAGACGACCTTCGTCAAACCCAACGACATCGACGGCTGGCGCAACGCTGTGCGGCCCGATGGAAGTACCAAGCTGTTTTTTGGAGAAACCGTGGGCAATCCGGGGCTGGATGTGCTGGATATCCCCACCGTCAGCGCCATCGCCCATGAAGCTGGCGTGCCGCTGCTGGTCGACAGCACCCTCACCTCCCCGTGGCTGATGAAACCGCTGGATTTTGGGGCAGACTTGGTCTACCACTCAGCAACCAAGTTTTTAAGCGGTCACGGCACCGTGATCGGCGGCGTGGTGGTCGATGGTGGCTCGTTTGACTGGGAAGGACCCCATACAGCGGGTAAATTTGCCGAACTCACCCAAGCCTACGACGGCTTTCACAACATGGTGTTCAGCGAAGAATCCACCGTCGGCGCGTTCTTGCTGCGCGCCCGCCGCGAAGGGCTGCGCGACTTTGGAGCCTGCATGAGCCCGCACACCGCCTGGCTGATTTTGCAGGGCATCGAAACCCTGCCCCTGCGCATGGCGCGGCACATGAGCAACACGCAGAAGGTTGTTGAATTCTTGGCCGCACACCCGTTTGTGTCACGCGTCGGCCACCCGATGCTGCCAACTCACCCTAGCCATGAATTAGCCAACCAGCTGCTGCCGCGCGGCGCAGGCTCGGTGTTCAGCTTCGATCTCAAAGGCAGCCGCGAACAAGGGAAAGCCTTTGTCGAAGCCCTCAAAATCTTCAGCCACCTGGCCAATGTGGGCGATTGCCGCAGTCTGGTCATCCACCCCGCCAGCACCACCCATTTCCGCATGACGGACGAGGCGCTGGCCGCTGGCGGCATCACCCAAGGCACGATCCGCCTCAGCATCGGGCTGGAAGACCCGGATGATTTGCTGGACGATTTGAAACGCGCCCTTAAAATCGCTGTAGCCGTCGTAATGAATGCCTAGAATGCTATCAGAAGTATAGTGAATTAAATGCGAATAGCCAACAACTGGTTACTTCAAAGCCAAGTGCAACATCAACGCAATCCGCGCTTTGACGGGTGTCAAACCACCTGAATCGCCAAACTGCGTAGCCGCCTTACCCACCAACGTGCCAAATGCACAGCGCGTACTGCGCCAAACCACCACGCCTGCGGCCTCGGCGTCTTGCAAAGCGCGCTCTAACTCTTGACTGATGGTGCCATTGCCAGTTGCGGCAACCACAATGCCACGTAATATATTTGCAGTGACCGCAGTTCGTTGTGCCAGCAGAGCCTGCACGCCGTCCCCAGTTGCTCCCGAGTGGTTTAAAACGATTTCCACTCGTGGTAGTTGATTTAAATTTGCTATATTATTAATAGCAAAATAGGCAACATTTACGCCGGCTATAGGCACATTTGACTCGTAATTTCGATAGATGACGAGCTTTCCCTCTTTCACATACCCAATCGCTCCTGCATCGCCTGAGCTGAAGGCGTCCAGCCTGTAGTTATGCACTTTTTGTACGTCAACAGCGCTGTGAATCGTGCTGGCACACACGGCAACCACCGCTTTGATCTGGTCACTTGAAGCTACAGCCAAAGCATCCAACAAATTCTGCGGGCCATCGGGTGCAACTGCTGTGGATGGACGCATGGCGCAGGTTAGAACTACAGGTTTCTTAGCCTCCAACACACTATCCAAGAAAAACGCGGTTTCCTCCAACGTATCCGTGCCATGCGTGATGACGATACCTTGCACCTGCGGCTGGTCAAGCCAATGCAAGCAACGCGCCAATAAACGCTGCCAGACTTCAAAAGTCATGTTTTTACTGTCAACCTGTGCTACTTGCTCGCAAACCAGCTCGTATGCACCATATTGCGCCGCGCCATTTGCGCCCACCAAGGAAGGAATCGCCGCCAGCAACTGCGCCACACCCACCTGCGAGGCGGTGTAGCCCACGTTATCAGTACTGCTGGTCGCTTTGCCTGCAATGGTGCCGCCTGTACCTAAAATGACGATTTTTTTGGCGTTGGTGCTGTTGCTTGTATTCATTTGCAGGCGATTTTGTAGGTATTTTTGAGTTACAGGCTGCCTTTATTCAGCTGCTTGCTATTTATTTTGACTTATTATGCAATAAAGTCTTGCAAAGCCAGTAAAACTGGTTAAAAATACAGCTACTGGTTATGCAAACAGCCTAACCGTACAATTTGCCAGACCAGCCTCAGATCAAACGACGAAGGAGCCACCATGGACGACATGCCAAGTTTCAGCGACAAATTTACCATCAAGCTCACGGCGCGCCAGCAGCAGATTTTAGAGCTGATTCAAAACGCCATCGCGCGTACCGGCTCGCCTCCCACGCGGGCTGAAATCGCCAACGAGTTGGGCTTCAAGTCTGCCAATGCCGCTGAAGAACATTTGAAAGCACTGGCTCGTAAGGGTGCGATTGAACTGGTCAGCGGTACTTCACGCGGTATTCGGCTCAAAGGGGACTCGCTGGCGTCCATCAACGCTTCGCGGTCCAAACAGTTTGCAGCGCCTCAGCAGCTCACCATGCCCAGCTTGTCGCAACTGTGTTTACCACTGGTGGGCCGTGTCGCCGCCGGCTCGCCCATCTTGGCGCAAGAGCATGTGGAACAAAGCTACACCATTGAAAGCAGCATGTTTCGCCACAAGCCGGACTACCTGCTCAAAGTCAAAGGCATGAGCATGCGCGACGCCGGCATCATGGACGGTGACTTGCTGGCCGTGCAGTCCGCCACCGAAGCCCGCAACGGTCAGATCGTCGTTGCCCGTTTGGGTGAAGAAGTCACCGTGAAACGCTATCGCCGCACCCAAAACCTCATCGAATTACTGCCTGAAAACCCCGATTTCAAAATCATCGTGGTTGACCCAGAAGAGCCTTTTGCGATTGAAGGCTTGGCTGTCGGCTTGATCCGCAACACCATGCTGATGTAGCCATCAGCTGAATTTCCACTTTTCCTTTTCGCTTTTCTTTTCCGCTTCAGGTGGCGGGCGTATGGCATGATTCATCATCGTTGCCATCACCCTGTTGCGGCCATTATTTTAAATCCTGCCTATGTTCAACCTCTGATTTTTTAGGAGTTTCACATGGGAACCACTGGTTTTAGCGCTTCATTCAGTTCTACGTTCAGTTCAATTTTTTCTTTCAGCATGCACCCCATTCTGGGAGCCGCACTGGCAGGTTTGGGGTTTTGGCCCAAGGCTGAGCAATCCTGCCAAGGACCCCTTAAAGTGCCGGCCCAAACGCCCGCAAATGTAAACCCCGAGGCAAAAACGGAGCATTTGCCCAGCAAGGATGATAAAGCTGCAAAACCCGAGAAGCAGACCGCGAAAGCGCTGCGCGTCGTTCGCTTCATTGAAACCGATATGCCAGCGGCCAACGCCGCACAAATGGCGGGTCGTATGGTCATATCGGGTCGCATGTCTGATGTATGCGCTGAACTGGACCGTTTGGCGGCTTAAGATAGCTCTTAGGCATGTAGGACAGCTACTACGACGGCTTGCGGCGGCGTCCTCTGTTGAATAAACCGCGCACTCTTGATACTTGTTATTCCAAACGACATTTATGGTTTGATAAAAAATTCGGCCTTCGCCGTGTTTATTCAGGAGAAATACATGAAATTACGCTTAAAAATCGCCATGGCGGCAACCGCTGTGGCTGCGGCCGCCATCGCCACCCAAGCCGCCGCACAGGTTACTGTTTACGAGAACGACAATTACCAGGGACGTTCATTCACCACAGAACGACAAATCAACAACTTTCAGCGTATCGGTTTCAATGACAGCGCCTCGTCTGTGATCGTGTTCAACAACCTCTGGGAAGTATGTGAAGACATTCGCTTTGAGGGCCGTTGCGTCGTTCTGCGCCCTGGTCGTTACCCGTCCTTGAACGCCATGGGCATCTACGACCGCGTGTCTTCCATACGCATGGTCAATACCAGCAGACGGGTTGACGACAACAGCTATGCTCCCCCACCTCCATTACCAGTGTATGACAACCGTCGTCGCAATGGTGAGGCCCTTTATGAAGCCAATATTTCTTCTGTCCGTGCCGTGGTCGGTCCCCCAACGCAGCGCTGCTGGATAGAACGTGAGCAAATCGTTCAAAACAACGGTGGTTCCAACGCACCTGCGGTGGTTGCAGGCGCACTCTTGGGTGGCATTTTGGGTCATCAATTTGGTGGTGGAACCGGTAAAGACCTTGCCACAGCAGGCGGCGCCATTGCAGGGGCGACCCTAGGCTCCAACATCGGCAGCAACAACAACGGTCAAGTCGTGGTGAGCCAGAATGTGCAACGCTGTACCACCGTGCCCAATCAATCGCAGGCGGACTATTGGGATGTGACCTACATCTTCCGCGGTCAGGAACACCGCATCCAGATGGCCACGCCACCTGGCCGCACGATCACCGTCAACCGCATGGGTGAGCCACGGTCTTAAAACCACGGCCTCAACCACAGTGCCACGGTATGTTTATCCCTCTCGGTTAAGAACGCATCCAGGAAGTTGCCATGAGCAGCCTCTCGCTCATCATCGCGTTCATAGCCGTCATACCCGCGTTCAGTCTGGCGGCGTGGGTATGGTTCAAGGTGGTCTGCGCCGATGACGAGTTGCTTTCTTTTTCCAATGTTTTCATCATCCATAACAAACAAGGCTTTTATGATTAATTCTTTACATTTCAAAACATCACTCAAAACCTCCCTCGCTGTCGCCGCTTTGTTGGCACTCTCGGTCGCTCAAGCACAAACCATGAACAAAGCGGACTACAAGGCCAACAAATCCAGCATCAGCGCCAGCTACAGCAGTGATAAAAGCGCATGCGCTTCATTGGCGGGCAATACCAAAGACATTTGTGTCCAAGAAGCCAAGGCCAAAAAGAACATCGCCTATGCTGAGCTCGAATACGGCTACACCGGAAAAGCCGCCGATCAAAACAAGGTATTGACTACCAAAGCCAAGTCAGCCTACGCCGTCGCCAAAGAGAAATGTGACGACCAAGCCAGCAATGCCAAAGCAGTTTGCGTGAAAGAAGCCAAAGCGGTTGAAGCCAAAGCCTTGGCCGACGCCAAGATGGGTAAAAAAATCTCTGAAGCCAAAAAAGACGATGCCCAAGAGAAAATCGATGCCGATTACAAGGTAGCAGCACAAAAATGTGATGCATTGGCGGGTGACGCTAAAGTCAGCTGTATGGCTGCGGCTAAAGCCAAGTTCAATAAAACTTAAATCTGCATGAGCGTTGAGTCGTTCTTGCATAAAACCGGACCCCTGTCCAGCTACTCGCACGAATCCGCAGGATTCGGGGTGGTTGGATACGACTCACCACGCCCACCCGTTGAGCGTGGCTGGCAGTTCAAAGTACAGTATGACGACGTAACATTAGGTAATCTTGAGGCTTGCTCTCAAAACCCCGTGACAGCAAGGCACAATATCGGTATGAATATTGTGATCTTAGACGACTACCAAGATGCGGTTCGCAAGCTGGACTGCGCGGCCAAACTAGATAATTTCACCGCCAAGGTCTACACCAACACGGTCAAAGGCATTGGCCAGCTCACCCTGCGCTTGAAAGATGCCGACATCATTGTGCTGATCCGCGAACGCACCCCTATGCCGCGCCAACTCATTGAAAAGCTCCCCAAACTCAAATTGATCGTGCAAACCGGCCGCATCGGTTCGCATATCGACGTGGCCGCCTGCACCGAACGCGGCATCGCGGTGGCTGACGGTGCCGGCTCCCCCACTGCGCCAGCCGAGCTGACTTGGGCGCTCATCATGACGGCGATGCGCCGTTTGCCGCACTACATCAGCACACTTAAACACGGTGCCTGGCAGCAATCCGGCTTAAAAACAACCGCCATGCCACCCAATTTTGGCATTGGCTCCAATCTCAAAGGCCGTACCTTGGGCTTGTGGGGCTACGGCAAAATCGGCCAATTGGTCGCCGGCTATGGCCGCGCTTTTGGCATGAATGTGATGGTATGGGGCAGTGAAGAGTCCCGCCAAAAGGCCAGAGCCGACGGTTTTGCCTCGGCCATCAGCAAAGAAGCGTTTTTTTCAGCCTGTGATGTGGTCTCTTTGCATCTGCGCCTGCATGACGACACGCGCAGCGTTGTCACATCCAGCCTGTTGTCACTGATGAAGCCCACCGCACTCTTGGTCAACACCTCCCGCGCCGAGCTGATCGAGCCTGACGCTCTGATTTCAGCCCTGAACCGGGGCCGCCCCGGCATGGCAGCGGTGGACGTGTATGAAACCGAACCCGTGTTGCAAGGTCAGGCCCTGCTGCGGCTGGAAAACTGTATCTGCACACCCCATATCGGCTACGTAGAGCAAGACACTTACGAAATGTATTTCAGTGCCGCCTTTGACAACATCCTGCATTTTGTCAAAGGCACGCCGACCAACATCGTCAACCCAGGAGCTTTGCAGGTCAGGCGTTAGTTGATTTTTTCCGAATTTAAACATTTTGGCGCTTAATTTGCCAAATAAGCCGCCGCGCCCCGTCCCGCCTGCGCACCGCTGGACAAGCAAGCTGTCATCAAATAGCCGCCCGTAGGCGCTTCCCAGTCCAGCATTTCACCTGCGCAAAAAACGCCTGCTTTGACACCCGCTTTGACGTCAGCGGGAATGTCAGCTAATTTTTTTTTGACCATCAAATCGGCATTTAAACCCTCAAAAGCCACCCCACCCGCGCTGCTGATGGCCTCATCCAGTGGCCGCGCGGCTTTCAAGCGGATAGGCAGGGCTTTGATCGCTGCAGCCAGTATTTCCGGTTGGTTGAAGTCTTCCTTGCCCAGCATTTCATGCAAAATCGCCGCCTTGATGCCGTCGATCTTCAGGCGGCTCTTCAAATGGCTGGACAAGGAGCGCGACCCGCGCGGATGCTTCACCTCGGCCAGCACCTGCGCTGGCGTCCTGTCGGGCAGCAAATCGAGGTAAAACGTGGCGCTGCCGTGCGTGGCAATGTCGTCGCGCAGCAGGCTGGAGGCGGCGTAGATCAAGCTGCCTTCTACCCCCGTCGCCGTCGCCACAAACTCGCCTTGGCGTGAAAAACGTGGCTGAACATCAGTGCGCTCTAGAGATTCTGCGTCATCAGACCGCACCGTAATAGCCACCGTTTTGAACGGCTGCCCCGCAAATCGGCTGGAAAAATGCTCGGTCCACGCCGTGCTGAGGTCAAAGCCGCAGTTGGACGGCAGCAGCGGTTTAACGTCCACGCCCTGTTCGATCAGCACATCCACCCAAGCCCCGTCCGACCCCAAACGCGCCCAGCTCCCGCCGCCCAGCGCCAACACCACCGCGTCGGCTTGCACGGTGACAAGACCTTGCGGGCTGGTAAATTGCAATAGATGGCCTGCTGAATTCGATGACTCTGCGTCTGACCCACCCACCCAGCCCAGCCAGCGGTGCCGCATGTGAAACTGCACGCCTGCCGCACGCAACTGGTGCAACCACGCACGCAGCAGCGGCGCAGCCTTCATGTCTTTGGGAAATACCCGACCGGAAGACCCCACAAAGGTCGCGACCCCCAGCGCCTGCGCCCAGCTTTGCACTTCTGGCGCGCCAAACTGTTTCAGCATGGCACCCATAGCGTCTTGCCGTGAGCCATAGCGCGACAAGAACGGCTCAAACGCCTCCGAGTGCGTCAAATTCAGCCCGCCCTTGCCTGCCAGTAAAAACTTGCGCCCCACCGAGGGCATGGCGTCATACACATCGACCTGCAAACCTGCTTTGATGGCTTCTTGCGCCGCCATCAGCCCCGCTGGGCCGCCACCGATAATGGCAACCCTCTTACCTCTACTTGTCGTATTTTTCACTGCTACTTTCAATTCATTAACCATTCGATTTAATCCACTTCAACCATCTTCCCCGTCGCCGTCAAAAACGCAGCCTTAACAACCGCCCCAGCCTGACCAGCCTGCACCGCCTCGCGGTACGCCTGCAACTGCGCCACCAGCTCAGGTTTGCGCTGCGGCTGCGATTCTGACTTGTAGTCCAGCACCCACCAATCGCCCGTATCCACGCGGCGCACCAGGCGGTCCAGCCGCAGCAACTGGCCAGCGGCAAACAATTCCAACTCATTACCTTGCCAATTCACCACCGCAGGGTTCCAGCTCCAAGCCCCCTCACCCGTGGCAATGCGCTGCGCCATCGCGGCCGCTTGATCGGCCTGTGCCATGCTGAGTGCAAATTCGAGCGCGACGGCTTTGACATCCGCCGCTTCAAAGCCATGATGCACCGCCGCCTGATCTGGCAGCCACTGCAGCAAACGGTGCATGGCTTGGCCGATCCGTGACTCAAGGGATGATTCTTCAGATTGCTGTGGTGTTGACGAGGATTTTGTCGTTTTTACACCAGAAGCCTGCTCATCATTTGCTGCATTATTCATAGCAAATGAAGCATATTTAACGCCGGCTACCGTCATATTTGATGATTTTTCAAGCTCTGGGAGCACCAACAGCACAATTTCGGTCGATTTTAGACTGTCCGCCGTCGGGTAAATCACGGACACCGCAGATTCTGGCGTTACCGCCGCACAGGGCACAGCCAAAACCTGCAAACGCTGCCACCACGTCACCCCCGGGTCGCGGTGCGGTGCCACGCTGGACAGCACCAGGTGCTGCTTGGCACGGGTCATCGCCACATACAGGGCGTTCAGCTCCTCCCGTTTGCGCGCCGCCAACTCGACCGCAAACGCGTCCACCACACTGGGTGCGGGGCGGCTTTCACTGGCTAAAAAGACAAAGCTGGTTGGTGCAGCTTCCTCGCCCGGCCAGTCGACAAGCACACCCATGGTCGCCGCTCGGCTGGGCAGCGCGTCGGTGTCCAGTATCAGCACCAACTCGGCCTCCAGCCCTTTCGCGCCATGGATGGTGAGCAGCCGGATGGGGGTATCGTCGACCTCAACACTGAGGACGGGCGCTTTGACGGTTTGGGTCACGTCCACCATGCTGTTGTCGCCAGCGGCGCTACGGCCCGACACCATGGCGCGGACAAAAGCATAGGGCGTGGCGTAACGGGCGGCGTTGATGTCCAGCGCGGCGCTGAGCAAGGCCCGCAGGTTGGCCAGCACGCTGGCGCGACGCGTGGTCGGTGCGGCGCTGGCAAACCTGGCCAACACATCGCCATCGTGAAAAATAGCGTCCAAGGCGTCATGCGGCGGCAAATCGTCCAGCCAAGCCTTCCAGTGTGTCAAAACAGGTCCAAGCCGGCGTGATTGTTCACTTAGTTGCTCTGAATTTTGTAGTGAAATGAGAATTTCAAACCATGAGGGACGCTGGGTGGGGTCGGTCCGCTCTGCCCGTTGTAATAGCGCCAGCTCCACCAAGGCGTCGTCGCCGACCCCAAAAATCGGCGATTTGAGCGCTCTGGCCAGTGACAAATCATGCGTGGTAGACACCAGCGCATCCAGCAACGCCATCACGTCCTGCACCTCGGGCGCATCCGCCAGATCGGACTTTTCAGGCTGCTGGCTGGCAATACCCAGTTCCTGCAGCGCCTCTTGCATTTCCGACAACCGCGCCCGGCGTCGCGCCAAGACCATGATGTCTTTGGTTTTTTTACCAGCTTGAATCTGCTGCGCAATAAATGCTGCCGCTTGGCGGCATTCCAGTGTGATGAGTTTTTCCTCAAAAATCACGCGGGGCGTGGTGAGGCTGTCGCGCCAAACGGGTTCAGCATCATCATCAGGTACGGTTTTTTCGACGGCATCGCGCTGCATTTGCGGCAAATACGTCACCGACCCAGCCGTTGTGGCCTCGGTGCTGTGGTCCCTGAAATCCTGGTATTCCCCCGTCGCCTGCGCGCTTTGCATGATCGCGTTGACGGCACTGATCACCTCTGGCGCGTTGCGCCGCGTGTGGTCGCAGCTGAGCAAATCGCCATCCAGCCCCTGCACCACAAAGGTCTGCGCTGCGATGAACACCTGCGGCTCGGCGCGGCGAAAGCGGTAGATGCTCTGCTTAGGGTCGCCCACGATGAACACGCTGGGCGCGCCTCCCGAGGCGCTACCCGCACTGCTCCCCGCGCCCGCGTAGCCAGCCAGCCAGGCGTACAACGCCTGCCACTGCAGCGGGCTGGTGTCCTGAAACTCGTCGATCATCAGGTGTTTGACCCGCGCATCCAGCCGCTCCTGCACCCAGCCGCCCATGTCCACGTCTGACAGCATGTGCTGCGCGGCCCGCTCCACATCGTTCATGTCCACCCAGCGGCGCTCGCGTTTCAGGGCGGTGAATTCGGCGATCAGCAATCGCGTCAAGCGGGTCATGCGCTGTTGGTGTTGCCAGGCGGTTAGCTGCGCTTGTGCCGATTGCAGGCGCAGCGCCAGCTCTTGCGCTTTGGCTACAAAGTCGTTGGTAGCCAGGGTGGCGTTGAACTTGCGGGGCGTGCCTTTGTCGGTGAGCAAGGCCGCTAAAACATCGTCCAGGCGCTGGTGGGTCACCGCCGTTTCCAGCTCAAGCCCTTTGGCACTGAAGGTTTTTTGCGTTGCAGCGCCCAAAACTTTCGCTGCGTCCAAAAAGATGTGTCTATGAATCTCGCTGGTTTGCAGTACCTCATGAATGGAGGCCAAACCCGCAAACTCGGGATAGAACGCTGCAAAATGCGGCACAGAGGTTTCAACCACGCCCTTCACGTCCGCCAAAGCAAACTCAACCCGCTTGGACAGCGCCTCTTCCAACGCCTTGAGCGCCTGCGAGCGGCCAAACTCGGTCACCAAATCTTCAAAATCCTGCTTCGCAGCCGTATTTGACAGCAAAGCCGCAAAAAACCGCCGCCAGACACCCGGCACGGCCAGCTTGTCGTCTTCCAGCAGCTGGTACTGCGCAGGCAGATGCAGGTCCTGCAGCACCGACAAGGGTGCGGTGCGTAACAACGCGGCAAACCAGCCGTGAAAGGTCCGAATCTGCACGCCACGGCCTTTGCCCAGCAGCGTTTGGTATAAGTTTTGTAGCACCTCACGCTTGTTTTTTGCCGACTCCGGGCTCATACCGCGTATCAACAGCTCGGTTTCCAGTTTTTCCGGCGTGGCGTGTGCAAACTCGGCCAGCCACTCCTGCAAGCGCAGCCGCATCTCGCCCGCCGCTTTTTTGGTGAAGGTGATGGCGAGAATCTCGTGCGGCTGGCAGGCGTCGTCTTCTAAAAGCGCCCGCAGCATCCGCGACACCAGCATCCAGGTCTTGCCCGCTCCGGCGCAGGCTTCAATGGCGACGCTGCGGCGCGGGTTGCAGGCGACGGCGTAAAACTGGGCGCTGGGGACGGGCTTGCCGTTCAGCTCGTAGGCAGCTTGGGTCATGCGACGTCGCTCCAGAAGTCTTTGCGACACAGCCCACGCGCGGCGCAGTAGTCACACGCTGTGCCCTCACCCAATGCCGGCAAGGCCGCGCCATCGCCAATCCGTTGCATATCGTCCAAAATCCCGGTAATCAAGGCATCGCGGCTGTCCACCACATCGGTTTGTTCATAGGTCTTGCTGCCCGCTTCACCGACGTTGATGTAGCCCGCCCGCAGCGAATCCGCCTCCACCAGCGCACCGTAAAACGCCAGTTGGGTGTCTTCCAGCGGCTCTTTCAAGCGGCTGGATGTGACGCTTGCGCCCTCGGTTTTGTAGTCCAGCACCATCTGCGTGCCGTCTGCAGCGCGGTCAATGCGGTCGATACGGCCAATCAGGGTCAAATCCCCCAGCGGCATGCGCTTGCTGACTTCCGACTGGTCAAACTGCCATCCCTGTGCCTCATGGGTGGACAACCAGTTCAAATACCCGTCGCGCACCTTGGGCCAGGTCGCTGCCCATGGCAAAAAAGCGTCCACTAGCAAATTCATGCTTTGCGTCACCGCTTCTGATGCTATATTTAACAGAGCAGTTTTAGCAATAAAATCGCCGGCTAGAGCACTATTTGACTTACTTTTTAGCTGTTCATGGAAGTGAGCGAGCACCGCGTGCAGCCACAACCCAAAATCGCGCTTGCCGAGCTCGTCTTCCAGCTCGTCATTCTCCTGCAGCCCCAGTTGCTGCAGCGCGAAAAACTGGTAAGGGCAGGTGCGCAGCTTGTCGTAGGCGCTGCTGGACAGGCGCTTGATGGGCAATTTGTCGCCTGTTGGCAAGGGGCGCGGCGTGGGCGCGGTCTTCAACTGGCGCACCGGCCGTGGCTCGGCGGCGGTGCTGATGGGCTGCTGCAAACCGAGCGTAAACGCCAGACTTTGCACCAAGGCGCTAGCCAATAATGGCTCGCCTGTACTTTCCGTCTGCCGCCAGAGCACATCGCACACGGGTGTTTGCAGCGCGCACAGCCAGGCGGCGCGGGTGGCGGCGTCTTGCTCGTCGCGGGTGGTCAAACCCAGGCCTTTGCGCTCCGCCGCCGACCACAAACCGGGCAGATCGGGTGAAGGGTTGAAGCGCACCTCGTCACACCCCGGCAACACCGCTGCCGCAAACGGGCGCGCCAAAAGCTGGCTCATGGGCACAATCACGACCTGCGCTTCCTGGCTGCCGGGCGGGTACAGCGGGACAAAGCTGCTGGACTCCATCGCCATGTCCACCCAATCCTTGAACTCCGCCAGGCTCAGCCGGCGCTGGGCTTGGGGCAGATCAAGGTATGCCTGCTCACCGCCCTCGTTCAAATGCAGCACGGTCAGCACTTTTTCACCCGCCAAATCATCCTGCAAACGCGTCCACTGGCCACTGGCTTGCAGTGTGGCGCGCAGAGCGAACAACCAGGCCGCCAGGGTGCGCGGCTTTTGCAATGGAGCGCGCAGGGCTTCAATCAGCACAGCAGTTACTTTGGCTGCCAATTGCGAATCCGTTGCTTCCACGGATTCAGCCGCGACCAAGGCGGATTGCACCCATGCCTGCCAACGTGTGATGCCAGCGCGACGCAGTTCTTTTTCCAGGGTTTGAATCTGCGTTGCCGTGGCAAAGGTGCTGTTTTTTAGCCAATCCAGCACGCTGTCTGAACTGGCGTTCCAGGCGCAGGCCGACAGGCTGACCATGATGTGCGAGGCCGCGCGGGTGGTGGACAGTTTCCAGCCGTTCTCGTCCTTCACCGCCACGTCTTGCGTCGCCAGCATGGCGCGGATGCGGCGTGTCAGGGCGCGGTCGGTGGCGGCCAGCGCCACGGGCACGCGGCCAGCCTCGATGTGGCGCAGCACGCAGGCGGCGGCGCGCTGGGCTTCGTCTTGGGCGTCGAGCGCTTTGTGGAGTTGAATGTCGCCAGGTCCGGTCTGGTCTGATGCCATCACGTCCAAGCTTGGCAACAGCAGCGCATGACCGCCCCAATGCTTCGCCAAGGCCAGCACCAAGGGGTCGCGCTGAAAGCCCTCCAGCACCATCAAACAGTCCACTTTGGACTTGACCAACCGGTCGTCAAACAGCACGTCGGTGGCGTACGCGCTGGTGGACGCCCAAGCCAGCGCCAGGCGCGCCAAAGCGCTTTCCCAGCGCAGCCACTGGAAAGTCGCTGTGAAAGACGCTGTGGTGTTGGTGCTGAAGACGGTCTCCTGCATCTGTGTGGCCCAAGCCGGTCGTTGGTCTGGGGCGATAGCGGCGGCTGGGCTGGCGAGCTGGTGGGCGGCTTCGACCAGTTGCTGTGCCAGCAAATCACGCTGTTCGGTGTCTAAATTGGCACCAGAACCCACCAAACCGGATTGTTCAACCAAGCTGGCTGCGGTCAGCACGTCCCGCGCCGCTTCAAAACTGATGTCGTTGGCATCCAAAACAAAGCCACGTACCTGGCTGGCCCAGTTTTGGGTGGTCTGGAACTGAGGCACAAAGCCACTGGGATAGACCCCCGCCCAATAACGCCGCGCCACGGGCATCAGCTGCGCGTAGGGCAACAGCACCACGCAGCGCGACAGGTGCACACCTTGTACGCCCTGGGTCTGGGCAGTTTGGTGAATGTGGATGCAAAGCTGCTGCCAATAAACCCAAAGGCGGGGGCTTATTTCAGACTTTGGACCGTTTGATAGAGGGGGGGACTTGCTTTCTGTCACAATAACCCTACTCTAATGCATGCAGCTGGTAAACCTTGGCACTAACCTTGGCAGCTGCTCTTTATTTTCGCCACTTTGCAAAAGGACCCCAACATGGCAAGCGATCTCATCAAACATGTCACAGACGCCACTTTTGAAGCCGATGTGCTTAAATCCACCGCCCCCGTGCTGGTGGACTATTGGGCCGAATGGTGTGGCCCATGCAAGATGATTGCGCCCATTTTGGACGAAGTTGCGACCACCTACGGTGCCAAGCTGCAGGTTGCCAAGATGAACGTTGATGAAAACCGCGAGATTCCAGCCAAATTTGGCATCCGCGGCATCCCGACCTTGATGTTGTTCAAAGACGGCCAACTCGCAGCCACCAAGGTCGGCGCGTTGAGCAAATCGCAGCTGACGGCCTTCATCGACCAGCAACTGGCGTAAATTCATTGGCGCTATTTCTATAGCAAGCCAACCATGCCTGTCAGGATTGCAGGCTGGTTTGGTTTACAAAGTGTCAAAAAGCGCCCCATGTGGCGCTTTTTTCACAGGCATCCAAAATGCCACAAAATCCTGTCATAAT
>JAYVJL010000130.1:0-4022 GCA_043769295.1 Polaromonas sp. | reverse complement strand
GTTGGCCGCTACCAACCATTGGCGGACGGTTGCGCATTGCACGCAACCCGAACCAAGGCATCTTCTGCAGTCGGGGTCAGAAGACACTGAAAAACAAACATTTGACCTGTTTTTCAGTGCGCTCTCATCAATCTCTTCAAGCATGAAAGGCTGGAGGCCCTTGCAAGCACTCCAGCCTTCAAGCAAAGCAAAACTTATTTCAGCTCGGCCTTGGCACCAGCGTCTTCAAGCTTCTTCTTGGCTGCGTCAGCGTCTGCTTTAGAAACGCCTTCTTTAACTGCTTTAGGGGCGCCATCGACCAAGTCTTTAGCTTCTTTCAAGCCCAGACCGGTGATTTCGCGCACTGCTTTAATTACTGACACTTTGTTCGCGCCAACTTCGAGGAGCATGACGTTGAACTCAGTTTGCTCTTCAGCAGCTGCCGCTGGACCAGCAGCAGCGGCAGGGCCTGCCATAGCTGCAGCGCTCACACCAAATTTCTCTTCGATGGCTTTCACCAAATCGTTGAGTTCCATGACCGTCATGCTGTCAAGCGCGGTCAAAAATGCGTCTTTATCAAATGCCATTTTTATTTCCTTCAATTGAGGCCGGTATTCGTGAATGCACGAACAGCCCCAAAATTTTTACATTGGTTACAAATATCGCCAGCAGTTAAGCTGCGACTGCTTCGCCTTTTTGTCCTGCCACCGCCGCCAGCACGCGTGCTGTACGAGAGATTGGGGATTGCATCAAGCCCAGCAACTGCGCCAACAACACTTCTTTAGAAGGGATGCTAGCCAATTGTTTAACGCCATTGACATCCAGGGCCTTACCAGCAAACGCACCACCACGAATAACCAATTTATCATTGGTTTTCGCAAAGTCAGCCACCACTTTCGCGGCAGCAACTGCGTCTACAGAGAAGCCATAGATCAGCGGGCCAGTCATTTGGTCGGCGACAACGTCAAAAGCACTGCCTGCGACAGCACGGCGCGCCAAGGTGTTTTTCAACACACTCAGGCTAACGCCATTGCTGCGCGCAGAAGAGCGCAATTTGGTCATGTCAGCGACCGTAATGCCACGGTATTCCGCCATCACGAGCGTTTGAGCTTTAGCTGCGAGGCCTGTCACTTCATCAATGACGGCTTGTTTCTCACTGCGATTCAGACTCAAGATTTACTCCTTAATATGCATTTGGACCAAGTACTTAAAACCCATCCATTTGCACGCCTATTAATCAGCGACCAACTGTTTCGGAAAAATCCAATGCAGCGGGGTCGCCATCTGCGTTGGTCGTCCACTAAAAAGTGAGCATTTAAGTGCTTTAACTCTTTCGAGCTCAAGCACACCAACGGTCTTGGATGGCCTGCAAAGTTGTTGGGATTTAACACCCTAGACGCCACAGCCCACCACATCAAGCCACTCCTTAAAGTGACTCAAATTCTTACAACTGGTTCCGTATCAACTGCAGATTAAGCTGCAACAATGGTTTGGGAGTCCACACGAACACCCACACCCATGGTTGACGATACGGCAACCTTCTTCAAATACACACCTTTGCTGGTTGCTGGCTTGGCTTTTTGTAAAGCCTCAACCAACGCAGCCAAGTTGCCTTGCAACTTGTCGGTATCAAATGAACGGCGACCAATGGTCGAGTGCACAATACCGGCTTTGTCAACACGGAACTGCACTTGACCGGCTTTGGCGTTTTTAACCGCTGTAGCAACATCAGGCGTCACCGTACCGACTTTTGGATTTGGCATCAGACCACGTGGACCCAAGATTTGTCCCAGCGTACCAACCACACGCATCGCGTCTGGTGCAGCAATCACGATGTCAAACGGCATATCGCCAGCCTTAATCATCGCAGCCAGGTCATCCATACCCACGATGTCCGCACCAGCGGCCTTGGCTTCTTCGGCTTTTGCGCCTTGGGCGAACACGGCGACGCGCATGGTCTTGCCCGTGCCGTTAGGCAACACAACGGCGCCACGCACCACTTGGTCTGACTTCTTGGAATCCACCCCGAGTTGCACCGCAACGTCGATGGACTCGTCAAACTTGGCGGTTGCAAACTCTTTGACCAAGGCCAAAGCGTCAACCAAAGGGTACAGCTTGTTACCGTCTATTTTGCCAGTTTGTGTTTTTTGTTTTTTGGTGAGCTTGCTCATTTGACGCCCTCCACGTTGACACCCATTGAGCGCGCAGTACCAGCGATGGTACGCACGGCTGCATCCAAATCGGCAGCAGTCATGTCTTTCATTTTTGTTTTGGCAATTTCTTCGAGCTGTGCGCGCGTGATTTTGCCGACTTTGTCGGTATGCGGACGTGCTGAACCTTTGTCCAGCTTGATCGCCTTCTTGATCAAAACAGTCGCTGGCGGTGTTTTGATGATGAAGGTGAAGCTCTTGTCTGCAAATGCCGTGATGACCACAGGCAAGGGCAACCCTGGCTCAACGCCTTGAGTCTGGGCGTTAAACGCCTTGCAGAACTCCATGATGTTCAAACCACGTTGACCCAGTGCTGGACCGATTGGTGGTGATGGATTGGCTTTACCTGCTGGAACTTGCAGTTTGATAAAACCGACGATTTTTTTCGCCATTTTTATACTCCTTACGGGTCATAACGCTTAGCGCTTGGCCAAGCTTCCCGGGGTTGACGACTCCTTTAAAACCGCAAACCCTATTGATAGAGTTTGCAGCTTACCTTCTGCGCTGAGTCGAAAAAAGCGCAAAATTTTAAAACCTTATTGGCGTGCTTAGGTCTTCTCGATCTGGCTGAATTCCAGCTCGACCGGTGTAGAGCGACCAAAAATGGTAACCGCCACACGCACTTTGCTTTTCTCGTAATTCACTTCTTCGACCGAGCCATTGAAGTCCGTGAACGGGCCATCCTTGACGCGCACGAACTCACCCACTTCAAACTCAACTTTGTGGCGCGGCTTTTCTGTGCCCGTCTGCATCTGGCTGACGATTTTCTGGACTTCGGCCTCAGAAATCGGCGATGGGCGGTTTTTACCGCCACCAATAAAACCAGTAACCTTGTTGGTGTGCTTGATCAAATGCCAAGTGTCATCATCCATGACCATCTCGACAAACACATAACCCGGGAAGAATTTACGCTCGGTTGTTTTCTTTTGACCGTTCTTGATTTCAACCACTTCTTCCGTAGGCACCAGAATACGGCCAAATTTTGTCTGCAATGCAGATTGCGCAATGCGCTCAATGATATTGCGCTCTACCGTTTTTTCCATGCCTGAATAGGCATGCACTACATACCAGCGCAGATCTGGATTCACTACCGCAGCAGGCTCCACAGACTCGCCCGGGGTCACAATTGCATCGATCATTATTTTCTCCAACCCAAAATCAAGTCAAAGATGACCCACTCCAGGGTTTTGTCGGTTGCCCACAAGAAAATGGCCATCACCACGACAAAACCGAACACATATGCCGTCATCTGGATCGCTTCTTTGCGCGTCGGCCAAACAACTTTTTTAACTTCACGGGTCGCATCACGACCAAACGCAACCAAGCGCTTACCCGACTCTGCCGACCAAAAAACAACACCCGCAACAACCAGGCACGCTAACAAAGCACCCCATTGCGCCAACGGCCCCTGCTTGGCCAGCATATAGAAAGCCACGATGGCAGCCACTACCAAGCCCGCAGCCAGTGCGAGTTTAACTTTTTCTGCGCCGGTACCGACGGTTTCAACTTGTGGACTGGCCATGTTTACCCTGCAATCATTTCAAATACTGAATCCTGAAGAGATCCTTCCTACTGGATGGATCGAGACTCTTCCTGAGACGCCGAAGCCCGCTATGCTTTAGCGGGCTTTTTTACCTACAAAACACCACCTGAATCAGGTGGCAGGGGCAGTAAGAATCGAACTTACAACCTTCGGTTTTGGAGACCGACGCTCTGCCAATTGAGCTATACCCCTACAACTTACGCAATAATCTTGGCCACGACACCCGCGCCGACGGTCTTGCCGCCTTCACGAATCGCAAAGCGCAGACCTTCTTCCATCGCAATCGGGTT
>JAYVJL010000129.1:0-15422 GCA_043769295.1 Polaromonas sp. | reverse complement strand
ACGCCGATTCCGGTGAGTGCGCGGGATGTGTTGTTGCAGATTACTAAATCTATCAAGGCAATTGGGTGACCCCAACATCGTTATTTGATGGCATCGTGCGGCCGATGGCCACGGTAGGGCACTCCCTCGCCCAACGCCGCGCCATCGCCAAAGCCATCACCTTGCTCGAATCCACCCGCGCCGTCCACCGCGCGCAGGCGGATGAATTGTTGACTGCGCTGCTGCCGCACACTGGCAAATCGCTGCGTCTGGGTCTCAGCGGTGTGCCGGGCGTGGGCAAATCGACGGTTATTGAAGCGCTGGGTTTGTATTTGATTGAACTCGGCCATCGCGTCGCTGTGTTGACGATTGACCCATCCTCCACCGTTTCGGGCGGCTCGATTTTGGGCGACAAGACACGGATGGAAAGGTTATCCGTCGACCAGCGCGCCTACATCCGACCTAGCCCGAGCAGCGGCACCCTGGGCGGTGTGGCGGAGAAAACCCGCGAAGCCATGCTGGTGTGCGAGGCGGCGGGGTACGACATTGTGATTGTGGAAACTGTCGGTGTCGGCCAGGCCGAGACCGCTGTGGCGGGCATGACCGACATGTTCGTGCTGATGCAGTTGCCCAACGCAGGTGATGATTTGCAGGCCATCAAAAAGGGCGTGATGGAGCTGGCCGATCTGGTGCTGATCAACAAAAGCGATATCGACCCGTTGGCCAGTGAAAGGGCGCGGCTGCAAATCACCGCCGCCATGCAGCTGTTAGGCATGTTTGGCGGTTATTCAGAGCTGAATTGGCACCCTAAAGCGTTGCTACTGAGTGCTTTGAGCGGCCAAGGTGTGGATGCTTTTTGGGCTGCGGTGAACGACTTTAAAGCCTTGCAAACGGCCAATGGCAAGTTGGCAGAGCGGCGCAAAACGCAGTCGTTGGCGTGGATGTGGGAGCGGATTGACGCGGGTTTGAAGCTGCAATTCAAGCAAAATCCGCAGGTGCAGGCCTTGTTGCCGCAGTTGCTCAAAGACGTGTCCGAAGGGCGGGTAGCGGCGTCTACAGCGGCCAGAAACCTCTTAAATACGGGTCAAATTGGCACTTAGCCGGCGTATTTATTGCCTGAGAAGCTATCAAAATAATAGTAAATATTCAACGACAAATCTTAGTTTTTAAATCTTAAATCTTATATTTCAAAAAAGACAAACCATGCAAGACATCCTCAAACAACTCGAATCCAAACGCGAACTCGCCCGCCTGGGCGGTGGTGAAAAACGCATCGCAACGCAGCACAAAAAAGGCAAACTCACCGCGCGTGAACGCCTTGAGGTGCTGCTGGACGCGGGCACGTTTGAAGAATGGGACATGTTTGTCGAACACCGTTGCGTGGACTTTGGCATGGAAGACACCAAAATCCCCGGCGACGGTGTGGTCACCGGCTACGGCATGATCAATGGGCGCTTGGTGTTTGTGTTCAGCCAGGATTTCACCGTGTTTGGCGGCGCATTGAGCGAAGCCCATGCCGAGAAAATCTGCAAAGTGATGGATCAGGCCATGAAGGTCGGCGCGCCGGTCATCGGCCTGAACGACTCGGGCGGTGCGCGGATTCAGGAAGGCGTGGCGTCACTGGGTGGCTACGCCGACGTGTTTCAGCGCAACGTCATGGCCAGCGGCGTGATTCCGCAGATCAGCATGATCATGGGGCCCTCGGCAGGCGGCGCGGTATATTCACCCGCCATGACCGACTTCATTTTCATGGTCAAAGACTCGTCCTACATGTTCGTTACCGGCCCCGAAGTGGTCAAAACCGTGACGCACGAAGAAGTCACGGCTGAAGAACTCGGCGGTGCCATCACCCACACCACCAAGAGCGGCGTGGCCGACCTGGCTTTTGACAACGACGTTGAAGCCCTCCTGATGTTGCGTCGCCTGTACAACTACCTGCCGCTGTCGAATCGCGAAAAAGCGCCCGTGCGCAAGAGCGGCGACCCGGCCGAGCGCCTAGACATGAGCTTGGACACACTGGTACCTGACAACGCCAACAAAGCCTACGACATGAAAGAGCTGATTGTCAAAACCGTAGACGATGGCGACTTTTTTGAAATCCAGCCCGAATACGCCAAAAACATCATCATCGGCTTTGCGCGTATGGACGGCCAGACCATCGGTATCGTGGCGAACCAGCCGCTGGTGTTGGCGGGTTGCCTGGACATCAAATCCTCCATCAAAGCGGCACGTTTTGTGCGCTTTTGCGATTGTTTCAACATCCCGGTCGTCACCTTTGTGGATGTGCCCGGCTTCATGCCCGGCACCTCGCAAGAGTTTGGCGGCATCATCAAGCATGGCGCGAAATTGCTTTACGCCTACGCCGAATGCACCGTGCCAAAAATCACGGTCATCACCCGCAAAGCCTACGGCGGCGCCTATGACGTGATGGCCTCCAAACATCTGCGTGGCGACGTCAACTTTGCCTGGCCCAACGCCGAAATCGCGGTGATGGGTGCCAAAGGCGCGGTCGAGATCATCTTCCGCGAAGACAAAGGCGACCCCGCCAAACTGGCGGCCAAGGAAGCCGAATACAAAGCCCGTTTCGCCAACCCCTTCGTCGCCGGCGCACGCGGCTTTATCGACGATGTGATCCTGCCCCACGAAACCCGCAAGCGCATTTGCCGCAGTTTGGTGATGTTGAAAGACAAGAAGCTTGAGAATCCGTGGCGTAAGCATGGAAATATCCCGCTCTAAAATAATCCAAATATTGGAGATAAAAAATGGAAGATTATTTTGATTATTTTTCTAGAATTCGCGATGTCGTAGATGTATCAACTAGAGATTTAACTATTCGTGAATTACGAAATAGTAATCTAGAGGATGAACAAGCACGATATGTTAATTTATTTGTGGATTGTTTTGATCATCACACCGAATTTATTAGTCGTGAAAAAATTGAACATTTAAAATACGAGCCAGTAAAGCGTCGTTTTATTTCTCGCGATGCAATAGTAACTAGATATATAGATAGATACTATGTTGCCCCAACAATTATAAAGGGATTTGAAAAAAACGTAGCTGAAATTAACCCAATCAGTACTATAGATTTTAATACTTTATGCAGAGAGCTAATTAGCTTTCCAATAACTAATGATCCCAAAATAACTGTTGAACTGGGAAGTAATACTTATACTTATTTAATTGGTGATGTTGGAGAGGGTAAAAGCGCTTTGTTAAGTGCTGTATATCGAACTATTCTTTTTGAAAATCAAGATGAAAAAGGATATTTAGTATTTCCTGTATACATTGATGTCGATGAAAAACCGAATGGAAAAGGTGAATTAAGAAAAATTGATGAAAACTGGTTTTTAGAAAAATTACAAGAGATTCATGAGCAAATAAAAGCTGCACCAGAGAGATTCCGATCACAAGCCGAAATACATAATATTAAATATAATGAAAATGATTCATTTATAACAAGATTTAGAGAAACTGCTAGATATTTGGCCGAAAGAAAAATACGATTATTAATATTAATTGATAATGTTGATAGGTATCACTTTCATTACTCCAAATGGAGATTTACACAAGATTACGCTGATGACCAAAGAACAAGTGTAGTGGGAAATTTGCAAAGTTTAATTGATAAATTTACATCAAAAAAAGCTTTAGGTTGGTGTGGTCTTTGCGTGGCATTTGTTTGTAGAGATTATGTTTATCAATATTTAAGATCTTCTTGTGATGATCAAAGTAGAAAAGACCGGGAATTTGGTAGTGTTTTCACTATTAAAATAGAAGATCCGTATCAAGTTTTTAGATCTCGCATTCATTTATTTGAAGAAGTAGTAGAAATAGTTTTAAAAGAAAAAAGTTCTGAGCGTGCAAATGATTTTCTAAGTTCTGTAAAAAGTTTGCTAAGTTTACGTAATTCTGAGGGCATCTTGAGACCTGAAATTGAATTGATACACCGATTAGGTCATCATGGCTTTCGATCTTTAATTGGATTTTTGGATTCATTAAAAATTGATATGTCTCAGAGCGATGTCTTGAAACGATTATTATCGGAACAAACAAAAAATTTGCCAACTTTATATTTATTAAACTTACGTGCTAGATATTCACAAGATGTAGGACATTTTCCTAATTTATTTTTGGTTGATGCACAAGTACTGAAAACCAACGATTATCCAAAAGCATTTCAACCGCATAAAATGACTTATTGGCTTAAATATTTTATTCTTAAATATTTGGCTAATAAAGGACCTAAAAGATTTTCACATTTACTTCGGGTTTTTTCGCAAATAGGCGGCTATGAAGACTCATTGGTTAGATTGGTAATAGGCAGCTTAGTCTCTACTAATGAAAGTAGATGTATTGATGTCAATCCAACTACTGAAGTTAGCGGTCATAGTGATCCTGAGCTAACAATAACTAATAGGGGCAGACAAATCGTCACTCCATCTCAAACATTTGGATCAGATGATGTGGATTTTTGTTTTGAATTTAGTTATCTGCAATTAGTCATTGATGACGTACTCTTGTCACTTCCTAAGGATTGGATTAGCCAAATTGCTACTCAGTTTGACTACTTTTATCTTTTTGCACCTGATAATGAATATGGGCGAAAAACTTTAGAAATTGTCAAATCAAAAGCTAAATCGGTAATAATATTTTTAGATATTCTTTCTGCATCACTAACAGTGGAAATGAAAAATAAACCTGAATTAAATACATTATTGGATTCATCTGGCATCATACCAAATATGAAGCATGTTCGTGATAATCTACTTGTGGCCGTCACAACTGTCTTGTCTAAACTAGAAAGTCATAAAGCCAAATTGGATTTACCTATGGAAGATTTAAATAGAATAGCATTAGAAGTATTTTTCCAAAAAGTATATAAAAATTCAATACTTGTTACACAATAAATTTCACTAAGGATTTTAAATGTTTTCAATACCACCGGTTACTTTAGGGTTCATATCTGGAGTGGTTTTAATGCTACTTCGTGATTATTTTGATCTACGTTCAAAAAAAATTGATAGCGCATATACGGTAGCATTTTTTTCAGCAACTTTAATTTCTGCTTTGAAGAAAAGAAATGGGCAAAAAAATTCAGTACTGAGTTTTGATGAAATAACTAAAAAAATTATTGCAACTCGCTGTAATGATAAAGAAGCTTGGCGTGCATTAATAAAGCTGCAACAATCATACTTGCAATGGCAAAGTGGTTTAATTACCAATCATTCCGAAATAAACCAAGTAATAACTGAAATTCGAGCATCTACAAAGATAATTTTAAATTCCTTAAAACAAGCAGAAATTGGTGTTTCCTTGGAAATTAATAATTCATAATTTAATATATAAATCGTACAAATATGTTCACAAAAATCCTCATCGCCAACCGTGGCGAAATCGCCTGCCGCGTGATCCAGACCGCGCGCAAAATGGGCATCAAAACTGTGGCCGTTTACTCGGACGCCGACAAGGAGGCGCGCCATGTGGCGCTGGCCGACGAAGCGGTCAACATCGGCCCCGCACCAAGTCGCGAAAGTTACCTCGTCGCCGACAAAATCATCGCCGCCTGCAAAGCGACGGGCGCACAAGCCGTCCATCCGGGCTATGGCTTTTTGTCGGAAAACTCGGGCTTTGCCAAGCGCGTGGAGGAAGAGGGCATCATCTTCATCGGCCCGAAACACCACTCCATCGCTGCGATGGGCGACAAAATCGAGTCGAAAAAGCTGGCCGGTGCGGCAGGGGTCAACTGCATTCCGGGCGTGAATGACGCGATTGAAACGGCAGAACGGGCGGTCGAGATTGCCCAGGGCATTGGCTACCCGGTCATGATCAAGGCCTCAGCGGGTGGCGGTGGCAAGGGTTTGCGCGTCGCGTTCAACGACAAAGAGGCGTTTGAAGGCTTCACCAGCTGCCGCAACGAAGCACGCAACAGCTTTGGCGACGACCGCGTGTTCATCGAGAAGTTTGTCGAAGAGCCACGTCATATCGAGATTCAGCTCATTGGCGATAGTTTTGGCAACGTGATTTATTTGAACGAACGCGAGTGCTCCATTCAGCGCCGGCACCAAAAAGTGATTGAAGAAGCGCCCAGCCCGTTTATCAGCGATGCGACCCGCAAAGCCATGGGCGAGCAAGCCGTGTTGCTGGCCAAGGCCGTCAATTACCAAAGCGCCGGCACGGTGGAGTTTGTGGTCGGCAAGGACCAGAGTTTTTACTTCCTGGAGATGAACACCCGCCTGCAGGTGGAGCATCCGGTGACCGAGTGCATCACCGGGTTGGACCTGGTGGAGCTGATGATTCGCGTCGCCGCGGGTGAAAAGCTGCCTTTGACGCAAGCTGAGGTCAAACGCAACGGCTGGGCGATTGAGTGCCGCATCAACGCTGAAGACCCGTTCCGCAATTTTTTGCCATCCACCGGCCGCCTGGTGCGTTTTGCGCCACCCGCGCAGACCATGTTCCAGGCCAACGTCAACGATTGGTACGGTGTGCGCGTGGATACGGGCGTGCAGGACGGCGGCGAGATCCCGATGTATTACGACTCGATGATCGCCAAGCTCATCGTCCATGGCAGCGACCGGCTCGATGCGATAGCCAAGATGCGGGAAGCGCTGAATGGCTTTGTGATTCGCGGGGTCAGCAGCAATATTCCGTTCCAGGCGGCCTTGCTGGCGCACCCCAAGTTCGTGGCGGGCGACTTCAACACAGGTTTCATCGCTGAAAACTATGGTCAAGGTTTTAAAGCCGAAGACGTACCGCATGATGACGCGGACTTTTTGGTCGCACTCGCCGCCTTCGTGCGTCGCAAATCACGCGAGCGCGCAGCCAGTATTTCTGGTCAACTGCCGGGTTACAGCGTACAAGCGGGCAGCGACTACACGGTTATCGCCTTAGGGGCGACCGGAGAACACGTCTACACTGCCGTGCATGTGGACGAATTTGTGGGTGAAACGGGTACGGCGCAGGTTAAAGTCAACCAGAACAGCTACAAAATCTGCAGCACCTCACGCTTGAACGACATTTGCATCACTGGCACGGTGAATGGCCAGCCCTTCACGGCGCAAGTCGAACGTGGTGCCAACAACGCGTCTATGAAAAACCCGCTGGCGCTACGCGTACAGCATAACGGCACCAAAATCGACGCGATGGTGGTGTCACCGCGGATGGCTGAGTTGCACAAGCTGATGCCGCACAAAGCCGCGCCCGACATGAGTCGCTTCGTGCTGTCGCCCATGCCCGGTTTGCTGGTGGACGTGGCGGTGCAGGTCGGCCAAAAAGTGCAGGCTGGCGAGCGTGTCGCGGTGATCGAAGCCATGAAGATGGAAAACGTGCTGTTTGCGGCGGCGGATGGCGTGGTGAGCAAGATCACGGCAGCTAAAGGTGAATCTTTGGTGGTGGATCAGGTGATTGTTGAGTTTGCATAAAATGCAATTCATTACATGAAAGTGGTATGACTATGAATCAAAATGAATTTGAAGTTGCGTTAAAAGCTGAAAACTACCCAGAAACTGTCAATATCAGCAAAGATATAGGTTATCAAATGCATGAGCATTCCCATGCATTTGATGCTTATGCCTTTATTTTGCAGGGTGATATCACGCTTACTGTTGATGGCGTCGCAACCACCTACAAAGCTGGCGAAACATTCCGACTAGCTGCGTACACGCCGCACGAAGAAAGTGCTATTCCACACGGTGTGAATTATTTGGTTGGCCGCCGCAGAGAATCAACATTACCAACATGACCAACATGACCCACGTGACAAACACACAAACACGCCCTTTCAAAGTCTTGGGCGTCCAGCAAATCGCCATTGGCGCACCTAGCAAAGACAAGCTACGCACATTGTGGGTGGATATGCTGGGTTTGGAGGTGACTGGCAACTTCAAATCTGAACGCGAAAACGTGGATGAGGACATTTGCGCCATCGGCAGCGGACCGTTCAAAGTTGAGGTTGATTTGATGCAGCCGATTGACCCCGATAAAAAACCAGCGGTTCACACCACGCCGCTGAACCACGTGGGCTTGTGGATTGACGATTTGCCGCAAGCGGTGGCATGGTTGACAGCGCAAGGTGTGCGCTTTGCCCCGGGCGGCATCCGTAAAGGTGCGGCGGGGTTTGACATCACGTTTTTGCACCCCAAGGGGAATGACGAGTTTCCGATCTCGGGTGAGGGCGTGTTGATTGAGTTGGTGCAAGCGCCGCCTGAAGTGGTTAGCGCTTTCGAGAGACTGGCCAATAGTTGATTTACTGTTGCTATATTTAGCGCTTCATCACGGTCATTAAGCCAGCAAAGCCAAATACAAAGCGCCTAGCCAGCGCAGCGCATCAAACATCGCAGGGGCGTTTTGTAGCACCACGCCTAAGCCAAGCGCAGACAGCGTAAACATGATCATCAATGCCGTCATACAACCCGCCATGCTGTAAATGCTGGCGCGTAGTCCGAAGCGGACACTTTGGTTCATGATGAGTAACATGTTTGGCCCAGGCGCGGCGCTGATGAGGAAGGTGGCGGTGACAAATATCCACCAAGTGCTGAGGTTCATGGGTGGCTTGTCTTTCGGTTATCGGGTCGTTTCAGCCGCGCAGGAGGCGGGCTTTGGCCAGCGCGGCCTCGATCACGGCATTTTTGGGCTTGATTTCAGCTTGTGTTGGTATAAATTCGATATTTTTACTGCCTAACAAGCTATGAATTTTATAGCGATTTAAAGCTTTATCAGCCTCGACTTGCGACCATGCGGCCCAACCCGTGCGCTCGCCCGTCACATTTTCCAGCTCGATGCAGTCCACCGGGCAAACTGGTATGCACAGCTCACAACCGGTGCAATGTGGCTCAATCACGGTGTGCATCATTTTGTTGCTGCCAATGATGGCGTCGGTCGGGCAGACCTCAATGCACAGCGTGCAGCCGATGCACCAGTTTTCATTGATAAAAGCGACAGTTCTTGCTGATTCCACGCCATTCGCCGGATTCAGTGGTGTCACGGGATGGCCGGTGACGCGGCTCAGCCGTTCAATGCCTTCGGCACCACCGGGTGGGCACTGGTTGATCTGGGCGTCGCCAGCGGCTATGGCCTCGGCGTAGGCTTGGCAGTCCGGGTAGCCACAGCGCGTGCATTGGGTTTGGGGCAGGGCGGCAAAAATCGGGGCAGCTGCAGCAGACATGCCCATATCCGTGCCCTGCATCGTGCCCCCCAACGTCGCCACGCCGAGCGTCACGCCTTCAGTCAAGGTGGTTTACTTTTTAACCGGTGTAACCCAGTTGGTTTTAACTTTGCTCAGCGGTTTTGCCTGGGGTGTTGCCGTTTTTACTTCAGCCTTGACCACAGATTTAACCGCAGATTTGACTACGGGTTTGGCCACAGCCTTAACAGCTGGTTTCACCGCAACTTCAGCCACGTCCTTCAGCGCGGGCTTGGCTGCTGGTTTAACAACTGGCTTCACAACCGGCTTGCTGACTGCTTTAGCCTCAGGTTTCACCACCACTTTGGGCGTGGCTACTTTTACTTCTGCTTTGACGACTGGCGCGGCCACGGGTTTAGCGGTTGCTTGGGGTGCCACATGGTGCGCCAAAATAAAGGCTTTCACCTCTGGGTACACCTGCTCGCGCCAGCGGCGGCCGCTGAAAATGCCGTAATGGCCTGCGCCTTTGGCTTCAAAGTGCTGGCGGGCTGTTTTGGCGATACCGCTGCACAGCTTGTGGGCTGCTTCTGTCTGGCCTGAGCCTGAAATATCGTCCAGCTCGCCTTCAACCGTCAGCAAAGCGGAGGTTTTGATGTCGGCGGGTTTGACGCGCTCGATCTTGCCTTCTACACTTCTCACATCCCAGGTGCCGTTGACCAGTTTGAAATCCTGGAACACGGTGGCGATGGTCTCAAGGTAGTAATCCGCGTCCATGTCCAGCACGGCGTTGTACTCGTCGTAGAACTTGCGGTGTGACTCGACGCTGGAGTTGTCGCCCTTGATCAAATCGTTGAAATAGTCAAAATGGCTGTTGCTGTGGTTTTGCGGGTTCATGGCCACAAAGCCGGTGTGCTGCAAAAAGCCCGGGTAGACGCGGCGGCCAGCGCCCGGAAAGTTGGCGGGCACTTTGTAGATGACGTTGTTTTCGAACCAGCTGAAGGGCTTGTTCATCGCCAGGTTGTTGACCGCTGTGGGCGACAGGCGCGCATCAATCGGGCCACCCATCATGGTCAGGGACAAAGGCGTGGTCTCGCCACGGCTGGCCATCAGGGACACAGCGGCAAGCACCGGTACGGTTGGCTGGCACACGCTCATCACGTGGCAGTTGCCGTATTTGGCCTGCACGTGACGGGTGAATTCCTGCACGTAGTTGATGTAATCGTCCAGGTGGAATTCGCCCTCAGACATGGGCACCAGGCGGGCATTTTTCCAGTCGGTGATGTAGACCTTGTGGTCTTTCAGCATGGTGGCGACAGTGTCGCGCAACAGCGTGGCGTAGTGGCCGGACAAGGGAGCGACAATCAATACCGCTGGCTGGCCTTTGAGGTGGCCCAGGGTGTCGATATCGTCGGTGTAGCGTTTGAAACGGATCAAATCGCAGAAGGGCTTGGAGACTTCAATACGTTCGTTGATGGACACCTGGGTGCCGTTCACGTCTACGGTGGTGATGCCGAATTCGGGTTTAACATAGTCTTTGCCCAAGCGGTACATCAGGTCGTAACCAGCCGACATACGCTGGATCAGCGGGTTTTGGCTGAAAGGTGCTTTGGGGTTGGCCAAAACTTTGGACGTTGCTTTGGCAAAATCAACCAAAGGCTCCATTATTGAGCGTTGGGTTTCATAGATTTGGTAAAGCATGATAGTAAGGCCTTCAAAAGTAGTTATGCTGCAGTGCAATATATCTTAAAAACTGGGTAAAAAATGGAGTGTCAACCCCAATACCTACATTAGACTATCAATTAATCCAAAACCAAGTCACTTTTTATGCAACGCAGACGCCTTTTAGCCAGCTCGGCAGTCCTGTCTGTGCCTTTTCTGCCCTTTTTGGAGCCCATCATGCGCCAAATCACCCCAAATGCCGAAGCCGCAACGCTCCATTCAGCCGCTGGTGTTTTCAAGTCCCTCAAAAAATCCCTCCGCATGCCGGTGTTGTTCATCGGCCACGGATCACCCATGAACGCGATTGAAGACAACGCCTACCGCCGCAGCTGGCAAGCTCTGGGCCAAGAGTTCGAGGGGCAGGGTGGTGCCAAATGGCCGGTTCCTCAGTTGATTTTGTGTATCTCCGCGCACTGGATCACCCGTGGCTGGCACGTCACCGGCATGGCCAAACCCAAAACCATCCACGACTTTGGTGGCTTCCCCGCCGAGCTGTTCGCCCAGCAATATCCGGCACCGGGCGCGCCTGAAACCGCCAAAGAACTCAGCGCGGTGCTGAAATCGCCCATCCCGGGTGGTCTCGTCGGGGTCGACAACGCCGAATGGGGCCTGGACCACGGCACCTGGTCGGTCATCAAACCCATGTTTCCCAAGGCCAACATCCCCGTCATGCAGCTGAGTATGGACTACAGCCGCGCGCCTACGGAGCATTATGCGCTGGGCCAACAGCTCAAAAAGCTGCGCGACTACGGCGTGCTCATCGTCGGCAGCGGCAACATCGTGCACAACCTGCGCGCCATGCGCCAAAGCGCGCCCTATGACTGGAACATCGAGTTCGACGCCACCATCGCCAAGCAGCTCGCCAGCGGCAACTTGGCGCAGCTGGCTGATTTTCAAAAGCTGGGCGAAATCGCCAAACTCGCGCACCCCACCTACGACCACTACCTGCCGCTGCTGTACGCCGCTGGTGCAGCTGAGGGCACCGACCAGCTTCGCACCTTCAACGACAGCCTGACCATGGGTTCGATCTCCATGCGTTCGACGATCTGGAGCTGATGCATTCAGTTGCTTTTTTACTACTTATTTGATAGCACTCTAGGCAGAAAATACGCCGGCT
Organism: Polaromonas sp.; assembly: GCA_043769295.1. Taxonomy (GTDB): domain Bacteria; phylum Pseudomonadota; class Gammaproteobacteria; order Burkholderiales; family Burkholderiaceae_C; genus Aalborgiella. The sequence continues at coordinate 3,486 of JAYVJL010000129.1, read as the reverse complement.
AGATGCCTATTTAACCCTTATTTTGACTTCCATGACCGATTTAACGACCCATTTGACCTCTTTTAGCCACCCGCGCCGCATCTTCAGCCTGCGACTGCTTACCCTGATGGGTGCGGCAAGTTTTGGGACGCTTGCAGCGGCGAAAACAGCGGCCAAGGCGGCCCCGGATGTGCTGTTGGCCTTCAACGCACCCGCCAACATCGACCCTGCCGGCTATTTGGTCAGCGAAAAGCTGGACGGCGTGCGCGCTTTGTGGGACGGGGCGGTGTTGCGCTTTCGCAGCGGTCGCACCATCGCCGCACCGGCCTGGTTCACCGCGAAACTGCCGCCAACCGCGCTGGATGGTGAGCTGTGGATCGCACGCGGCACCTTTGATACGCTCTCTGGCGTCGTCCGCAAAGCCCAGCCGGTGGACGCCGAGTGGCAGCAGGTCAAGTACATGGTGTTTGAGCTGCCCGCCTACGAGAATTTGGCGACCCGCCCGTTTGAGCAACGCAGCGACCAGCTAAAAACTGTGGTGCAAAACGCCGGCTGGCCGCAGTTGCAGGCGATAGAGCAGTTCAAAGTTGCCAACCGTGCGACTTTGCAGGCCAAGCTGGACGACATCGTGCAAAGTGGCGGGGAAGGGCTGGTGCTGCATCTGGCCAGCGCGCCTGTCATGTCTGGACGTAGCCAAGTCCTTTTGAAGCTCAAACCCGTACAGGACGCGGAGGCCGTGGTCGTTGCCCACGTCGCTGGAAAAGGCAAATACTCTGGTTTGACGGGTGCTTTGGAGGTCAAAACCCTCAACGGCCCCAGCAAAGGCCAACATTTCAAACTCGGCACCGGCTTGTCAGACACTGTGCGCAAATCGCCGCCCGCCATCGGCAGCACCGTGACCTACAGCTACCGCGACCTGACGCCGACTGGCAAACCCCGTTTCGCGAGTTTTTTGCGGGTGTACGACGACGTCTGACCAGGCTTGGCCTTTTGCTTATTCAACAGAACTGCCAAAATCACCCTAAAACCAAGTAAACCCAAGGAGACCGACAATGAGCACCACTTTCAACAGCACACTGGATTTGACCTTTGAGCGCCTCGTCGATGTGCCGCCCCATCTCGTGTGGCGCGCCTGGACCGAACCGGCGCTGATGAAGCAGTGGTTTTGCCCATTGCCTTGGAAGACGATTGACGCTGAAGTGGACGTGCGCCCGGGCGGTATCTTTCGCACCACCATGCAGTCGCCTGAAGGCCAAGACTTCCCGAATACGGGCTGCTATCTGGAAACAGTCAAAAATGAAAAAATTGTCTGGACCAACGCTATGTTGCCCGGTTTTCGCCCCGCCATGATGAACGCCCCCTGTGGCGATGCCATTGAATTCATGTTCACCGCCAAGCTTGAGTTTGAATCCCATGGTGCGAATGGCACAAAATATCGCGCAACAGTGATCCATGCCGACGAAGCCGGCTGTCAAAAACACGCTGCCATGGGTTTTGAAGCAGGTTGGGGCACGGCGCTGGATCAGCTCGTCGCCATGGTGAAAAAGGGGATTTAACTATCAATAACTCATGAAAGCTGTCATTCCCGCGAAGGCGGGAATCCACAAGTTTCAACCAAGATGTCAATTTAGGAATAAAAACATGGCAAAAGCAATCTTTATTAACCTACCGATTAACAACCTCAAAGCCTCCATGGCGTTTTACACCGCCTTGGGTTTCAAAAACAACCCGCATTTCACCGACGACAACGCTGCCTGCATGGTCTGGAGCGACACCATCAACGTGATGCTACACACACATAATTCGTGGAGCAGGTTCACAGACAGGCCCATTCCTTCGTCCTCGTCGAGTGAAGTCATGCTGGCGCTGTCAGTAGACAGCAAAGACGCCGTCGATGCACTCACCACCCTAGTCACGGCCCACTGTGGCACAGCAGATATCAACCCCAAACACGACCTTGGCTTCATGTACAGCCGCAGTTTTACCGATCTTGATGGCCATGTTTGGGAGTCATTTTGGATGGAACCGAAGGCGAATCTTACTTAATTTTGCTATAAATTAAATAGCTAATTAGTCTTTAAATACGCCGGCTAGAGGCAATAATAACTTTATAAAAAGCTAAAAATATTGATTCAATTCTCTGCACTATGAGGCATCTGACGGCGCTATCTGACAAAGCTTCAGCATGCTGTCTGACTGCTTATATCTTGTTTTGTGGGGATGGTGGTATTCCTTAGCTTTAGGAGTTGTACCATGACCAATATCATTTCCCCCAAAAACCCTACACAACCCGATCCTGACGGAGATCCTGACACGCTGCCAGTGGACCCAGACAAGGGGCCTACACCCGACCTTCTGCCAGATGATCCAAGCCGCGATGGTGTGACTACCCCAACGGCGCAAACAAAGTAATGCGTTTTCGTTTCAGGTCTCAATTGTCGATCAAGCCGAAGCTGATCGCTACTGGAACGCCATCATCAACAATGGCGGGGTCGGCTAACAGGCGAATTAGCCCGATATCATCTTGAACTGCCCAAACGTGCATTGGCGTGTGCATCACGGCGACCAGCGCCGCCAGAAAAGGTGTCACCGCGTCGCTTAAGTTGGTCATGCTGGCTTCTCTGCCATCTGCGATTCGGTATGCAAGACGCACTGCCAGCGCTTGTTCGCGTGAACCCAAGTAGAGGTATCTGACATGTTCTGGGTCGTGCTTTTACCGCCTTCACGCGCAGCAACGGTCTGCTTCACCTGATAAGTTAAAACTGCTGTCGTCTCGGTCGGAAACACGACTTCAACGTCGCTCAGCGCAAAAGCAGTCACCACCCTATCGCCTTGCTCCGCCATCTTTCGATAACCCGCATGGTCGAATTTCATCGCCCCGTGAGCAGTTGACATCATTGCCGGTTCATGCAGCAACTGCAAGGCAGCGTCTGTATCCTGGTCAACCATGGATTGCCAGAATTTTGTCTCCAGCTCGATAAGTGTCTTTGTCGGTGTTGTCATTTGATGCTCCAATCATTGCGGTTAAAGAATTTCCATTCAGCCAGTTCCGGCATCGGCGTTGAATCTGCGGGGCTTCCGATGACTTTTGCGTTTCACTGCACGCCACTAGCGGTTCAGCTGTCGTACTCCAACTTAGGATACCAATCCGTCCCGCGCCCCTCGGGCGTGTTGTCCAGAATCGTCCACAGTGGCATCAGGTCGGGCGCGCCGCGCGGGTCTTGGCCGGGGTCGGCGGTGCTGCCGCCCATCTCGCCGCTCCAGAAATGCCGGATGCTGCCCTCGCGGCGGGTGAAGACGTTGAACCCGGGCATATCGGCATCGTCTGCGCTCACGTAATCGCGGGTGAAGTCGCCGCTGGTGTCTGAAAACAGCTTGAGGTTGCGCCAGCCGCGCTCCTGCTTGACCTTCAGCAGGCGCTCAATCGGCGAGCGCGCCACCATCACCAGTGCAATGCGCTGTTCGACGTCAAGCGCTTCCCCGTCCCAAGCGGCCATCAGCGACGAA
>JAYVJL010000128.1:0-16796 GCA_043769295.1 Polaromonas sp. | reverse complement strand
CCCCGGCCGCGCGGGTGCGGGCGATGGCTTGCACCGTCGCCTCGCTCACCTCGAACCACTCGCTGTGCATGCGGTGGTCGGCCAGGCTCTCGCCACGCACCGGCTGGAAGGTGCCGGCGCCTACGTGCAAGGTGACGGCGGCGCGGTCCACGCCGCGGGCCTGCAGGGCGGCCAGCAGAGCGTCGTCGAAGTGCAGTGCGGCGGTGGGCGCGGCCACGGCACCGGGCCGGGCGGCGAACACGGTCTGGTAGCGGCGTTCGTCCTCGGCCGTGTCGCCATGGGTGATGTAGGGCGGCAGCGGCACGTGGCCGTGCAGGTCCATCAGTTGGTAGGGGTCGTCGCCCGCATCGTTGGACAGGACGAATCTAAACAATGCGCCGTCTTTTTCAGGCCAGCGCCCCAAGAGCGTGGCAGAAAACGCACCGCCTGCCATCCAAATCGTCTCGCCGGGATGTGGTTTTTTGCTCACCCGCATGTGGGCGACAACTTGGTTGCCGGTCAAGACACGCTCAATCAACAGCTCGACCTTGCCGCCAGACGGTTTTTCGCCGAAAAGGCGGGCTTTGACGACCTTGGTGTCGTTGAACACCAGCAAATCGCCGGGATTCAACTGATTGGGCAAGTCGTGAAAAATGCGGTGGGCAGGGGCAGAACCCGTGCCATCGAGTAATTTCGAGCCGCTGCGCTCGGGGGCGGGGTGCTGGGCGATGAGTTCAGGGGGAAGTACGAAGTCAAAATCAGTCAACGTGAACTGACCCGTGGAAGTTTTGGAAATCTCGGAAGTTTGGGCATTCATAAGGCAGAATTGTCCCATGTCCGAGGCACCCATCAAATCAACCGCTGCTAAAAAGACGGCTAAACCTGGGCGAAAGGTGGCTGCAAAGGTTGCCACGGGTGTTGCGGACAAAAAAACGCATCTGCAAAAAGCAATTGCCAAGCTGGGGCTGCACCGCGATATTGACCTCGCCTTGCACCTGCCGCTGCGCTATGAGGACGAAACCCGCCTCACCAAGCTGCGCGACGCCAGAGAGGGCGACACGGTGCAGATTGAGGGCGTGGTCACGAAATGCGAAATCACCTACCGACCACGCCGCCAGCTGCTGGTGACGCTGGACGATGGCTCGGACACCTGCACACTGCGCTTTTTCAGCTTTTATCCCTCGCAGCAAAAGGCACTGGCGGTGGGCAATGTGATTCGGGCGCGGGGTGAGGTGAAAGGGGGCTTTTTGGGTTTCACCATGATGCACCCCAGTTTCAGAACGGCGGGTGGCGATTTGGCGACGGCGCTGACACCGGTCTACCCCACCGTGGCGGGGCTGCCGCAGGGTTATCTGCGCAAAGTGGTGCTGGGTGGGCTGGCAAGGGCGGATTTGAGTGAAACCATGCCGGTAGAGCTGTTTGGGGGATATTTTAAGACTAAAATTAGCACTCAGCCGGCGTATTTATTGCCTGAAGTGCTATCATTTTTGCATCACCCGACACCCGATGTGTCGCTGGCGGAACTAGAGGATCGCACCCACCCGGCCTGGCAGCGGCTCAAAGCGGAGGAGTTGCTGGCGCAGCAGCTGTCGCAATTACAGGCGAAACGGGAGCGGGCGGCGCTGCGAGCACCTATCTTGCGCGATACAGCTGCAAACTCTCTATACGACCGGTTGCTGGCCATCATCCCGTTCCAATTGACAGCTGCGCAAGAGCGCGTTTGTGCTGAAATCACCCTCGATCTAGCCCGCAACATTCCCATGCATCGCCTGCTGCAGGGCGACGTCGGTTCCGGCAAAACCGTGGTGGCCGCGCTGGCTGCGGCCAAATGCATAGACGCTGGTTGGCAATGCGCTTTGATGGCACCGACCGAGATTTTGGCGGAGCAGCATTTTCGCAAGCTGATCGGCTGGCTGGAGCCGCTGGGCATCACCACCGCTTGGCTCACCGGCAGCCAAAAAACCAAGGAGCGGCGTGAAGCGCTGGCGCTGATTGCCAGTGGTGAGGCGGCGCTGGTGGTGGGCACCCACGCGGTGATCCAGGACAAGGTGCAGTTCAAAAACTTGGCGTTGGCGATTATTGATGAGCAGCACCGCTTTGGCGTGGCGCAAAGACTTGCCCTGCGAAGCAAGATGAGCATTCCAAACGAAGAAGACGCCACAAATCTTGAGCCGCATCTTTTAATGATGACCGCCACACCCATCCCCCGCACGCTGGCGATGAGCTATTACGCCGATTTGGACGTTTCCACCATCGACGAATTGCCCCCTGGTCGCACGCCCATCGTCACCAAAGTGGTGAACGACGCCCGGCGCGACGAGGTGGTTGAGCGCATCCGCAGTCAGCTGACCGAGGGGCGGCAAATCTACTGGGTTTGCCCGCTGATCGAGGAAAGCGAGGCTTTGGATTTGACCAATGCGACCGAAACGCACGAACAGCTGTGTGCGGCTTTGGGCGATGTGCAACTCAAAGACAGCCAACCCATCATGGTCGGCCTGCTGCATTCGCGCATGCCGGTGGCGGAGAAAAAGGCAGTGATGTCGCTGTTCACCTCCGGCCACATGCAGGTGCTGGTCAGCACCACGGTGATCGAGGTCGGCGTGGACGTGCCCAATGCCAGTTTGATGGTGATCGAGCATGCCGAGCGCTTTGGGTTGTCACAACTGCACCAGCTGCGCGGCCGGGTCGGGCGCGGCGCAGCGGCTTCTGTCTGTGTGCTGTTGTATTCCACCGGCGACGCCCCTCGTTTGGGGGAAACCGCCCGGGCGCGGCTCAAAGCCATGGTTGAAACGAACGACGGCTTTGAGATTGCGCGGCGTGATTTGGAGATTCGCGGCCCCGGCGAGTTTTTGGGGGCACGGCAATCCGGTGCGGCACTGCTGCGTTTTGCGGATTTGGCGACGGACACCGAGTTACTGGATTGGGCACGGCAGTGCGCACCGATGATGTTGGACAAATTTCCTGAACTCGCACAAAAGCACGTACAGCGCTGGCTGGGCGGTAAGGCCGAGTATTTAAAGGCTTGAGTCAAAAAATGGTCCAAGAACAGTCAAAAAAAAGCTTTAAACCGGCTTGAACCCAGTGGTAGCCAACAAGTGGTCGACTCAAACGGTGAACTCCCAATTTTATGCAAAGAATGCGTTTTGCACGCAACAAACACATTTACTGGGTTCCATCGTGATTCAATAAAACGGCTGAATCCATATCTAAATCAATTCTGCCTGCAAGCGCCAAGCCCTTGGGTGCTTCGTAATCGGCAATCACCCACGCGCGGCAGCTGTGCCGTGCGGCATCTGCCAGCAGTTCGGTGATGAATCGGATGGACGCCATGTCGAGCGCTGCAAAAGGCTCATCCAGTAGCGTGACTGTCGCGCCCGATGCAAAGGCCGCCGTCAGCCAGACTTTGCGCTTGGAACCAGCCGAAAGCATGTACAGCGCTTTATTCAGATGCTCCGTCAGTGACAGGCCTTCAATCAAGTCCGCCAGCAGCTGCGTGTCAAAGCGCGGAAAACGGTGCTGCACCGTCGTGAAATAGTCGACCACGATCAGCTGGTCAAACGCGTCTGAGCGTGGCGCGACCCAGAAAACCTGCTCTTTGTAAGCGACGGCTTGGTCGTTCAAGCCGATGCCGTTGATGCTGAGCGTCCCTGCATGGGCCGTCAGCTCACCCGCCAGCAGGCGCAGGAGCGTGGTTTTGCCACTGTCTTCACCGCCACAGACCAGAGTCACGCCCGCAGGAATTTGCAGTGACAAGCTGTTGAACAGCGTGCGTTCTGATGTGGCAAAACCCAGTTGGCGGGCGGTGAGGATGGCTGGTGGAAGGGCTTGGGCAGGACTTGTCATGGGCTGTATCTTAAAATAAGTCATACCTTCTTCGCCATTTTTGAATCCGACCAGACGCAGTTATGAGCCGACTCTCCCTCACCCGCGACAAAATCTACAAAACAGTGGCACGCCAAATGCATGGCGTAGTGCCTTGCTGGGTCTGCGGCGAACATGTGTTGCGCGATGCAGCCACACTGGAACACATCAAACCCTTGAGCGAAGGCGGCAACAGCCATGTCGAGAATCTGGCCATCAGTCATGAGCTGTGCAACAACCAACGCCATGCGGTGGGTGTGGTCAAGCCCAGGGTATAGGTCGTATGTACGGCACCGAACAGACGGCTATCCATCCGGCCTTTATGGTTCTTGAAAAAAGGAGTAGCGATGATTGAAATTCGCAAAGGGCAGGCACCAGCCCCTTTGGTTCGAACGGAGTTCAGTCTTCGGTTTCGTGCCTCGTTCGTCGATCCGGCGTTTCGTAGCGAGGATGCGTCCATTGAGCGGCTTGAGGGCATCGCCTGGGATGCCTATATTGAGGGTCGCAAAGCCCCTTTCACGCAGAAGGCGGGCGCCGGTTATGCTGATCCAGACTATGATCTGTCAAGCGAATGGATCGCCACGAAACAACGGATTGATGAGGCGCAACTGCGCTGGGCCGAACCGGCGAGTCCGTCGCGGGTATTGCTGATCTGCGGGTCTGCTCGCAACGATGGCACCTGCCCGGGTGAGATGTCCAAGTCCTTTCGGTTGCTGGAAATCGCCCGTGAAACGCTTGCGCAGACCGGCATCCAGCCCGATGTGCTGGATCTGAGCTTGCTCACCTCTGACTATGGCCGCCATATCCACCCCTGCAAGGGTTGCGCATCGACCGCGATGCCTCTGTGCCACTGGCCGTGCAGCTGTTATCCCAACCATGCGTTGAATCAGACCAACGACTGGATGGCCGACATTTATGAACGCTGGACGGCGGCCCATGCGGTGATCATCGTCACGCCGGTCTATTGGTACCAAAGCCCCAGTCCGCTGAAGCTGATGATCGACCGGCTTGTATGTGCCGATGGTGGCAATCCCGATCCCACCTCAACGTCCGGCAAAAAAGCAGGTAAAGCCAAGGCGCTGGAAATGGCGGGCTGGGATTATCCACAGCATCTGGCCGGGCGCGTTTATGGGTTGGTGGTTCATGGTGATGTGGCTGGCATTGAAGGTTCGTGCCGCGCACTGTCAGACTGGCTTGACTGGATGGGATTTATTGACGCGGGCGTGCAGGCGCGGTTGGACCGCTATGTCGGCTACTTTGAACCCTATGCCACCAGCCATGAAGCTTTGGACAAGGATGCCGCTGTGCAGGAAGAGGTGCGCAACGTGGCGCGCGCGGTGGCGAAAGCTGTTGTCGAACTGCGGGCTGGCCGCTTGCAGGCGGTGCAAGCCAAGTTGCCGCGGCCGAGGCCAAAGTAGGTCAACAGGCTAGCTCGGGGCGATAAGCATGTCAAAAATGCGGTGGTAAATCATCCCGCAGATTGCGCGCAGCACCCAGGCCACCATCGGTGCTGGATTGTCGGAGATTGGCGATTTCGCTGATCAATAAATCGATCTGCAGTTGCTGCCTGACGATGACGTTGTCCAGTTGATCCAGCAAGTCTTCGGTGAAGCTGGCCTTGATCTCCAGCTCGGTGATGCGCTGATCGGTGGTGTGCTGGGTGTTGTGAATAGGCTCCATGCTGCTATTGGAACTGATTTTTGCGCTGGAATTCTGCTTGACATGGGTTTTCCCCATGTAAACTGTAGCCATGTGCCAACTCCTCGGAATGAACAGCCACTTGCCAGCCAGTTTGACGCTGAGTTTTACTGGGTTTTCGCAGCGCGGCGGGGGTACCGATCACCATGCCGACGGCTGGGGCATCGCTTTTTTTGAGGGCGAAGGCGAGTCGCCCGGCAAGGGCGTGCGCTGCTTTGTCGATAAAGAGAGCGCTTCGACCTCCATCATGGCCAATATGTTGCGCACCTACCCCATCAAAAGCCACAACGTGGTGGCGCATGTGCGTAAAGCCACTGTGGGCGATGTGGCGCTGGAAAACTGCCACCCTTTTGTCCGCGAACTGTGGGGTCGCAACTGGGTGTTTGCCCACAATGGCGATTTAAAAAACTACGCGCCCGTGCTGCATGGCAGCTTCAAACCCGTTGGCAATACCGACAGCGAACTGGCGTTTTGCTGGTTGATGCAGGAGCTGGTCAAGTCCCATGCCTGTGCCCCCAGCGTTGAAGAGTTGACATTGACGCTGCGCGAATTGACGCCGCAAATTGCACGTTTTGGCACATTCAACTTTTTACTGAGCAACGGCCAGGCTTTGTGGGCACATGCCAGTACCAAGCTGTTTTACCTGCGCCGTGCTTATCCCTTTTGTGAAGTGCAGCTCAAGGACGAGGACGTGCGGGTCAATCTGGCCGATTTGAACGGTCCAGACGACCGTTTGGTCATTGTCGTGACCGAGCCGCTGACAACCAACGAGATTTGGACCGCTTTTGAACCGGGAGAATTGCGTGTGTTTGTAGACGGCTCTATGCCTGATGCTGTATCCAGCCCACCACCTGCACCTACACAAGCGATGCGCGCAGTGGCAGCGATGGCCTGACGACACCATGACACTGACCGAGCTTAAATACATTGTTGCCGTGGCCCGTGAAAAGCATTTTGGTAAAGCGGCCGATGCCTGCCATGTGTCGCAACCGACGCTGAGTTTGGCGATTAAAAAACTGGAAGAAGAGCTGGAACTCAAACTTTTTGAGCGCAGCGCCAGTGAAGTCACCGTCACCCCGCTGGGCAGCGAGGTGGTGCTCCAAGCCCAAAGCGTGCTGGAACAAGCGGCCAACATCAAAGAAATCGCCAAACGCGGCAAGGACCCACTGGCGGGCGCGCTTCGCTTGGGCGTGATTTACACCATTGGCCCCTATTTGTTGCCGGATCTGGTCAGGAACGTCATTGCCAAGACCCCGCAAATGCCCTTGATGCTACAGGAAAACTTCACCGTCAAGCTGCTGGAATTGCTGCGTACGGGCGAGCTGGATTGCGCCATTCTGGCCGAGCCTTTTCCAGACACCAATTTGGCGATAGCACCTCTGTACGACGAACCTTTTCTGGTCGCCATGCCCAGCAACCACCCTTTTACCAAACAAGCCTCGGTGACGGTGGATCAAATCAAGGCGGAGACGATGTTGTTGCTGGGGACCGGGCATTGTTTTCGCGATCATGTGCTGGAAGTCTGCCCGGAGTTCGCCCGGTTTTCCAGTGACACGGCCGGTATTCGCAAAAGCTTTGAAGGCTCGTCCCTGGAGACGATCAAACACATGGTCTCGGCGGGCATGGGCATTACCCTGGTACCGCGTTTGAGTGTGCCGGCCAGTGCCTTGCCGAAAACTGTTTCTGGTACGCCAAAAACCGGCAAATCGCGCACGCTAAATGCGGTGAAGCATCAGCCCGAGGACGCGTTGGTCAGCTACCGCCCCATCACCGACGATAAACGTGCCAACCCACCCATGCGCCGCGTGGTGCTGGCCTGGCGGCGCAGCTTCACTCGCTACGAGGCGATTGCCGCCTTGCGCAACGCCATCTATGCCTGCGAGTTGCCTGGCGTGACGCGATTGTCCTGAAACGCTTGCTGTCATGCCGTCTGTTCTGCCTGTGAAAAGCAAGTTGAGCCTGTACTTGGACTTGATCCGCTGGAGCCGTCCTGCCGGTTGGCTGTTGCTGCTATGGCCCACCTTGAGTGCCTTGTGGATCGCCTCGAATGGTTTCCCAGGCTGGCATTTGCTCACGGTATTTACTTTGGGCACGATTTTGATGCGCAGTGCAGGCTGTTGTTTGAACGACGTGGCCGATCGCGACTTTGACAAACACGTCAAACGCACCGCCCAGCGTCCGGTGACCAGCGGGGCCTTGTCCAGCAAGGAGGCGCTTTTGCTGGGTGCGGTATTGGCCTTGCTGGCGTTCGGTTTGGTATTAACGACCAACCGCAGCACCGTTCTGTGGTCGTTTGCCGCGCTGGCGGTGGCCATCGTCTACCCTTATGCCAAGCGGTTTTTCTCCATGCCGCAGGCCGTTCTGGGTGTGGCCTTCAGCTTTGGTATCCCCATGGCGTTCAGTGCCGTGCTAGGCAGCGTGCCGCCGCTGGCGTGGTTACTGCTGTTGGGTAACCTCTTTTGGGTCTTGGCGTATGACACCGAATACGCCATGGTCGACCGTGACGATGACTTGAAAATCGGCATGAAAACATCCGCCATCACCATGGGCCGGTTTGACGTGGCCATCATCATGCTTTGCTACCTGGTTTACCTGTCAATTTGGACTGTATTCGGCGTAAAATATGCCTCATCAGCTATATTTTTGATAGCAATTGGCGTGGCAGGTTTACAGGCTATCTGGCACGGCTGGCTGATCCGCAACCGCGAGCGCGAGGCTTGTTTCAAGGCTTTCCGGCTCAACCACTGGCTCGGGTTCACCGTGTTTGCCGGCATTGCGGCCAGCTATGCGCTGAAATAAGCGGTTGAAGCTCGTTTAAAGCTCTTTTGACGCTCGACCTTGGCTTATTTAAGTTAAGTGCCATCAAGCGCCACCAAACTCATCACCCAGTTCCCTGGCCCGCTGTTCGGCGGCTTTCATGGCCTGGATAAACCGCTGTTTGATGTTGTCGTTTTCCATGGATGTCAAAGCCGCATGGGTGGTGCCGCCTTTGGAGGTGACGCGCTGGCGCAGGGTTTCCAGCGGCTCGTCGGAGCGATGGGCCAGTTCGGACGCACCGCTGAAGGTGCTGATCGCCAAGCGTCGGCCTTGCTTGGAGCTGAGCCCCATGTGGACGGCGGCCTCGGTCATGGCTTCTAAAAAGTAAAACACGTACGCCGGTCCCGAGCCTGAAATGGCGGTGACCGCGTCCAACTGAGATTCTGCGTCCAGCCATAAAAATTCACCCATGCTGGCAACCACACGTTCCACCCAGGCTTTACCGGCCAAGCTGACGGCAGGGCGCGCATACAAGGCGGTCATGCCTTTGCCAATAAGTGCGGGCGTATTGGGCATGGCGCGGACAACGCGCTCGCTGCCCAGCCAGGCCGCGATGCTGTCGGAGCGGATGCCCGCCGCCACGCTGAAATGCAGTGCTTGCGGCGCGTAGTTGCCGATTTGGGCTGCTGCTTCTTTGAAGACCTGCGGTTTAACGGCCCAGATGATAAGCCCAGCTGTCCTCAGGGCGTCCGAGGGCTGCGTTTGCGCTGTGATGCCAAAATCGCGCAACAGTTTTGCGCGGGTGGCTTCAAACGGTTCAACCACCACGATGTTTTGGGCCGCCATGCCCTGTTTGATCAAGCCTCCAATCATGGCGCTGGCCATGTTGCCACCGCCCAAAAAGGCGATACGCTCGTTGGCGGGTGATGAGCCTGCTGCGGCATCGAATGGGGTGGGTGAATGGCTCAAAATGGGACTCCGACAGCAAATGGACGAGGGGTTGATTGCCAGTTTGGCAAGGCTTTGACTCTATTCGCCCTATTATCAGAGCAAAAGAAGCCGAGCTATGTAGCTGCTCAAGACAGCCACTTACTGCAGCTGCTGCAGCAATCCAAGCACGCGTTTGCTCGTGGTTTCAAATCCTTCGTCATACTCTTTTTGAGCCTCATCCAATTTACCGGCATGGGTGTAGCTCACAATATAAGAGGCATAAAAATGAAAGTTTTGATGTTCCGACAGCAGGCGCTGAATCAAAGGACATTGACCCAGTGATGTGTTTTTGACCGATTGCAACCATTTCCCAAGGATGCACCGGTGATCAAGCCCGACGATATCGGGGCGAAAATACTCCAAAGAATTGCCTGCCAAATAGGCCGCTATCCTGCTTTTCCAGGCATGATGCGCTGCGATGGCCGCCTCAATATCAATTTGACGCAGCAAGGCTTTTTCAGCTTTTGAAAATTTTGCACTTTGGCTTGCGGGGCTTGACGCCGTACTGAACCAGGCAAAGAGATGTTTGAAAATGCCAACCATGCCGGCATGATAAAACCCAGTTGTTAACAAAAGTGTTCATGTTGCATAAAGTGGTTCAGATCAGACTTAGTTCACGAAAAAAGCGTGATTTTTGTCGTAAAAATGTGTTCAAAAAATCACACGGCAGTGGCCTGTCGAACCGCATGTTCCCAATTGGCCATCAGTTCAGCGGCGCGTGTCTGTGTCATGGTGGGTAAAAACTGGCGATCTGCCCGCCATAATTTTGACAGCGCATCGGTATTGGGAAAGACACCCAAAGTCAAGCCAGCCAGATTGGCCGCACCCAAGGCGGTGGTTTCGACCACGGCCGGCCGCAGCACAGGAATGCCCAGCAAATCTGCCTGAAATTGCATCAGCATGTCGTTGGTGCAGGCACCGCCATCCACCCGCAACTCGCTGACAGGTGCTGCACCGGCAGCGACCGCATCACGGCTCATGGCCAGCAGCAAAGCAGCGCTTTGGAAAGCGATACTTTCAAGGGCTGCGCGTGCAATGTGCGCCAGGGTGCTGCCGCGCGTCAGGCCGGTGATCGTGCCACGCGCATTCGCTTGCCAGTAGGGCGCACCCAAGCCGGTAAAAGCCGGCACCATCATCACGCCGCCCGAGTCGGGCACGCTTTGCGCCAAGGTCTGCACCTCGCCACTGCTTTGGATGGCATGTAGCCCATCGCGCAGCCACTGCACCACCGCACCACCAATGAAGACGCTGCCTTCCATCGCGAATTCGGGCTGCGGTGTGGTTTGTGCGGCGCTGGTGGTCAACAAGCCGTTGCTGGAGGTTTGAAACTTGCCGCCGTTGTGCATCAGCATGAAGCAACCGGTGCCGTAGGTGTTTTTGGCCATGCCACTTTTAAAGCAGGCCTGGCCAAACAGGGCGCTTTGCTGGTCACCCGCGACCCCGCCAATCGGGATGCTGGCACCCAATAAATCAGCGCTGACGTTTCCATAGAGGGCGCTGGAGGGTTTGACGATGGGCAAAAGTTCGACGGGTATGTCCAATGCAGCCAACAGTTCGGAATCCCACTGGTTGGTGTGTACATTGAACAGCATGGTGCGCGAGGCATTGCTCACATCGGTGGCATGTACGGCCCCTTGGGTGAGCTGCCAGATCAGCCAGCTGTCGATCGTGCCAAAAGCCAATTCGCCACGCTGGGCCTGTGCACGCGCATCGGGCACGTTGTCCAGCAGCCATTTCAGCTTGGTGCCAGAAAAGTAGGCGTCAATCACCAAACCCGTTTTTTGCTGGATGGTTTGTGCCAGACCCTGCGCGCGCAGTTGCACGCAGGTTGGCTCCGCGCGGCGGTCCTGCCAGACGATGGCGTGGTGAATCGGCAGGCCCGTGGCACGGTTCCATACCACGGTGGTTTCACGCTGGTTGGTGATGCCGATAGCTGCAATCGCGCCGCCAGCCAGGCCTGCTTTGGCTAGAGCCTCACGCGCCGTGGCGAGTTGGCCTCTCCAAATCTCCATCGGGTCATGCTCGACCCAGCCGGGTTGGGGAAAGATTTGCGGCAGTTCGCGCTGCGCCATGGCGACGATGTTGCCCATGGCATCAAACACAATGCTGCGGGAGCTGGAAGTGCCTTGGTCAAGCGCAAGTAAATAGGTCATAGTGTTCATAAGTCATCAAAGCGACAGGAATTTAAACTGAACTCACCAAACACAAACAATATAACGAATAATAATCTTTTCACCGCTTCTTTCGTGTGCGCCTTATTCCCACGTCTTCATGCCCAAATCCACTGTGCCACTTCAACCCTTCGCCAGCCACCGCCCCGCACTGATGGCGCGATTGGCAGAACCCGCCAGCTATGACCTCGTCATCATTGGGGGTGGCGCCACCGGTTTGGGTGTCGCACTCGACGCGGCCTTGCGTGGCTTCAACGTGGTCTTGGTCGAGTCGCACGACTTTGCCAAAGGCACCTCGTCGCGTGCGACCAAACTGGTGCATGGCGGTGTGCGTTATTTGGCGCAAGGCAATATTTCATTGGTACGCGAGGCCCTGCATGAACGGGCGACACTGCTGCACAATGCGCCGCATATTGCGCAACCGCTGCCGTTTGTGATGCCGTCATACAAGTTGTGGGAAGCGCCGTTTTATGGCGTGGGCCTCAAAATGTACGACGCGCTGGCTGGCAAGTCGGGCTTGGGCCCTACCGAGTTTTTGAACCGCCGGGAAACGTTGCAGCATCTGCCAACCCTGCAAAGGACGGGGCTGAAAGGGGGCGTGAAGTACTGGGACGGCCAGTTTGACGACGCGCGTTTGGCGCTGGCCTTGGCACGCAGTGCAGCCAGGCAAGGCGCGCTCCTGATTAATTATTGCCGGGCCAATCGCTTGATGCACGAGGATGGCAAGCTCGTTGGTGTGGCGTGTCAGGATCAGGAAACGGGTCAGTCGTATACCCTGTCAACCCGCTGCGTCATCAATGCCACCGGGGTGTGGGTCGATGAATTGCGCCAGCAAGACGGCATGGCGATGAACGCTTTTCAAGCTAAAAAAACAGTGCCCATCGCAGCGATCGTCGCACCCAGCCAAGGCGTGCACGTGGTGGTGGACCGGGATTTTCTGCCCACCGACCACGCCATGCTGATTCCAAAAACTGCCGATGGCCGCGTTTTGTTTGCGGTGCCCTGGCTGGGGAAAACGATTTTGGGAACCACGGATACACCGCGCCATGATCTGGTCCGTGAGCCAGAGCCCTTTAAAGAGGAGGTTGAATTTATCCTGAATGAATCAGCCAACTATTTGAGCCAGGCGCCGACACGTGCTGATGTGAAGTCGGTCTGGGTCGGTTTGCGCCCTTTGGTTAAACCGCCTGAAGACGAAGGTGACCATACCAAAAAACTCAGCCGTGAGCACACCGTGCTGGTCAGCGGCAGTGGTTTGGTTACCGTGACCGGAGGCAAGTGGACGACCTACCGTGCCATGGCTGAAGATGTGCTGGAACAGTGTTTTGAGGCGAATTTATTGGCGGCGCGTGCGGCCGGTGTGACGGTTGACTTTCCGTTGATCGGTGCCGATGCCCATGTAAACACCGGATCGGGCACAGCATGGCACAGCATCAGCGCCCCCCAGGGTTTGCACTCGTATGGTGACGAGGCTGATCTGGTGGCGCAGTTGCCGGGTGCGCAGCATTACCTGACGGGCCGTTTGAATGTCGGCTTGACCGAAGCCATGGTGCGCTTTGCGGCACGTCATGAGTACGCCCGCACCGTTGAAGATATGCTGGCGCGGCGCTCGCGCTTGCTGTTTTTGGATGCGGCTTTGGCGTCCTCGCTGGGCGCGGCAGTGGCGCAAATTTTGCAGGAGGAAACGGGGGTAGACCCGCAACTCGCCGCGTTTCTGGACTTGGCCAGACATTACCAGCACTTGCCTTGAGGTGGCCTGATTAGATCTCGTGCACCTTTATGATGACGCTGCCAGGCTGGCATCCAGGGCTTTTTTGGCAAACTCGGCCCGCAGCGCTTTGAGCTTTTCTCGCGGGTCTTCTTTCACCGTTGTTTGGTCCAGTCCCATCTCGGCGATGAAGCGGCTGGGCAGGGCGGTGATCATCTCGCGGCCTTTTTTGCGGCGTTTCGTCCAGCTCACCGCCAAGCTGCGCTGGGCGCGGGTGATGCCCACGTACATCAGGCGGCGCTCTTCCTGCAGGCGGGTGGCGATGTCGTCGTTGGCGGATTCATGCTCGATGGCCGAGCCACCCTGGCCTGCCGCGCCCTTGTTTTTATTCTCCAGCTTGAACGGCAGCATGCCTTCGGTCACGCCCACCAGCATCACATGCGGCCACTCCAGCCCTTTGGCGGCGTGCAAGGTGGACAGGGTCACGACGTTCTGGTCTTTCTCCCGCTCGCTGATGGTTGACAGCAGGGCAATGGTCTGCGCCACTTCCAGCAGGCTTTTCTTCTCGCTCTCGGTGGTCACACCGGCGGTGTCGTCAATCTCGCCGCCGCAGCGCTTGGCCATCCAGTCGCAAAAATCGAGCACATTGGTCCAGCGGGCAGCGGCCAGCGTTTCAGCGTCTTCACCGTCGTAGAGGTGCTTTTCGTAGCCGATTTCTTTCAGCCAGTCCTTCAAAAAGGCGGCGCAATCCTCCACCCCACTGGTCTGGCTGGCGCGGTATTCCAGGTCGTTGATGTAGCGGCCAAACTCGTGCATGCTGCCCACGGCGCGGGTGCTGACGACTGAGCTGAGCGACGACAAAAAAAGTCCTTCAAACAAGCTGACTTTGTAGCTGCTGGCAAAGCTGCCCAGTTGCTGCAGCGTTTGGTGCCCAATGCCGCGCTTGGGTGTGGTGATGGCGCGCATGAAGGCCGGGTCATCGTCGTTGTTGACCCACAGCCGAAACCAGGCGCACAGGTCTTTGATCTCCGCGCGGTCAAAAAAGCTTTGCCCGCCGGAGACTTTGTAGGGGATGTTTGCCTTGCGCAGCGCCTTTTCAAAGGTTTTAGCCTGGTGATTAGCGCGGTACAAAATCGCAAAATCTTTGAGCTCTTTGTACTGTGCTGAAGGGGCTGCACCCGCTGTGCTGGCCAGGACCTCCATGCCCGAGCGCAGTGATTGAATCCGCGCCACGGCGCGCTCCGCTTCGTGCTCTTCGGTATCCGCATCCACCACCCGCACCGGCTCGCCTTCGCCCAGATCGCTCCACAGATTCTTCGGGAAGAGCTTGGGGTTGGGCCCGATGACGTTGTTGGCCGCCCGCAAAATCGCACTGGTGGAGCGGTAGTTTTGCTCCAGGGTGATGACTTTGAGGTTCGGGAAATCGACCGGCAGTCTGCGCAGATTGTCCAGCGTCGCGCCGCGCCAGCCATAGATGGACTGGTCATCGTCGCCCACGGTGGTGAAGCGGGCTTTCTCGCCGACCAGCAGTTTCAGCACCTCGTACTGCGTGGCATTTGTGTCCTGGTATTCGTCCACCAGTACATGGCCCATCTGGGCTTGCCACTTCTGCCGCACGTGCTCGTGGTTTTGCAGCAGTTTCAGTGGCATGCCGATCAAATCGTCAAAATCCACCGCCTGAAATGCACTCAAACGCTCTTCATAGCTGGCCATCACCTTGGCGATGATGCGCTCGTTGTCGTCTTTGGCTTGCAGCAGCGCCATTTCAGCGTTCAGACCGGCGCTTTTCCAGCCGCTGATGATCCATTGCCAAGAGCGTGCCGTCGCCGAATCCACGCTGCCGCCCGCGTCTTTCAAAATACTGGTCACGTCGTCGGTGTCCAGAATCGAAAACTGCGGTTTCAATCCCATCGCTGCACCGTCCTGCCGCAGCATGCGCACGCCCAGCGCGTGGAAGGTGCAGATCACCACCTCTTTGGCCGGCCTGCCGATCAGTTGCCGCGCCCGTTCGCGCATCTCGGCGGCGGCTTTGTTGGTGAAGGTGATGGCGGCGATATTTTTGCCCGCCATGCCGCTTTGGATCAGGCGCCCGATCTTGTGTGTGATCACCCGCGTCTTGCCCGACCCCGCGCCCGCTAGCACCAGACACGGCCCGTGCATGTAGTTCACCGCTTCTTGCTGTGCAAGGTTCAGGCCGGAGGAGGAGAGGGCGGACATGGAGAAAAGAGGAAGGAAAGAAAGGGAAAGAAGTGGTTTCAGACGACAGAGCGCGCAATCATAACCGTCAACGTGCTTGTCAAATCGTTCCTCAAAGGTAGCCCGAGCCGTAGGCCTCCAGCCCCAGGTTGACCACCAGCGCCACATCCGTCCCCACCGCTGCCTTGAACTCCGCCTCCGCCTGCGCCACCGCCGTCTCAAAAGCCGCCAGCCAGAGCAGACCATCCGCTGTAAACGTGATGTTGCGGGCCCGTTTGTCCACCCCATCCAACGCGCGCGTCACCAGCCCCCAGGCCTCGCATTGCGTCACCAAGTCGCCCATGGCCTGCTTGGTGACGCCTGCGCTTTGCGCCAACTCGGACAACCGTGCGCCCTTCAGCGGCAAATGCCGCGTGATGTGGATGTGCGCCGCCGTCACCTGCCCGCGCGCCGCGAGGTTGGACAGCGCCAGCGGCACGTCCATGTTGTGCGCCATAAGCAGCAGCACCCGCGCGTCAAAACGGCGCAGTGCGTGTCCCAGCAATCGCCCCAAATGGGTTTGCCGCCAGCCCAATGCCGGCGCAGAAATCGGTGTTTTTGCAGCCATACGTCATCATAAATCAATTAGTCAATTAAACTGACTAAAAAAAGCTTTATTTAATTTAATGAGTTGATATAAACTACTGTTCAAGCATCCAGTCCGCAGTGTTGTAAAAAGCAGCAAAGCCAAAGATGCAAGAGTTTTATTTTTTCATAACCTGATGATTTTTAAGGAAAATACCATGGACATGCCCGTCAAATCTTCCCCAGCCTCTTCTGCCGTGACCGCCGCCAGCGCTGAAAAAGCCAAGGCCCTGCAAGCCGCTTTGGCCCAGATTGAGAAGCAATTTGGCAAAGGCACCATCATGCGTTTGGGCGAAGGCGAGGTGATTGAGGATATCCAGGTCGTCTCAACCGGCTCTTTGGGCCTGGATATCGCCCTCGGCGTCGGCGGTTTGCCGCGTGGCCGGGTGATTGAAATCTACGGCCCAGAATCCTCAGGTAAAACCACCCTGACCCTGCAAGTCATCGCCGAAATGCAAAAACTGGGCGGCACCTGCGCGTTTGTCGACGCCGAGCACGCCCTGGACACCCAATATGCGCAAAACCTGGGCGTGAATCTGCAGGACATGCTGATCAGCCAGCCCGACACCGGCGAGCAAGCGCTGGAAATTGTGGACAGTTTGGTGCGCTCCGGCGCGGTCGATTTGATCGTGATCGACTCGGTGGCGGCCTTGACGCCCAAAGCCGAGCTGGAAGGCGAAATGGGCGACAGCCTGCCCGGTCTGCAAGCCCGCTTGATGAGCCAAGCGCTGCGCAAGCTGACCGCGCACATCAAAAAGGCCAACTGCATGGTCATTTTCATCAACCAGATCCGCATGAAAATCGGCGTCATG
>JAYVJL010000127.1:0-3018 GCA_043769295.1 Polaromonas sp. | reverse complement strand
CGGCCCAGGACGCCCCGAACGCATGAGATGAAATGCCTGCTGAAACGCACGTGGCACCAGCGCAGGTTCGCGAACGGTCACACTCCATTTGGTGACGGGCTTGCTGATGGACTCGATATCCACCGCCTGAAAATCTTCTTTGTAAAGCCGTGCACGGGGTGCCTGCCCTGTGATGCACAAAATGGGAATACTATCTGCAATGGCGGAATACAAGCCCGTAATCATGTCTGTGCCGGCAGGTCCAGAGGTGCCGATACACACGCCGATATTGCCTGCGCGGGCGCGTGTGTAACCTTCCGCCATATGCGAAGCGCCCTCTACGTGCCGCGCCAAGATGTGCGAGATGGATTGACGCTCGCGCAATGCCGCATACAGAGGATTGATGGCTGCACCGGGCACACCAAAGGCTTGGCTCACCCCCTCTTTTTCCATCACCAAAACAGCGGCCATTGCAGCTTTCATCATCACCATAAAGTACTCCTAAAAGTTTGATTGCAAGTTCGTATGCTGGATTTTATAAACGGCACGGCAATGACAGAAGTCAGCTACAAGCCATAATATCTATTCCGTCATGGAATATAAAAGGATGCGGCATGGATCGAGTGATGGCGATGCGGGTGTTTATACGTGTAGTTGAAGCGGGCAGTTTTTCCAAGGCAGCCCAAGAGTTTGCAATAACGCAACCCACCGTCACAAAAATGGTGGCCAGCACAGAGGAGCGCCTCAAAGTGAGGCTGTTAAATCGAAATACACGCGGCGTTAGTCCAACTGAAGCGGGTACTTTTTATTTTGAAAAATGTAAATACATCGTGCGCGAAGTGGATGAGGCTGAAAACATTGCTTGGCTGGGTCAAACAGAAGTGCAGGGTGTGTTGCGTATAGGGACGTCGGTGGCGTTTGGCAGACGCGTTGTGGTGCCATTGGCGCTCGAATTTATGGAAAAGCATCCCCAGGTTCAAGTCGATTTGGTTTTCGAAGACCGCTACAGCGATTTGGTGGCCCAAGGTATCGATGTGGCTATTCGAATGGGCAAGCTGGCCGACTCCGGCATGGGCGCACGGCTGCTGGGTTCAAACCCTTGGGTGATGGCCGTATCTGCGCGCTATCTCAAAAGGTATGGTGCACCATTGATACCAGAGGATGTTGGCCGCCTCAACGCGCTCGTCTACAGCAGTGTTCAAGGCAACGACGTTTGGCGCATGCAATCACTCACCGGCAAGATGATCAGCGTTCCAGTCACAGGAAACTGGCGCTCCAACAACCTGTCTGCGATCTTGGCTGCCACGCAGGCAAGCATGGGGATTGCGGCACTGCCTTGGTATGTTGCGGCGAACGCCATTGCCTCGGGGCAACTGGTCGAGGTTCTGCACGACTACAAACTGCCCGAGCAAGCCATCCACGCCGTTTTCCCCTCGCCCAAACTTATCCCAAGCAAAGTCCAGGTGTTTATCTCATTTTTGAAGGGGCGCTTTGCCGGACGCTGGTGGGAACGCATATCGAATACCTGACTCAAGTTGCACAGGCAAAAAGTGCTTACGCAGCCCTATTTTTGGCAAGCCAGGCATCGACCAGGCGAGTCGTCTGATCGACCGTGGCATGGTGCATGCCCATCTGTGCGGCGAGTGTCTGGACAATCAGGTCAATGCGCTCGATGTGCGTGGCGCCTGCCACCAAAGCCCGCGCCGCAGACGACGGCTTGGTCAGTCCGTCTGCCGCCGCGGCGTACTGGTCAAAACTCACCAGGTCGCCCGGCGACGCACCCAGCGCCACACAGACATCGGCGACCCAGTCATACACCGCCTGCGAAGCGGCGCGGTCGCCCAGCACGGCCTCTTGGATCGGGCGCACCGTATCGGCCTGAATGCAGCGGTAGTTGCCGGTCATCAGCATGCTCCACTTGGCCAGCGGCACGAACAGCGAATCAAACACCCTGAGCTTGACCGGCAGCTCGATGGCCTCGCCACCGACGTCAAGCCGGATGGCTTCAATATCCGACTCCAGCTGACGCAGCATCCGCGTGTGATCGTCAGACTCAAAACGCGCCACCTTGAAGTTGGTCGGCAGCGCCACCTGCAGCATATTGACTGGCTCATTGACCGGGCGAAACGCCTGCGGGTCGGGGCTGGAAAGTGTCATCAGCGCCGGATTGAAACCCGACCAGACATCAGCGTCAGCGTAGGCTGCAGCACACGCCGAGGCATCAAGCTGCGCGTTGTGCTGCTGCAATCGATACAGATAAGGCAGGGGCGGCATGTTCATGATGGGCATGCAGGGCAGACCCGCCTGGGCGATGCGGGCCATCAGCTGCCGGATGCCGTCCTGACGGTATTGCGGCTCCTGCATCGCCAGAACAACCAAGTGAAAGCTGGACAGATCGACCACCTGCTGCGGCGTGCTGGCCTGTAGGCGACCGGACAACTGGCGTGAATCGACCTCCAGCAAGCCATCGGGGCCCGTGCCCACCTCTTTGCGCCCCTTGATGGGCAAGCGCACCCGAATGCCCTCGGCGTTGATCAGATCAGCTGTCGCCGTGCGGCAAGTCAGGGTGACATGATGGCCCGCTGCCAGAAATTTGATCGCGAGAAGCGAACCGTAAGAAGCCCCCAGAATGAGGATGTTGAAATTTTGATGGGACATACTGAATCAATACCGGGTTGGCGGCGGATCGCCGAAAAAGGAACGATGTGTTTTCTGCGGTCCTCAACCTAGGCTGCAACGCCGTACAAATTTTCGGGACTGCGGTAAGCGCTATGGTTCACCTGCGTCATGCGGTTTTCCCGCGAGAGTCGTTCTTGTGCCAGCTCAAAGCACCGCGCTTTGACCGCTTCGATGGCATTGACCAGAAAGTCGGCGTCATAGGCGCGCAACAGGTGGGGATGCTCGGTTTGCAGGTAGGCGCGAACCAGATCGCGGCCGTGGTGCTGCAGGTGGGCATAGGTGGCGGTATCCCAGCGCCAGCTCAAGCTCAGTTCCTCGAACGCGGCGTTGTAGGCATGGCGATGCGCTTCCGCCGTGGGG
>JAYVJL010000126.1:0-4235 GCA_043769295.1 Polaromonas sp. | reverse complement strand
GGATTTCCATGGGCATTTCGCCCATATCAGCCATACCGCGTTCACCCATTGCCATGTAGTCTGGAATCAGATTGGTGATTTTTTTAACAACTGAACGGTGGTCCACGCCAATCAAGGTGGGCACGTCGTGGCCCATGGCGTTCATGGTGTGGTGGGATTTGTGGCAATGAAAGGCCCAGTCGCCTTCTTCATCGGCCAAAAACTCAAACTGCCGCATCTGCCCGACCGCCACATCCGTGGTCACCTCTGGCCAACGCGCACTTTTGGGCACGGGGCCGCCATCGGTACCGGTGACTTCAAACTCATGGCCGTGCAGGTGCATGGGGTGATTCGTCATCGTCAGGTTGCCGACCCGGATGCGCACTTTGTCGTTTTTGCGGACGTTGAGCGAGTCAATGCCGGGGAAGATGCGGCTGTTCCAGCTCCACAGGTTGAAGTCCGTCATGGTCATGATCTTGGGTGTGTAGGCACCGGGGTCGATGTCGTAGGCGTTGAGCAGGAAGCAAAAATCGCGATCAACCTCGCTGATATTCGGGTGCTTTGTTTTGGGATGGGTGATCCACATGCCCATCATGCCCATCGCCATCTGCACCATCTCATCCGCGTGCGGGTGGTACATGAAGGTGCCGGGGCGGCGTGCCACAAACTCGTAGACAAAGGTTTTGCCGGGCTGGATGCCTGGCTGGTTCAAGCCAGTTACACCATCCATACCGTTGGGCAAGCGCTGCCCATGCCAATGGATACTGGTGTGCTCGGGCAGCTTGTTGGTGACGTAGATGCGCACGCGGTCGCCTTCCACCACCTCAATCGTCGGGCCGGGAGACTGGCCGTTGTAGCCCCACAGGTGGGCTTTGAACCCCGGTGCCATCTCACGGACCACGGGTTCGGCGACAAGGTGGAACTCTTTAACCCCTTGATTCATGCGCCAAGGCAACGTCCAGCCATTCAGCGTGACAACCGGGTTGTAGGGGCGACCTGTTTGCGGGACCAGCGGCGGCATCGTGTCCGGCTTGGTTTGCATCATCGGCTCGGGGATGGCGGCCAGGGCGACTTTGCTGACACTGGCTGCAGTGACGGCAGCAGCGATCATGCCTGCGCCGCCCAGAAAGTTGCGGCGTGACGAAGTGGGCTTGTTTATGTTTTGGTTCATAGTGTTTAGAATTTTTAATGTGCAGGAGCATCGCCACCTGATGAAGTGCCTGTTGACATAGATGGCGCAGAGATGGGCTTGCCCAAGAGCGTGGCTTGCAAGGCGGCGTCGGCCTGCCAAAACTGTTGCTGCGCGGCAATGGCTGCTTTGACGGTGTTGATCTGGGTGCGGTGGTCGGCCAGAAGCTCAAACACGCTGATGAACATGCCGTTGTAGCGCAGACCGTTTTCTTCCGTAATCACCTTGCTCAGCGGCAAGACTTCATCACGATATTGACGTGATGCGTCATAGGCCGTACGGTAGGCTGAGTAGCTTTCGCGCAGATCGGAACCCGCGCTCGTTAATGCTGCTTCTAGTCGATTGGCTGCCGCAAGCGTCATGGCATTCATGCTGGAGCGCTTGGCATCCCCCCAATCGAAAACCGGCAGACGAATACCCAATTCAAAGCCTTTGCGGGTGTTGGATGTGCCCAGAGCCGTGTCTTTCACCGTATCTCGCCGTACGCCCAGTTCGATGTCAGTAAAGCTGGTGAGCAGATTCAAACCTTGTGATTTGCTAGCGGCATCCAGTTGCGATTGCGCCATACGCACATCCAACCGTTGCAATGTCAGTGCTTTGCTGACGAATTCTGGGGCTAAAAATGATTTGGGTAAATCTGGAAGCCGCTCGGGTAAGGTCAATGCGTTGATCTGCCCATCTTTCAGCCCCAAGAGCCGGATCAAGGCTTCGCGGGTGGACGTCGCTGTGTGTTGGCTGCTTAGCAGTTGCAACGAAGCATCAGCATAAAACGCCTGTTGTCGTATGCGTTGCAAGCGGTTGAAGTTGCCCACACTTTGCATCCGCTTGGCCAGTTCTGCACTTGCTTGGGCTGACTCGTACACAAGTTTTGAGTACGTTGCAGATTCGTTTGCTGCGACAGCGGCAACCCATGCCATGCGTACTTGGGTAACCAAGCCCACGACATCAGTCGTCATTTGCAACTGAGTCTGAGCAATTCGTGCGGTGGCTATTTTGTTGCGTTGCTGTAAGGTCAGCAAATCAAGCAGGCCGAAGGCGAGAAGGCGACCCAACTCTAGTTCATCGCCTAAGCGCATGCGATCCAGGCTCAGTATTGGGTTGGCGATACGCCCACCTTGCGCAGCCTGCGCCATGTCACCCCAGCGTTCAGCAAGCAGCGTTTGAAGGGCGGGACTATTCAGCACAGCCAGTTGCACAGCCGCTTGTTGACTCAACGGTGACTTGAGCAGCTCAGTGACTTGACGGTCGCGCGCCGTTTTAGCATCAAGCGTACGCAACAGTTGAGCTGGGCTGCCTGTCATCCCAGCGGTTTCGCTGTTGGTTCGGTCAATGGACTGGTCGATATTGACGGCGGCGCAGCCGCTCAAGACCAACGCTACAGCGATGGTGACGATAGATTTAGACCTCATTATTTGCGTCCTTCGTTCGGATTGACTGGCATTACATTGCCTGTGCTGGGCGTGTTACTTTGTGCGGGAGTGGGAGTGTTGTCGGGTTGCTGTGCCTCTTTGGCATAAGCACGCCATCCGCCGATTTGACCGACCTTGTCGTTGGAGACCTTCCAAGAGGCCACTTTTTCGTCAGTAAAAGACTGGTAATCCGCGATGGGAGAGGTATAACTGATCGCGGTCTGCGCCATCGCAGTCAAGGTTGCCGTGCCAAATGTGATGGCGATAGGGATCAAGAATAGGGTTTTCAAACGAGTTCTCCATGAAATTTAGATGTTTGGACGTGGCAAGGCCAGCCAAAAATGACTAAACCCAAGACTTCTCTAACGCAACTGATAACAGTCAGCGTACAGACGGAGTTTGGGCTGGAGGACTACAGAATGGGTGGTTTTTGGCTCAGTTGCCGGTCGGCACTGCTTAGTTGAGTCACAAAGTCATGCGGCATGAGATTGATGCGCGGATGTAAGTCCGCCGTTTGTACAGTTTCAATCAAAGCTGCTGCATGGCATGCTTGACAATGTGTGCAAGACTCAACCTTACTATTCTGGTCAACTGTCTTATCCAAATGAGTGTCGCAGGAAGACAGGACTGCAGGTAATTCAGCATTGGCAATGTTCTGGGCGTGTGAAATTCTGGTTTCAGACGTCATTTTTACTGATTTAACGGCTGATAATTTAACTGAAGCCATTTCTGTCGCCATGGCTTCGCCCATCCAGCCGCGCAAAGGCAGTAGAGCGATCATGAGGATGAAGATAAAGCGACGCATGGGTTAATGATAACAAAATCCCTTTAAAAGTTCCTTAAGAGTCCACCTATGCAGGTAATTAGCCTCGAAGACAAGGGTGAACTCCGAAATCAGCGACCTAATTAGAGTTATGTGAACCGGTCATTGGCATACGACTATTGCTGGCCCCATAGCAACCTTTCAACTGAATTTCTCGAAGGTCTGTTTCCGCGCCCATAGCCGACTTACGACTTTGCCTAAAGCAGACGTATACATTCACTCAACTCGAAAAAAACTGATCAAGTGATGTACACCGCCTTATCTGGCTAGCTTTGGATTTCAACAAGTAAGCCAGGATTGAACGAGCTGTTCTCAAACGTGTTTTGCAACCTCGATTGTGGATACCCTCGCGGATTGCAGACCACCCTGACAGATCTTTCTACTTTCTTTATTTCGTAGTCACACGAATGGTGGGTATGGCCATGAATCCAAAGCTTGGCATGCATCAGAAGATTTGGATTCAGTTCCGAGCCAAATGCAGCCGTAATGGGGTCATTGACCCATTTCTCCGCCGTTGAAAGTTTGTTTGGATAGTGGTGGGTCACTACAACGGTCTTCTCTGGATCACCCTTTTCAAGTTCAGATTGCAGCCATGCCAAGCTATTCTGATGCCGCACAACGGTGTGCTCGGGTGTCAATTTGGCTCTGATCTGGAAACCTGAATCAAATGGCTCCTGAGTTGCATTGGTTTTTCCATCTACCCTTTCGTTCAAAGGATAGGCTTGAATCAAGCGGAAGTCGTTCAGACCCCTTTGCGCCAATCGCATCATTTGGGATTGTTTGCTTGCACCAAAATAGGCGAAGTCGGTCCAAAGCGATGCTCCCAAGAACCGAA
>JAYVJL010000125.1:0-5330 GCA_043769295.1 Polaromonas sp. | reverse complement strand
GTCAAGCAACGTGACACCCACCATCCAGGTTTTGGAGCGGATGTTTACCTTGATTGACGTGCTGGCCAGCCGGGATGAAGCCATGTCGCTGAAAGAAATCAGCCAAAAAACGGGCTTGCATCCGTCAACCACGCACCGGATTTTGAACGATTTGACGCTGGGGCGCTACGTGGACCGCCCCGAAGCGGGCAGCTACCGCCTTGGCATGCGCCTGCTGGAGCTGGGGAACGCCGTGAAAAGCCGCCTGGATGTGCGCGAAGCCGCGCTATTGCCCATGCGCGAGCTGCACAGGCTGATCCAGCAACCCGTCAACCTCTCCATGCGACAAGGTGATGAGATTGTCTATATTGAGCGCGCCTACAGCGAACGCTCGGGCATGCAGGTGGTGCGTGCCATCGGCGGGCGGGCACCGCTGCATTTGACGTCGGTCGGCAAGCTGTTTTTGGCGGTGGATGATGCCGCCAAAGTGCGCGCCTACGCTGGCCGGACCGGCTTGATCGGCCATACCAAAACCAGCTTGACCGATTTAACGGCCTTGGAACGCGAACTCTCGCGCGTGCGCCAATACGGTACGGCGCGTGACAACGAAGAGCTGGAGCTGGGCGTGCGCTGCATGGCTGCAGGCATTTATGACGATCAAAACAAGCTGGTGGCTGGTTTATCCATCTCCGCGCCAGCAGACAGGATTGATGAAGCCTGGCTGGGCAAGCTGCAATCAACCGCTGGCGAGATTTCTATAGCATTGGGATACAAAGGCTGATTCAAAGGCGATTCAAAGCAAGGCCAAATAAAAAAAGCTTGATCATCACTGATCAAGCTTTTTTACTTTGAGGCTGAGGCAATATCAGCACTGTGTTTTAAGTTTTAACCTTGCTTGGCGACAATGGGCAATGTCCCCGGGTTGGATTCCACCCAACGACGCACACGCTCTGCATCACCCAAACGGCTGAATTTGCCAGCTGAATCCAGAAAAACCATGATGATCTTGCGGCCAGCAATTTTGGTTTGCATGACCAAGCAACGACCCGCTTCAGAAATATAACCTGTTTTTTGCAGCCCAATTTCCCAGCCCGGATTTTTAACCAGCTGGTTGGTCGTGTTGAACTGCAGGGTTTTAGCGCCAACGGCTACTTCATAGCCTGGTGAAGTTGAATATTCACGCACCGCCGCGTCTTTGTAAGCGGCATTGACCAGGATGGCCAGATCTTGTGCGCTGGATTGATTTTTACTCGACAAACCGGTGGGCTCCACATAACGCGTTCCGTTCATGCCCAGTAGTTTGGCTTTGGCATTCATCAAGCGTACAAACTCGGCCAAACCGCCGGGATAGGTCCGGCCCAAGGCGTGTGCAGCCCGGTTTTCGCTTGACATCAAAGCCAGATGCAACATTTCGCTACGGGCGAGCGTTGCGCCCACATTTAAACGCGAGCGGCTGCCTTTTTCTGTATCCACATCGTCTTGTGTGATGGTGAGAAGCTCATTCATGGGCAGCTTCGCTTCGCTGATGATGAGGCCGGTCATGAGTTTGGTGAGTGATGCAATCGGCAACACCGCAGAATCGTTTTTGCTGAACAAGACTTCGTGGGTGTCCTGGTCAACCACCAAAGCCACGCTTGATTTCAAATCCAGTGAGTCCTGGGTGCTGTGCAAGCCTGCCAACGCACCAAAAGATTGTTTCGCTGGAATGACGGGCAAAGAGGCCAAGATGATGCCACGCCTGCGCGCAGCAACCAAGGCTTTGCCTTTGAGTGGGCGGCCACGTGCGTCGTTCAACGAAGCACGGCTGACCAACATCACACTACCCTTGCCTTTGCGAACACTGCTGGAGGAAGCAACCAAGCGCTCTGTCGCCCGGTTCTTGGCTGTCATCTGTACTTTTACACGACTGCCTTTGTGCTTGGCAGAGACCGTCGCCACGGTTTTTTTTGCTTGTGCTTTCTTGCTCGCAGCGTGTGCCACAGGCGCACCAAAAGCGAGCGCGAGGCTACTGATACATAGTACCTTGCTCGCCATGTGAATGAATTGTTTCAATTTATTTCCAGAGCTACACAGTAGATTAGTATTCATTAGTTACATCTCCATGCATTTTTGTTCATGCATGAAGTGTACACAGTTAAAAATACTACGCAAGATCAAAGACTTGCGGTATTTAATTAAATTACAACATAAATTATAAGTGTTTACCCTAGCCTTGGGCAGCTATTCGATCAGCTTTGTTCTGTAACTTGTTGAGGGCACTCAAATAAGCCTTGGCTGAAGCAACCACAATATCGGGGTCAGAACCCACGCCATTGACCACGCGACCGCTGTTTTGCAAGCGCACTGTCACTTCGCCCTGGCTCTCTGTTGACCCGCTGATGGCGTTCACAGAATAAAGCACCATCTCTGCACCGCTTTTGACGTGTGATTCGATGGCTTTAAGGGAAGCGTCCACGGGGCCGTTGCCGTCTGATGAACCTTTGAACTCTTTGCCATTGGCTGTAAAAACAATGCTTGCCTGCGGGCGTTCACCCGTTTCAGAGTGTTGCGAGAGCGACACAAAAGCGTATTGCTCAACTTCTTCACTGACACTTTCATCACTGACCAAAGCCAAAATGTCTTCGTCAAAAATATCACTCTTGCGGTCCGCCAATTCTTTGAATTTGGCGAAAGCGGTGTTGATTTCAGATTCAGACTCCAATTGCACGCCCAAGTCTTGCAAACGCTGTTTGAAGGCGTTGCGACCGCTGAGTTTGCCTAAGACGATTTTATTGGCAGACCAGCCCACGTCTTCTGCACGCATGATTTCGTAGGTGTCGCGCGCTTTAAGCACGCCGTCTTGGTGAATGCCGCTGGCGTGCGCGAAGGCGTTTGCACCAACCACCGCTTTGTTCGGCTGCACCACAAAGCCGGTCGTTTGGCTGACCATGCGGCTGGCGGCAACGATGTGAATCGGGTCGATGTTCATGTCCAACCCAAAATAGTCTTTGCGTGTGCGCACAGCCATGACGATTTCTTCAAGTGAACAATTGCCCGCACGCTCGCCCAAACCGTTGATCGTGCATTCCACCTGGCGCGCACCACCAATTTTGACACCAGCCAAAGAGTTGGCGACAGCCATGCCCAAGTCATTGTGGCAATGTACCGACCAAATCGCCTTGTCGCTGTTGGGTATGCGTTCACGCAAGGTTTTGATGAAGTTGCCGTAAAGCTCTGGCACCGCATAACCCACGGTGTCGGGCACATTGATGGTGGTGGCACCTTCTTTGATGACCGCCTCTAAGACGCGGCACAAAAAGTCCATGTCGCTGCGGTAACCGTCTTCCGGGCTGAACTCAATGTCGCCTACCAAATTACGGGCAAAACGCACCGATTGCTTGGCCTGCTCAAACACCTCGTCAGGTGTCATGCGCAATTTTTTCTCCATGTGCAAAGGCGATGTAGCAATGAAGGTGTGAATACGCGGGCTGTTTGCGCCTTTCAAGGCCTCTGCAGCGCGAGAAATATCACGGTCATTGGCGCGGGAGAGTGAGCAGATGGTCGCATCTTTGATGTGGCTCGCAATCAACTGGATCGCTTCAAAATCACCATTGGAGCTGGCCGCAAAACCGGCTTCAATGACGTCGACCTTCAAACGCTCCAACTGGCGTGCAATGCGGAGTTTCTCGTCTTTGTTCATAGACGCACCGGGCGATTGCTCGCCGTCGCGCAAAGTCGTGTCAAAAATAATGAGTTTGTCTGTGGCCATGATGATTCTCCGCTGAAGACTTGAAAAGGCAGTTAAAAGAAGGATATTAAAAATTCATCCGAAGCTTGTAAATTCTTTTTGCATAAATGCTCATACAAATAAAAAAGCCCGCTGCGGATGCATACGGGCTTTGTAGGAAGAAATGCGCGTGCGCTACTTATCCAGCCCGTGATGGGTTAGTAGTAGTAGGGCCAGTGACATTTTTTTCATAGATAAACTATAGCACAAATTTTAAAACATTGAAAATCGGCTGACAGATCAATGCAAACCACGCTCTTCTGGCTCATCCGTTGAGGTGCTGATGACGCTGGTGCGGATACCTTTGGCTTTGCGCCAGGCGTAAATCACATAACCGCTGAGTCCATAGATCACAAACAGGGCAAACAAGACCGAGGGTGGGTCGATATTGATCACGGCAATACCCAAAGCAATGGCAACGATCACCACGAAAGGCACGCTTTTCTTCATTTGCACGTCTTTGAAACTGTAGAACGGCACATTGGTGACCATGGTCAAACCCGAAAACAGCACCAGGACAAGCATGTACCAGGCCACATCAGCGCCTTTGATATTCCACTCGGTGGCGATCCATAAAAATCCAGCTACCAAAGCCGCTGCCGCTGGCGATGGCAGACCCTGAAAGTAACGCTTGTCGACCACGGCTGTATTGACATTGAAGCGCGCCAAACGCAGCGCAGCACAGGCACAGTAAACAAACGATGCAAACCAGCCCCAGCGACCCAAGCCATTGAGCGCCCACACGTAGGAGATCAAAGCGGGGGCGGCACCAAAAGACACCATATCGGACAAGGAGTCCATCTGCTCACCAAACGCACTTTGCGTATTGGTCATGCGGGCAACGCGGCCGTCCAGACTGTCCAGCACCATAGCGCAAAATATGCCAATCGCCGCCATATCAAAGCGGCCATTCATGGCCATCACGATGGCGTAAAAACCACCGAACAAGGCAGCAAGTGTGAACAAATTTGGCAAAATATAGATGCCCTTGCGCCGCTTGGGGAGCAGCTTTTCACCCTCTTCATCCCGCGTTACATTTGTTCCATCATGCATAAATATATCCACAAACACAGACAGCCGGCGTATTTATTGCCTATGCTGCTATTAAATTAATATCAAATTACAGATTCCATCTGCCAATATGCGCTAAGTGTACGCCTCTTGCTTACAAAATAGCGCGCTCCATAACAACAAAGGCCACCGAAGTGACCTTTGCTCTCAGGTTCAGACTGTCTGACCTGATTAGTTACGGGTTTGGTCAACCAGTTTGTTTTTAGCAATCCAGGGCATCATGGCGCGCAATTTCTCGCCCACTTGCTCGATCTGGTGCTCTGCGGTCAAACGGCGGCGGCTGATAAGCGTTGGCGCACCAGCTTTGTTTTCCAGGATGAAGCTCTTGGCATACTCGCCCGTTTGAATGTCCTTCAAACACTTGCGCATGGCTTCTTTGGTCGCTGCGGTCACGATGTTCGGACCCGTCACGTACTCGCCGTACTCTGCGTTGTTGGAGATGGAGTAGTTCATGTTGGCGATGCCGCCTTCATAGATCATGTCCACAATCAATTTCAGCTCATGCAAGCACTCA
>JAYVJL010000124.1:0-16520 GCA_043769295.1 Polaromonas sp. | reverse complement strand
ATAGCTAAATAGTCAATAAATACGCCGGTTATAGTCGAATTTGTGTAAAAAATAAGCTATTTAGAGTAAAGTTTTACGAGGAGAAGACATGTCACGTTTGCCCGGCGCTTTAAACCATCTGCCGCTGCCCATCATCGGCTCACCGCTGTTTATCATCAGCAATCCCAAGCTCGTTATCGCCCAGTGTATTGCTGGCGTGGTCGGCTCCATGCCGGCACTCAATGCACGGCCTGCCGAGCAGTTGGAAGAGTGGTTGATCGAAATCACCGAAACTCTGGCGGCATACAACAAAGCACACCCGGACAAACCGGCTGCACCTTTCGCCATCAACCAGATCGTGCACAAGTCCAACGACCGCCTGGAGCACGACATGGCCATGTGCGTCAAATTCAAGGTGCCCATCATCATCACCAGCCTGGGTGCGCGTGAAGACATCAATGCCGCGGCCCACAGCTACGGCGGCGTGGTGCTGCATGACATCATCAACAATAAGCATGCCCGCAAAGCCATTGAAAAAGGCGCAGATGGCCTGATCGCCGTTGCCGCAGGCGCAGGCGGCCACGCTGGCGTGAAGAGCCCGTTCGCCCTGATTCAAGAAATCCGCCAATGGTTTGATGGCCCGATTGCCCTGAGCGGTTCTATTTCCACCGGCGCTGCCGTTTTGGCCGCCCAGGCGATGGGCGCAGACTTTGCCTACATTGGCTCCGCCTTCATCGCCACCGAAGAAGCACGCGCTGCGGATGCCTACAAACAGTCGATTGTGGACAGCAATTCTGACGACATCGTCTACAGCAACCTGTTCACCGGTGTGCACGGCAACTACCTTGCGCCATCCATCCGCAACGCAGGCATGGACCCGGAGAACCTGGAAGTCAGCGACCCGAGCAAGATGAACTTCGGCGGTGACAAGTCCAAAGCCTGGAAAGACATTTGGGGATGTGGCCAAGGCATCGGTGCCATCACCAAAGTGCAAAGCACCTCAGACTATGTAGCCCAACTGAAACGCGAATACCAGGAAGCGCGCAGCAAGCTGATGCAGCGCGAATATGCCTGATTAGTAGGTGAGTTCCCTCGCCTTGCCCCAAAATACGCGGTACATAAAGACCGTGTAGCCGATGATGGCGGGCAGGGTGATGGCGACGCCGACGAACAAAATCGTCAGTGACTCGGTGACGCTGGCTGCTTGCCAGACCGACATGCGGTCGATCACGATGTAGGGAAATAAGCTGTAGGCGAGTCCGAAAAACGCCATGATGAAGATCAGCACGGTTGATGCAAATACGATCCAGCCGTAACCCGCCTGCACGACTTTAGGGCTTGCCAAAACGTGCCGGATGGCAAAGAAAGCAGTCATGCAGATCAGCGGGATCGGCAACAACGCAAACAACTCCGGGAACGAAAACCACTTGGCAAACACTGTGGCGCTGACCAGGGGCGTCGCCAATGAAATACCCGCCAGTGCGATGCCCATGGGCCACAAAACAGCTTGTCCCCACGCGGCGGCGTTGGCTTGCAAGTTGTCGCTGGTTTTCATGATCAGCCAGCCCGCGCCCAGCATGGCGTAGGCGGCGGGCAGCGTCAGGGCAATGCCTGCGCTGAACACCAGTGGCCACAGCGTGTCACCAAAGCCGGTGATGTAGCTGCCCAGCATC
The DNA here is from genome assembly GCA_043769295.1 of Polaromonas sp. Taxonomy (GTDB): domain Bacteria; phylum Pseudomonadota; class Gammaproteobacteria; order Burkholderiales; family Burkholderiaceae_C; genus Aalborgiella. The sequence continues at coordinate 14,868 of JAYVJL010000124.1, read as the reverse complement.
CAGCCTTGTGAAACCGCCATCACATACGAGCCTATCGCGAAGATGCGGTTCCAGAACGGTTTGTGGTTGATGTGCGCTTTGACCCGAAAGTCGAACGCCACACCGCGCAAGATCAAGCCAATCAACATGATGGCAACGGGCAGGTACAAGGCCGTGAGCACCACGCCGTGTGCCAGCGGAAAAGCGGTAAGCAGCACGCCCACGCCCAGCACCAGCCAGGTTTCGTTGGCATCCCAAAAGGGGCCGATGCTGGAGATCATCACGTCCTTGTCGTCGTCACTGGCAAAGGGCAGCAAAATGCCCACGCCGATGTCGTAGCCGTCCAGTACCACGTAAATCAGCAGCGCCAAACCCATCACAGCCATGAAAATCAAGGGGGCGAGGTAGCTCCAGGTCAGTTCCATGTCAAGCTCCTTGTGGCACTGGAATCGGTGCAATGACGTTTGTATCTGCTTCTGCCAACTTGGGCGGATGCTCGGCCATGTACTTCAACACCCCGATATAAGCGGCCAGCAGCATCAGGTAGACCGCCAAATAGGTCACAAACGTCACCATCACCAACGGCGACGAATGCTGGGTGACGACATCGGCGGTTTTGAGCAGGCCATACACGATGAAAGGCTGACGGCCAATCTCCGTCACATACCAGCCCGCCAGCGTGGCCACCCAGCCTGAGAAGGTCATGGCCGCCAACAGATACAGTTGCGATTTGGCAAGCATGGGACGGCTGGGCAAATCAGTTTTGGATGCAGTTTTAGCCAAGGCTTTGCGTTCACGCCACAAGGTCCAGGCGCTACTCCAGGCCACGGCCAGCATCAAAAAGCCCACGCCGACCATGATGCGAAAAGCCCAAAAAACGGGGGCTACAGGCGGGTGTTTGCCTTCAAACTCGTTGAGGCCTTTGATTTCACCCTCGGCATCGTGTAACAAAATCAGGCTGGCGACTTTGGGGATTTCGATGGCATACAAGGTTTTCTCTTCCTTCTCGCTCGGTAAGCCAAACAGCGTCAGCGGCGCGCCTTTCTCGGTGTGCCAAACACCTTCTATCGCGGCAATCTTGGCGGGCTGGTACTTCAGGGTATTGAGGCCGTGCGCATCGCCCATCAAAATCTGCAGCGGAATGGCGATGCTGGCGGCGACGATGGCGGTGTGCAGCGCCTTGCGCGTCCCGGCGGTGGCGGTGCCTTTGATGATTTGCCAGGCGCTCAAACCGGCCATCAAAAACGAAGCCGTCAACATGGACGCCAGCAGCATGTGCCCAAAACGATAAGGGAATGAGGGGTTGAAGACCACGGCAAACCAGTCTTTGGCGAAGAACTTGCCGTCGATGATCTCGTAACCCGCCGGGGTTTGCATCCAGGAATCCAGGCTCAGGATCCAAAATGCCGACATGGTCGTGCCAAGCGCGACCATCACGGTCGCCAGCAGGTGGATGCGCTTGGACACGCGGTTGCGTCCAAACAGCATGATGCCCAAAAACGTCGCTTCCAGAAAAAAGGCGGTCAGGACCTCGTAGCCGAGCAGCGGGCCGGAAATATTGCCCGTTTTCTCCATGAACCCTGGCCAGTTGGTGCCAAACTGGAAGCTCATGGTGATGCCTGAAACAACGCCCAGTGCAAAGGTCAGTGCAAATACCTTGGTCCAAAAATAATAAGCCTCTTCCCAAGCGCAGGAGATGGCGGTGTCTTTGCCTTCTTGCTGGGTTGTCATGACACGGATGCGAAAAAACAGCAGCAACCAGCACATCGCAATCGTGATGGTGGGGAACAGGATGTGAAAACTCATGTTTGCCGCAAACTGCAGCCGAGACAGCATCAACGTGTCCATAGTGTGTCCTTGTAAATAGTTGTCAATTTAATCAGCCGATTCAATCGGTCTATTTTCGCCCTGCGCCCGTCAATCGGTCTTTGAACTCCAGCACTTTCGTCACCGTAGCACCCATGCCCATGAGCTGCTTGGCCGTTTCAGGGGCGAGTTTTTGTACATCGTCAAACCAAGTCATCAATTTGTCAATCAGGTCGTGCATCTCGCGCATGCGGGCTTGGGCATACTGCTCTTCGCTACTCACAGGCTCTTCCAGCAAGGCCATGCGCAGCATGGACAGTGTCGGCTCGATCTCGCGGCGGCGGCGCTCCTCGGCCAGGGCCCTGAAAATCTCCCACACATCGGCGGGCGCTTCAAAGTATTCACGGCGGTCACCGGTCTGGTGACTGAGTTTGACAAGCCGCCACGACTGCAATTCTTTGAGCCCCATGCTGACGTTGGAGCGCGAAAATGCCAGGGTTTCGGCGATTTCATCCGCATTCAAAGCCCGCTGGGAAATAAAAATCAGCGCATAGATTTGTCCCACGGTGCGGTTGATGCCCCATTTGCTGCCCATTTCACCGAAGTGGGCGACGAACTGGCGGTTTAGTGGCGGCAGGGTGGGGTGCGGAGTGTCAGACATATCGCTATTGTCTGGTAGTTACTGAATTTTCAGGAATATCTGAAAACTCAACAAACTGAGTTGTAAGGGTATTCCCTTGAATTGATGGCTTGTACGTTTGTTGGTGCTCTGTATACTGTACAAATAAACAGTATTTATGAATCTATAGCTACTATGAATTTAATAGCAATATAGTCAATAAATACGACGGCTAAAGCCATATTTAAACCATATTTAATCTTTAAAACCAGCTTTCACATGTTACGCACGTTATTTGTCGACTTCAATTCCTACTTTGCCTCGGTAGAGCAGCAAATCAATCCGGCCTTGCGCGGCCGGCCCGTGGGTGTGGTGCCGGTGATGGCGGAGACTTCCTGCTGCATTGCGGCCAGTTACGAAGCCAAAGCCTTCGGTATCAAAACCGGCACAGGCGTGGCCGAGGCGCGCCGGCTGTGCCCGGAGATCGTGCTCATTGTGGGCCAGCATGAGGTGTATGTGGACTTTCACCAGCGGGCGGTGGCGGCGGTGGAACGTATTGCACCGGTGCGCCAGGTGATGAGCATTGATGAGATGGAATGCGAGCTGACGGGCAGTTGGCGTGGGCGAGAGAAGGCAATCAGCATTGCCGAACGTATCAAAAAAGAGCTGATTAACACCGTGGGCGTGTGCATGCGCAGTTCGATTGGTATTGCGCCCAACACGATGCTGGGTAAATTGGCCTCGGACATGAAAAAGCCCAATGGCTTGACGGTGCTTGAGCAGGTAGATATTCCCGGCAGGCTGCTGCATTTGAAGCCATCAGCCATCAGTGGCGTGGGGCCGCGCATGGTGCAGCGGTTGGAGAGTGCAGGCATCGTCACCATGGCCGACTTGTACGCCGCACCGCGTGATGTGCTGCACACGGTGTGGGGTGGGGTGGGCGGCACCGAGATGTATGACAAATTGCGCGGCCAGTGGTACGAGCCGCGCGAGGTGGTGACGCGGACTTTAGGGCACTCGCACGTGCTGCCGCCTGAACTGCGCAATGCTGAAGGTGCCTGGAATGTGCTCAATAGACTGACCCAAAAAGCGGCGATGCGTTTGCGTAAACAGGGCTTTTACGCAACGGGCATGAGCGTGTTTGTGAAAGGCAGACGTATTGGTGATCTGAAATCTGGCCGACAACGCGACACCACTTTTTGCGAAACGCAAGACACTGTTTTCTTTTTGCATGTGTTGGCAAAACTGTGGAGCAAGCCTGCGGGGCAAGGTTTGATCTTGCAGGCCATGCCTTTGGCGGTCGGGATGACATTTTTCGGCTTGGTACCCGCAGCGCAGCACACGCCAACCTTGTTTGAAGCAAATACGCCAAAAGCTGACCGCAGCCGTTTGTCAGCAACTGTGGACAACATTAACCGTTTGTATGGAAAAAACGCCTTGTACTATGCCAGCGCCCACGGTGCGCTGGACAATGCGCCCATGCGGATTGCTTTTACGCGGATTCCTGATATTGAGACCGAGCGGTGACCTGTCGGAGCAAGCCGTTAGGCTTTTAACAAGTCGCTCAGGCTGCGTGCAATCACTTTGGTTGCACGGCGCAGGTCTTCAAGGTTCAAGTGCTCGTCCGCGCGCTTGGCGTTGGACTCCAACACTGTGCGCGGCCCAGCACCGTAGATCACACCGGGAATACCTGCTTCGCAAAACAGGCGCACATCTGTATAAAGCGGTGTACCCATGGCGGGGATGGGCTCACCAAAAACGGCTTGACCGTGTTTTTGAATTGCGTCTACCAAAGGTTTGTTGCCGGCCAGCGGCTGCATGGCATTGGCCAAAAGCATGCGCTTCACGTCGACGCGGATACCCGCCGTCTGGGCGGCAGTGTCCGCGATGATGTTGCGCAGTGTGGCTTCTACTTCAGTCGGATATTCTTCAGGAATCATGCGGCGGTCGAGCTTGAAGCTCACGCGTCCGGGGACAACATTGGTATTGGTGCCGCCTTCAATCAAACCTACATTGAGGTACGGGTGGGTGATGCCTTCGACCTTGGAGCTTATCTGCTTGTACAGGGCGTTTTGCGCGTACAGGGCGTTCAAGATATGGACTGCGGCCTGCATGGCATCGACGCCAGAATCAGGAATGGCTGCATGCGCCATCTTGCCGTGAACCGTCACCTCCATTTGCAGGCAGCCATTGTGTGCGGTGATGACCTGGTAGCTGAAGCCAGCCGCAATCATCAGATCGGGGTGGATGATCTTGTGTTTGAGCAACCAGGCCGGGCCGACCTCACCACCAAATTCTTCGTCATAGGTGAACAACAACTCCACGCTGCCCGTCGTTGGCTTGGCGACGGCTTCCAGGGCGCGAACAGCAAAAGCGTAGGTGGAAAAATCACATTTGCTGACTGCCGCTGCACGGCCATAGAGGTTGCCGTTCTCAATCTCACCGCCATACGGGTCATGCGTCCAACCTTCGCCGGGGGGGACCACATCACCATGGGCATTGAGCAAGACAGTCTTTCCTGCACCATACTTGCGCCTCACGACCAGGTTGGTGATGGACTGCAAACCCGCAGCATGCACTTCTGCCGCTGGCACGGCGTGCTTTTCGGCCTCAAAGCCAAAGCCCTGCAGCAGCTCCGCTGTGCGATCGGCATGCGGTGCGTTGTTGCCAGGTGGCGTGTCGGTGGGTACTTGAATAAGCGCCTGCAAAAAATGGACTTGCTCGTCGAAGTGGGCGTCAATCCATGCGTCTAGTTGGTCGTAAATTGTCATACTGGGTCATAAAGCTTGAAAGAAAATATCAAAATTCGGTAGACAACTGCTTGAGCAATTGGGTCAATGCCTCTACAGCGAGCTGCATATCGTCATTGGTGCTTGATTCCATCGGGTTGTGGCTGATGCCCGAGTTTTCTCCGCGCACAAACAGCATGGCTTGCGGCATCACTTCATGGAGTTTCATCGCATCATGGCCCGCGCCACTGGGCATGCGGTGCAAGGGAACGCCCAGGTTGTCTACGGCCTGCTCCCAACGCTGCTGCCAGTCGGGAGCGCTGGGTGCAGCCGCCGCGCGCATGGTTTCTTCCAGGGTGTATCGGACTTGGCGGCGCTCACAAATGGCTTTGAACTGAACCAGGATATTGTTGACCATGGCATCGCGCTGTGCGTTGGTCGGTGCGCGCATGTCCAGTGTGAATTGGCAACGGCCAGGTACGACATTGGTAGAGCCATTCGGCACCAGAAGCTGCCCAACCGTGGCAACCGAATCGCCGTCTAGCGCGGCACGCTGCTCTGCAAACAAGATCAGTTCGGCTACAGCCGCTGCTGCATCTGATCGTCTGTTCATCGGTGTCGTTCCCGCATGGCAGGCGGTGCCAATCACCTCGCAGACGTAGCGCACGCTGCCGTTGATGGAGGTCACAATGCCTAAAGGAATATTCAGCTCATTGAGCACCGGTCCTTGCTCAATATGCACTTCGATGAAACCCAGGTAGTCATCGGGTTGTCGTTTGATTTTGGGAATGTCATCCACACACAAACCCGCGTGCTGCATGGCTTGCCGCATGGTGATGCCGTCGGCATCCTGCTGGTCCAGCCAGGTCGGGTCGAATTGGCCGATCAACGCGCCGGAACCCAAAAACGTCGCCCTGTAGCGCTGGCCTTCTTCTTCTGCAAAACCCATCACCTCAATATGAAACGGCAATCGCTTGTTTTGTCGTTTCAGCTCACGCACGCAAGCCATGGGTATAAAAATACCCAAGCGACCATCGTACTTGCCGCCGTTGCGTACGGTGTCGTAATGGCTGCCGGTGAGCAGTGTTTTAGCTGGCATCGACGCAGCATGGTAGCGTCCGACCACATTGCCGACTGCGTCAATACTGACCTCGTCAAAGCCGCAGTCATGCATCCAATGAGAAATACGCTGAGCGCAGGCTCGGTGTGCATCAGTTAGGTAGGTCACAGTCAATTGACCAAGTTCGGCATAGCCGGGATCCGTGTGTGCGCTCAGTTTTTCTTGCCAGTCCCACACATCGTTACCTAGGGTGGGCGTAAAACTAAACTTGTCATTCAAACGAATTTCAGCAATGCGGTGAATCTGGCGCAAACACTCTTGCAGTTCAAATTGCGGATGGTTGTGCAAACGGCGTTCAAACGTGTCAAAAATAGCTGATTTGGATAACCCAGTCCCGCGTGCCCCGCGCACTGCCAATATGAACGGGAAGTTGAACTTTGCCAGATATGCCGCATTGAGTTGGGCAATTTTGAGCAGCTCCTCTGGCGTGCATTGTGTCAACCCAGCTTTCAACTGCTCATTGGTGGATTCTGTGGTGAGCGTTTGGCTTTGCATGGCTTTGCCTGCCAATTCAGGATGTGCGCGTATCAGCCCTTTCTGAGCCTCAAGCCCAGCAGCCTCTAATGTTCTAACCAAGCAGTATTTGAGATGGGCTAAAGAACGAAATGGTCTTTGAGATAAAGCCTGCGCCGCTATCCATGGCGAGTGCTCGTAAATGCTGTCCAGCATCTGCGTGGCTTCAGTGCTGGAAGCATGGTTGAGTTTTTGCAATGTCAAAATCATGGTAAGTTGTTTATGAGGCTATCAAGCCGTGGGCGTGAACGGATGGACTTGTTTCCAATGCCGCGCAATATCCAGGCGGCGGCAAACCCACACATGGTTGTGTGCTTGCACGTAATCCAAAAACCGTTGCAAAGACTTCATGCGCCCTGGTCGCCCTAAAAGACGGCAATGCATGCCGATACTCATCATCTTGGGCGCGTTCAAGCCCTGCGGGTCGCCCTCGGCATACAGCACGTCAAAACTGTCTTTCAGGTAGGTGAAAAAGTCATCGCCTTGCGCAAAGCCTTGTGCTGAAGCAAAGCGCATGTCATTGGTGTCCAGGGTGTACGGCACGATGAGTTGGGGCACCACTTGGCCATCGGTCTTTTGCACCTGCATCCAAAAAGGCAGATCGTCACCGTAATAGTCGCTGTCGTATTCAAAGCCACCGTAGTCGGCCACCAAACGCCGCGTATTGGGGCTGTCACGCCCGGTGTACCAGCCCAAGGGGCGCTCACCAGTCAATTGGCTGATGATGTCCATGCCCACACGCATGTGTTCGCGCTCGATGGCTTCATCGACGTTTTGGTAGCTGATCCAGCGCCAGCCGTGGCAGGCAATCTCGTGGCCCAGCTCTTTGAAAGCGGCGGTTAATTCGGGGTGACGCTGTAGGGCCATGCTGACCCCAAACACGGTCAAGGGCAGACCACGCGTTTCAAACTCACGCAAGAGACGCCACACACCCGCACGTGAGCCGTATTCATAAATGCTCTCCATGCTTTGATGGCGCGCCGGGAAGGCATTGGCGTTGAACATTTCGGACAAAAATTGTTCAGAGGCTGCATCCCCATGCAAAACAGAATTCTCACCGCCTTCTTCGTAGTTCAGGACGAATTGCAGGGCGATGCGCGAAGCATTCGGCCAGACAGCGTGGGGCACATCGCGCCCATAGCCGATCAAATCGCGTGGGTAGGGTTGTGTACTGTCATATATCTTCATAGCCATAATGCGCATCTCAGTCCTTCAAATCCAAACCCGCCAGCACACTTTGTAGATGCGCTTGCATCAATTGCTTGGCCAGAGCCACGTTTTGGTCGGCAATGGCCTGCACAATATCGACATGCTCATTGTGCGAATGACCCGCCGCATGTTCTGATTGGTACAGCAAGGTGATCAGTGAGCAGCGCGAGATCAAATCCTGCAACGACAGCGCTAGCACATCGTTGTCTAGCAGCTCCGCCATCAAGACGTGAAAATCGCCCAGCAACTCCGTCCGGTTGGCCGCATCCGTACCATGCACAGCCGCTGCTTCAATCTTGATATGCGCGCGCAGCACCTTGATTTTTTGCGGGGTGATGCAGGCGATCAGCGACTCCAGCACGGCAGACTCCAAAATCATGCGCACCGCAAACACCTCGCGCGCCTCTTTGCTCGAAGGAGCGGCCACAAACGCGCCACGCGCTTGTTCAATCCGGATCAGGTGTTTTTGCGACAGCTGGTAAAGCGCTTGCCGCACCAGCGTGCGCGAAACACCAAATTGATCCGCAATACGCTGTTCCTTCAGCTTTTCACCCGGCTGCAACTCATGCTCGATGATGGCTTTGGTCAGGGCCTGCACAATATGCTCGGTGCTGGAAATTCCCTTGCTCGAAATCACGGTTGCTGGAACGAGGGATAGCTTAATAACGGAAGTCATGGCAAAATTGTATACAGTTTTTATCTTTTTGGGCACACATTGAGGACTTTATATGGGACTTTCCACACACGTACTCGACACCATGCACGGTTGCCCGGCAGCGGGCATGTCCGTCAAGTTGTACACGACGATCCCGGACAGTGAAGGCGGGGGGCAGGCCACTTTGGTGAAAACCATGACCTTGAACGCCGATGGCCGCAACCCCGATGGCCTTTTGTTTGACCACGACAGCCTGAAGGTGGGTACATACCGGTTGGTTTTTGACGTGGCCGCTTATTTCAGGTCGCTAGGCGTGTCTTTGCCAGAACCTAATTTTTTGAACCTGGTGAACCTTGATTTTGGCATCGCCCACACTGACGAGCACTACCATGTGCCTTTGTTGGTCAGCCCGTGGAGCTATTCAACCTACAGAGGTTCATGAGTCTGGTCTTTCTCAAACTTCAAGACGCACGCCACAATTCGTGGCGCGGCAATTGCTTCTGTATACACTTCATACCATGGAATCATATTTACTGGATTGGGCCAATCTTTTACTGCGCTGGGTGCACGTCATCACAGCCATCGCGTGGGTGGGGTCGTCGTTTTATTTTGTCTTTTTGGACAGCAGCCTGACACCCCCTGTCGACGAGGATCTTAAAAAACAGGGTGTCAGTGGTGAGCTGTGGGCCGTGCATGGCGGCGGGTTTTACCACCCGGTGAAGTTCAATGTGTCGCCGCCGCAGCTGCCCAGCCATCTGCACTGGTTTTATTGGGAGAGCTACGCCACCTGGCTGTCAGGCTTCTCGTTGTTCACCGTGTCCTACCTCTGGAGCGCCAGCACCTACCTCATCGACAAGTCGCGGATGGATTGGTCGCCCGCCATGGCCATCACGGTTGCGCTGGGTTTTCTTGTGGTGTTCTGGCTCTTGTACGATGCCATCTGCCGTTACTTCGGACAGCGTAAAAACGGTGATGCCATCGTTGGGGCTCTGGTTTTGGTACTGGTGTGCATTGCCTCTTGGCTGGCCTGCCAGTGGTTTGCCGGACGTGCAGCCTTCTTGCTGGTAGGGGCCATGCTGGCGACCAGCATGAGTGCAAGCGTGTTTTTCTGGATTATCCCCGGGCAGCGCAAGGTCGTTGCATCCATCAAGGCCGGCCAGCCCGTAGACCCAATCCACGGCAAACGCGGCAAGCAACGCAGCGTGCACAACACCTACTTCACGCTGCCGGTGCTGTTTGCCATGCTCAGCGGGCACTACAGCTTCACCTACACCCACCCGCAAAACTGGTTGGTGCTGATTTTGATGATGTTTGCAGGCGCCGCCATCCGGCAATTTTTCGTGATGCGTCATGGCTACAAGCTGGGCCGCAATGGCAACCCCTTGCCCTATGCGCTCGCTGGCGTGGCGATGATTCTTGGGGTGATTGTCTGGCTCAGCCCCACTCCCAGCCGGACTGCAACTAAAGCCGCTGGTGCCCCAGTCGCAGCCACAACCACAACGGCAACCGCTGTAGTCGCAACTTCCGCAAATTCAAACGCGCGTCCGGTCACGCCAGAGATTCAAAAAATCGTCGAGCAACGCTGTGTGATGTGCCATGGCGAGCAAGTGCAGATGAAGAATATTCGTCTGGATTCGTCTGAAAACCTGCAAAAAAACGCGGCCATGGTGTACCAGCAGGTCATTGTGACCAAGCTCATGCCCATGAACAACGCAACCGGCCTGACCCCCGAAGAGCGCCAAACCCTGGGTGAGTGGTCAAAACCCTGAGGTTATAGGCATGTCTTTGACAGGTTGCAGGCGTTTTTAAGAGATTTTTGGCCTTGAAGCGGTTCTAATCTATTTAAATGGACTTTTTACCTGACTTCTTAACGCGTCTTGCTGACGAAGATGCCGTTGTGGTCAGCATAACCGCCACCCAAGGCTCCGTCCCGCGTGAAGCGGGCACGTGGATGGCGGTGTTTGCCAGCCAAATCGTCGGAACGATTGGTGGGGGGCATGTCGAATTTGAGGCCATCGCCCAAGCCAGAGCGCTTTTGAACGAAAGAGATTCAACGACGTCGTCGTTCCCGCGAAGGCGGGAATCCACGAGTGCCAGCTATGAAAAACGCTACGTTTTAGGCTCCAGCTTAGGTCAATGCTGCGGTGGTGTGATGACTTTACGCTATGAAAAATATAGCTGCTTAGGCAATAAATACGCCGGCTATAGTCAAAAAATGCCCTCAAATTCAGCATTTAGCCCAATTTCACCTCCAAAACACCAATATGTCGCCCTGTTCGGTGGTGGCCACGTCGGCAAAGCCATCGTCAATATCCTCGGCACCCTGCCCATGCAGGTCATGTGGATCGACAGCCGCGATGAAATCTTCCCCGCCGACTATGTTTTAAATTTAGCGCAAAACGTCGTTTGCGAACACTCCGACCCCGTGTACGCCGCGGTCAACGACCTCGATGTCATCCCAGCAGGCAGCCACGTCCTCATCATGAGCTTCAGCCACGCCGAAGACCTGGACATCGTTGCCGCTTGCCTACTGCGGCAGCGGGCGAGGGCGGATTTGCCTTTTATCGGCCTGATTGGCAGCAAAACCAAGTGGGCGACCTTCCGCCACCGGCTGGAGAGCCGTGGGTTTTCAGCCGCTGAACTGGCGCACATCACCTGCCCAATTGGTGTGGATGGCATCGCCGGCAAAGAACCCGAGGTGATTGCGGTCGGCGTGGCGGCGCAGTTGTTGAAATTGCGTGGATTTGACTCGTAAATTGGCATCTAGCCAGCGTGTTTATTGACTATAATGCTATTAAATATGTAGTATTTAAAATTCAAAAATATGGCAACTGATCCCCTCAAACACATCGCTGATGCAACCTTGGCGCATTACGAGATTCAGGCCGAGGCTTTTTGGGAAGGCACGCGGGAGCACGATGTCAGCCAGAACATCGCCGCATTGCTGCACTACATCGAGGTGCCCGCACCGTTTGAACTGCTCGACTTTGGCTGCGGACCCGGGCGGGACCTCAAGACCTTCAAGTCCTTGGGACATCAGCCCACGGGGCTGGAGGGCGCAGCGCGGCTGGCTGAGATGGCGCGTGCCTACAGCGGCTGCGAGGTGTGGCAGCAAAATTTTTTGGAACTGGACTTGCCGCCCGCGCATTTCGATGGCGTGTTTGCCAACGCGGTGCTGTTCCACGTCCCCAGCCTGGCCTTGCCGCAGGTGCTGCGCGCGCTGCACGCAACGCTCAAACCGGGTGGGGTGCTTTTCAGCTCCAACCCCAGAGGCGATGGCCAAGAAGGCTGGCAGGGAGACCGGTATGGCGTCTACCACGATCTGCCAGCCTGGCGGGGCTACATGCAGGCGGCCGGGTTTGTCGAATTGACCCACTATTACCGCCCCGCAGGGCTGCCCCGCGCGCAGCAACCCTGGCTAGCCAGTGTGTGGCGCAAAGCTGCAAGTTAGGTGTGCAGATTGGGCGTACGCCAACGCATCGTTGAGGGCTATCGGTCACCCAGTGTGGCCGTTACTTCGTCAGCGTCCAGGCCATACATCTCCGCAAACTCCGCTGGCGTTTTACCGCTGGCGTCAAAAGCCCGTTTCAGCGCCGTTTGTTTGGCGAATTTGGCGTCGTATTCGGCCAGAGCCTCTTCCAGAAGCGCCGTAGCCTCGGCTTCGTTGGTTTGTACCCGCAATTGGTAGTCCTGACGGCTCAGACCAGAGGCTTCAAAAGCGGCGATGAGTTGTTTTCTGAAAACGGGGCGCAGGTCCAGTTTGGTGCGGCTTTTGTTGTTGCCGATGACGCGGCGGCGGAAAAGCTCCAACAGGGCGAGGTAGATGTGTTCTGGCGACACGTCTTCCACAGCGTTGCCTTGTAAGTCGTGGCGTTGGTTGCCCGCCGTCACGCACTGCAGGTAGCGGGTGGAGCGGGAGTGGAAGCCCAGAGCAGCTTTAAGGCTGTCTTTTTGGAAAACCTCGGGGTGAGCGGCCATCAGGTCTTGATACGTGCCTAATTTGAGCGGCAAGAACGCGTTGCCAAACAGGTGCGGGTAGAGCTCAAACAGCTTTTGCAAGACAGGCTGTACATCCAGCTTGGCTCTTGCTGGTTTTTGCTTGTCAGCTTGAGGTGCATCCGTGCTTGTAACAGGTAAAGCGCCCTCAATGACGTTGATGACATTCGTGGCGTCAACGGTTTCGATATTTTCTATGGTGGTCATAAATTCATTATGCTATTGATAATATAGCTGTATAGTCAATAAATACGCCGGCTAGAGGTGTATTTATGGGGTAAAAATGGATGGATTCGGCTTTTGGGGCAAATTACAGCGTCGTAAACACTTCTTTTGCGGCTGCAATCGTTTGTGCAATGTCATTATCGCTGTGCGCGGCGCTGACAAAACCGGCTTCGTACAGGGCGGGGGCGATGTAGACGCCGCGATCCAGCAGGCCGTGGAAGAGTTTGTTGAAGCGCGGGCTGTCTGTGGTCATGACTTTGGCGTAGTTTTGCGGCAGCTCGTCCATCAAGAAAAAACCAAACATGCCGCCCTGGCTGTCGCCGCAGAAGGGCACGCCAGCATCTTTCGCGGCTTGGGTCAATCCTGTTACCAGACTTTGGGTTTTTCGTCCCAGTTCCTCAAAGAAACCGGGTTTTTGAATCTCTTTCAAGGTCGCCAAGCCACAAGCCGTGGCTACTGGGTTGCCAGACAGCGTGCCCGCTTGGTAGACCCCGCCCAGCGGTGCCAGGTGTTCCATGATGGCGCGGGAAGCGCCAAACGCCGCCAGTGGCATGCCGCCGCCGATGACTTTGCCCAGCACCGTGATGTCGGGTGTGATCCCCAGCACCGCTTGTGCGCTGCCCAAGGCGACACGGCAGCCAGACATGACTTCGTCAAACACCAGCAACGCACCGTATTGTGTGCACAACGCACGGCAACGGCTGGCAAAAGCGTGGCTGGCACGAACGAAGTTCATATTGCCGGCAATCGGTTCTATCATCACGCAGGCCAGTTCTTTGCCGTGCAGGGCAAAGGCTTCTTCCAGTTGGGCGATGTTGTTGAACTCCAATACCAGCGTGTCTTTGACCACGTCTGCCGGTACACCCGAGCTGGTCGGGTGGCCAAAAGTCGCCAAGCCAGAGCCAGCTTTGACCAAAAGCGCATCGGCATGGCCGTGGTAGCAACCTTCAAATTTGATGAATTTGACGCGCCCGGTCGCGCCGCGTGCCAAGCGAATGGCGCTCATGGCGGCTTCGGTGCCGGAGCTAACGAGGCGCACCATTTCCATCGACGGCACGAGTTTGATGATTTCTTCGGCCAGCTCGACCTCACGTTCCGTTGGTGCGCCGAACGAAAACCCGTCCAAAGCGGCTTTTTGCACAGCTTCCAGCACGCCGGGGTGGCCGTGGCCCAAAATCATCGGTCCCCAAGAGCCGATGTAATCTATATGTTGCTTGCCGTTGGCGTCCCAGAAGTAGGCACCTTGTGCGCGCTGCACAAAGCGGGGCGTGCCACCAACCGCCTTAAAAGCACGAACGGGGGAGTTGACGCCGCCGGGAATACTGCGTTTTGCGCGTTCAAACAGGGTGGCGTTGTGGTCAATAGGCAGACTGCTGGTCATAAATAAGGTGGTCTTTGAAGGGTTGCTGGGTTGTTTTACGTGTAAGTAGCTTCGCGTTATGTAAACTACCAGTGGTAATTACGCTTTTTTTACGTGCCTATGTTGCTGTGCAAAACATACGAAAAACCTTTATGTAAACGGGGGTGTCATGGCTGCTTGCAGACGCAAAGTCATGCAGGGCGGCATGTCCGGATCAAAACACCTAAGTTGTAACTTGTCGGAAATTGCCGACACATAGATGTTAGAAAGTGTAAACAATGAGTAAGGCATGGCTACAATGAAACGATTCTAATCTTTGTTGATATTTTTTTGATGTTTTGTATAAGGGCTTGCTTGTGGAGAGAGAAACCAAAACCTGGCTGTGTCTGATTTGCGGCTGGCTGTATGACGAGAAGTTGGGAGCGCCCGAAGATGGTATTGCACCGGGAACTCCTTGGGCGCTTATTCCGATGAATTGGACTTGTCCTGAATGCGGCGCACGCAAAGAAGATTTTGAAATGGTTGAGCTTTAACAATAGAACCAATGATAGAACTTGATTGATGGTGGGACACTGAATTTACAAGCTGAGCTTAAACACTGAGACTATGCCCATGAATACACCCAAACTGACCTATAAAATCTTGGTCATTGATGAC
>JAYVJL010000123.1:0-3727 GCA_043769295.1 Polaromonas sp. | reverse complement strand
AGTTGGGAGAAATCAAGCACCAGCGCGTCGTGGTCAAAAAAGTCAGGGCTTTCGCCCTGCGCGCCAAATTTGGCGACTAAATCGGCAGCCAGCAGGTCCCAATCGGCGGTCTTGATCATCAGCGCCACCAATTGCAGGTGGGCGCTTTTAATTTTGAAAAATTCTGACGCGGGTTGGGACGATTTGGCTGCGGGAATGACGGACATGTAGGAATCTGAAAAGGTGGTACGCCGCAAGTAGGCTATGGAAAGCTAGGGCTGAGGAAAAAACCCCAGAATGGCATAGATTTTACTTGATAGAAGTGTACGGGCTGCAGTTTTCATGTCCGTCGGCATGTAGCCAGACGTTACGGATGTCTGGTTGTTGCCTGGCTGTTCGTTCAGGGATGCGCCACACCCAAGCGTTGGTGCAGTAGCGTGCTGGTGGTGGTGTACTGCAACAGCGTCGTCGTATCCGGAAAAACAAGCGCCGCTGCGGCAAACGAGGCCAGTGCCGCTTCATGGAAACCGCACAAAATCAGCTTTTTCTTACCGGGATAGGTGTTGATGTCGCCCACCGCAAAAATACCCGCTTCGCTGGTTTGAAATTTCTCGGTATCGACGACCAGCTGCTTTCGTTCGATAGCAAGTCCCCAATCGGCGACAGGGCCGAGCTTAGGTGACAAACCCTGCAGCACCAGCACGGTATCTACGGGCAGCGGGGCGGTTTTCCCCTCTACATCCGTCACCTGCAGTGCTGTCAATTGTTTGTTTTGCGCTTCAAAACCGGCAATTTGTCCGATGCGAAGCTGCAGTTTGCCAGCAGCGATCAGGCTGCGCATCGCCTCCAGCTTATCGGGCGCTGCTTTGAACACATCACGGCGGTGCAACAATGTGACGTTGTTGGACTGCAAATGAGTGAGTTGAATGGCCGCTTCTACCGCCGTGTCCTCACTGCCCACAATGGTGACTTGTTTGCCGGCAAAGTCAACTCCAGCATCCAGGTGATAGAAAAGCTGCGTCCCTGCAAACACATCCAAACCCGCAACGGTCAGCTTTTTGGGCTGAAAAGCCCCCACACCCGCTGCGATGAAGATGGTTTTTGTCAGAAATGACTGATTTGTCGAAGTTTCCACCAAAAACCGCCCGTCTGCCTGACGCGCAAGCAGGTTGACTTGCTGATTCAGGTGAAAAGAGGGCTTGAAAGGCTTGAGTTGCTCCAACAGAGACGCCACCAGTTGCCGCCCCGTCGTGGCAAGCGTGCCAGGAATATCGTAAATCGGTTTGTCGGGGTACAACTCGATGCATTGACCACCCGCGTAGGGCAGGGCATCGACGATGTGGGATGTGATGCCTAGCAATCCCAGTTCAAAGGCCTGAAACAAACCCACCGGCCCAGCGCCAATGATGAGGGCTTGGGTGGCGATGGGCTGAGTCATGTTGAAATTTTTCTTATTCCCCACTTTGAAAAAGGGGGGTCTAGGAGGGATTTGTTAGCGTACCAGCAAGCCAATCTTGCTTTTCACGTCTTTCCAGTCGTCTGCATCTGGTAGTGCTGGTTTACGCTTGGTGATGCTCTTCCAGCCTTCAGCGCGTGATAATTCAACATTCAGCTTGATAAACGCGAGTTGGTCAGCGGGTACGTCTTCTTCTGCGTAAATGGCGTTGACTGGGCATTCAGGGATGCAGACGGCGCAGTCGATGCACTCATCCGGGTCGATGACCAGCATGTTCGGGCCTTCACGGAAGCAGTCAACCGGGCACACATCCACACAGTCGGTGTATTTGCATTTGATACAGGATTCAGAAACGATATGGGTCATGGTGTGCTCAGAAAGAAACGATTTATAATAGGTACTAATTTTACGAGATTAATACAGCGCCTGAGGTTTTGTGGCTCGCCGTGTCCACCAACACCAGCGACCCCATACCGCGCGACAGCTTGTAGGGCACGGCGGCAATCGGTTCTTGCAGAGAAATTTCAACGTGACCAATCGCGTTCGGGTCGAGTTGTGTCTCCTCCAGTTCAGCCAGCGTGTTGATGTCCAGTTTGTGCACCACGCGCTTGATCTTGGCTTTCACCCAGCGGTGGCCATGCAGTGCCCAGTAGGCGCGACCGGCGATCAGCGGCTCGTCGTCCAGCCAGGCGATGGTGGCTGTGATCTCGCGCGAGGCAGTGTAAGCGCATTGGCCGTCAGCCTCACCGCCTGATTGTGTGGCCAGCAACCAGTCACCACGCGACACATCGACTTCACGGTCCAGCACAATGCCGGCACTCTGGCTGGCCTGAACCGTGCCAGGTCGACGCGCCCGGTCCAGCACCTGCGCCACCGTGGCGGTTTGGCCACTCGGCAAAATGCTGATCTGTTGACCCACGCTCACGCTGCCCGTCGCCACACGGCCCCAGAACACGCGACGGCCCTGGGAGGTGTCGGCGCTGGATGAGAATTTCTCGACCCACTGCACCGGAAAGGCAAACGGCTGCTCGGTCTCTGCCGCTGTTGTGGGCAAAGATTCCAAAATTTGCAGCAAGCTTGGACCGTTGTACATCGCCCACTGCGGTTTGGCATCCACCACGTTCCAGCCCTTGAGGGCAGAAATTGGGACTACGGCAGCAACGGTGATGTCGGCAGCGGTGGCAAATTTGCTCAAAGCCGCGCTGATGTTGGCAAAAGCCAGTTCGGCGCCTCCTTCGACATGTTCAACCGCATCAAGCTTGTTGACGGCGAACACAATGGAGCGCACGCGCAACAAATGCGCCAGCAGGCTGTGGCGGCGGGTTTGTGGCAGCAATTCCAGCTCGGGGTTTTGCCAATCGAGCTTGCTGGCATCAACCAACACCACAGCGGCGTCGGCGCTGGAGGCTGCGGTGACCATGTTGCGGGTGTACTGCTCGTGGCCGGGCGCGTCGCCGATGATGAATTTGCGGTTTTCGGTCGCGAAATAGCGGTAGGCTACGTCGATGGTGATGCCTTGCTCACGTTCTGCGGACAAGCCGTCGGTCAACAATGCCAAATCCGTCTCGCCCGAGCGCTGCACGCCGGCCAGGTGGTCTTGCAGCACGGCTTTGGTGTCGACCAGTAGGCGGCCGATCAAGGTGCTTTTGCCATCGTCCACGCTGCCGCAGGTGATGAATTTGAGCGCACCCTCGGTGTCGTTCTGGGCAGATTGAGCGTTTGGCTGTGAAATAGTAGCTGTAGTCATGGTTTTAGTGGTCATTTAGCACTCTAGCCGGCGTATTTATTGCCTGAGGTGCTATTAAATTTATAGTGTTACTGTTAAAAATTATCGAACATATCCGTTCGCCTGAGAGTAAATCCGTTCGCGCTGAGGTATCGAAGCGTCTCCTGCTGCGCAAACCCTTCGATACCTCAGGGTGAACGGGGAGGTGTTCAGGGCGAACGGGTAAGTGCCTTCTTCTTAAAAATAGCCATCCTTTTTACGCTTTTCCATAGACGCCTCAGACGTCTTGTCATCCATCCGCGTCGCGCCGCGCTCACTCATATCGGCGGCTAGGGTTTCAATCACCACATCGGCAGCATTCGCGGCCAAGCTCTCGACTGGGCAAGTGCAGGTGATGTCACCCACGGTGCGGAAGCGGACGTCGCGCATTTCAGACGTTTCGCCCGCTTTGAGCGGTGTCAATTCGGTCACGGGAACCAGCAAACCTTTGCGCCCCACCACTTCGCGCTGATGGGTGTAATACAGGGACGGCAGGGCGATTTGCTCGCGCTCGATGTATTGCCAGA
>JAYVJL010000122.1:0-12210 GCA_043769295.1 Polaromonas sp. | reverse complement strand
ACCGGATGCCACGGGTGTGGGTTGGATTTACCAGTATGCGCTGATCGACCGTTCGGGTACACAGGATGCTTCGCAGCTGCGGGCCTTGCAAGACTGGTTCCTGAAGTACGAACTCAAAACAATACCGAATGTGGCAGAGGTGGCATCGGTCGGGGGCATGGTTCGCCAGTATCAGATTGTGCTGCAGCCCGACAAACTGGCGGCTTATGGCATCCCGCAAAGCAAGGTGGTAGAAGCCATCCAAAAAGGCAACCAGGAAGCCGGTGGCTCGGTGCTAGAACTTGGCGAGGCTGAGTACATGGTACGCGCCAATGGCTACCTGCAATCACTGGATGATTTCAAAAAAGTACCGCTGATGACCACTAAAACGGGTGTCTCGGTGCGTCTGGGTGATGTAGCACGCATCCAGCTCGGGCCTGAAATGCGCAGAGGCATAGGTGAACTCGACGGTGAGGGTGAAGCCACCGGTGGCGTGATCGTGATGCGCTCAGGTAAAAACGCGCTGGAAACCATTGCAGCCGTCAAAGCCAAACTCAAGACTTTGCAATCCAGCCTGCCCAAAGGCGTGGAAATTGTTCCCGTCTATGACCGCTCAGGTTTGATCGAGCGAGCCGTAGAAAACCTGGGCTTCAAACTGCTGGAAGAATTTGCCGTGGTTGCCATGGTGTGCTTTATCTTCTTGTTCCACCTGCGCTCAGCCTTGGTGGCGATTGTGTCACTGCCGTTGGGCATCCTGGCCGCATTTATCGTCATGCATTATCAGGGTGTGAATGCCAATATCATGTCGCTGGGCGGTATAGCGATTGCGATTGGTGCCATGGTCGATGCCGCCGTGGTGATGATCGAGAATGCCCACAAGCATCTGGAGCATTGGAGCCATGCTCACCCAGATGAAAAACTGGAAGGCGAAGCGCGTTGGCGGGTGATTGGTGAATCCGCCGCTGAAGTAGGCCCTGCGCTGTTCTTCTCGTTGCTGATCATCACGCTGTCGTTTATTCCTGTGTTCACGCTGGAAGCGCAGGAAGGTCGTTTGTTTTCGCCCCTGGCCTTCACCAAGACCTATTCGATGGCCGCTGCGGCGGCGCTGTCGGTCACACTGATCCCCGTGCTGATGGGTTACTTGATTCGAGGACGCATCCCAGAGGAGAAGGCCAACCCGTTGAACCGCTTCCTGATTGCCGTCTATCGTCCGTTGTTAAATGCGGTGCTGAACTGGCCCAAAGCCACCTTGGCAGGCGCTGCGCTCTTGCTCGGTTTGAGTTTGTGGCCTTTACAGCACATCGGTGGTGAGTTTATGCCACGTCTGGACGAGGGTGATTTGCTCTACATGCCGTCCGCACTGCCAGGCTTGTCAGCTGGCAAGGCCAGTGAGTTGCTGCAACAGACAGACCGGCTTATCAAGACCGTGCCCGAAGTGCTCAGCGTGTACGGCAAAGCGGGTCGTGCCGAAACGGCGACGGACCCTGCCCCGATGGAAATGTTCGAAACAACCATTCAGTTCAAGCCCAAAGACCTATGGCGACCTGGTATGACGCAGGACAAGCTGGTGGATGAGCTTGACCGCATCGTCAAAGTTCCCGGCCTGGCCAATATTTGGGTGCCACCGATTCGCAATCGCATCGATATGCTAGCTACCGGTATCAAAAGTCCAGTGGGAGTGAAGGTGGCAGGTGCTGATTTGGCTACCATTGACCGCCTGACGGGCGAGATTGAAAAGGCGCTCAAAGATGTGCCTGGCGTCAGCAGCGCACTGGCCGAACGTCTCACAGGCGGCCGCTACGTGGATGTGAACATCAACCGTGATGCGGCAGCGCGCTTTGGCATGAACATTGCTGACGTTCAAGCCGTCATCACCTCAGCTGTGGGCGGTGACAACATTGGTGAAGTGGTTGAAGGTTTGCAGCGCTTTCCCATCAATATGCGCTATCCCCGTGAAACCCGTGATTCTCAGGAAAAGCTACGCAGTTTGCCTATCGTTGCCGAGAACGGTGCGCGTCTGGTGTTGTCTGACGTGGCCGACATCCGCATCACCGATGGTCCACCCATGCTGCGCAGCGAGAACGCCCGTTTATCCGGTTGGGTGTACGTAGATATTCGCGGGCGCGACTTACGCTCTGCGGTGCAGGACATGCAAAAGGCCGTTGTCGAGAAGGTGGCGCTACCTGCGGGTTACTCGGTGTCGTGGTCAGGCCAGTTCGAGTTTCTGGAGCGTGCGACGGCCAAACTCAAGGTGGTGGTTCCGTTTACGTTGCTCATCATTTTTGTGCTGCTCTACCTGACCTTCAAGCGCTTTGACGAAGCCGTGCTGATCATGGCGACCTTGCCTTTTGCGCTGATCGGCGGTATTTGGCTGCTTTACCTGCTGAGTTACAACCTGTCAGTGGCTGGAGCCGTCGGCTTCATTGCACTGGCGGGGGTGTCGGCGGAGTTCGGGGTCATCATGCTCCTCTATCTCAAGCACGCCTGGGATGAACGCCTTGCTCAAGGCAAGACCAGCACGGAAGATCTGCTGGACGCCATCCGTGAAGGTGCAGTACTGCGTGTGCGTCCCAAAGCGATGACGGTGGCCGTGATTCTGGCGGGTTTGTTTCCCATCATGTGGGGAACGGGCACAGGCTCTGAAGTGATGCAGCGGATTGCTGCTCCCATGGTCGGCGGCATGATTACGGCACCGCTGCTGTCGATGTTCGTGGTGCCGGTGGTCTATTTCTTGATGCGCCGTCCGCACGAAAATCAATCGCCGAATAGGGCTTTCTGGAGGCGCAACCGTGCGATTTCCTAACCACACGTTGCATGCGTTACGTTGGCGCGTCTTGGTGAGCGTATGGGTATATCTGTGCCTTCAACTTCAGCTCGGTTTGAGAACTCAACCCAGATGGGTATGACGCTCCGGCTTTTGCTCAGTCAATCAAGAATCAAAATCTTACGAGCGCCGCGGTGTGTTCTACAACACGGCTAAAAGGCTCTGACAGCTTCAATGCCGATGCGCGTGGTGCGCATCCGGCACATGCGGGTGGGTGTGTTGCGTGGGTTCATGGCGATGCGGGTGGCTGTGAGGGCCTATCGGCAGCACGTCGTGGGTGTGCAGATGGTGGCCGTCGGCTCGGGCAGGGTCGTGGCTGTGGGCGTGTTCGTGCTCCAAAACCGCATGCGTGTGTGGATGACCATGCGCTTCAAACAGGTGCAAAACGACGCCCGCCAGCATCAGCAAACCAGCGATAAGCATGATCCAGCCCATCGATCTGTCACCCAGGGCGAACGCTCCCAGTGCCCCAATAAACGGCGCAAAAGCAAACACGGAGCCCGTACGTGCAGCCCCAAAAGCACGTTGTGCCAAAAGATAAAACCGCAAACTCAGGCCATAACCCACAGCGCCAACAGCCAAAAGCGTCAAAGCCGCGTTCAACGCAGGTACTGGCTCGCCAAACCATGCCGCCAGCACGGTTGACGCTGTTGCACCCAGGGCTGATTTGATCAAAACCACCTGCCCAGGGTCGCGCTCCGCTACGCCGCGCGACAAGGTGTTGTCCAACCCCCAGGCCGCCGTAGCGCCCAGCACGGCCAGTAAACCCATCAATTGCGCCCGACCAGCCAGGCCTTGGTCTGCCACCAGTGAGATGCCTCCTGCCAGCAAGAGCAACATCGCCGTGGCGACTCGTTTGTCCATGCTCTCGCCATACAAGCGCCATGCCAGTACCACGGTGAAAAGCGCTTCCAAACTCAGCATCAGCGACGCGCTGGCACCGCTGGTGCGTTGCAGTCCCCAAGCCAGCGCCACTGGGCCGATCACCGCGCCAAAACCCGCCATGGTCAGCAATCTGGGCAGGTCGCTACGCTGTACTTTGGCTTCACGGTTTTTCGGTCGGCGTAACCAAAGCGCGACACATCCAGCCCCTGCGTACAGCAAAGCCGCGGTTGAAAATGCGCCCAAGCCCTGCCCAAAGCGTTGCACCAGCGGCGTACTCAGGCCAAAAAGCACAGCAGCCAGCAGTGCCAGCAGACCACCGCGCAAGGCGGGGCGGTTCAGGTTCACGACTCGCTGCTCACGGTTTGGGGATGCGGATCCGGCTGATCATCAGCGAACCAGACACCGCAAACAGCAGCACCAGCGGATGAAAATTGAAGCCCGCCACGTGGATAACGCCAAACCACAGGTCCTGCCGCACCGCGCCGTACCAAGCGGCCAGCGCCATGATGCCCACCAGCAGAATGGAGGTCGGAATCGGCGTGCCCTCAAAAAACTTGACCTTGCCAGTCCCTTCCGACATTTCTTCCGCCGTGACGTTGTAGCGCGCCAGCCGCGAGACGCCACAAGTCACAAAATAGACCAAAACGATGCGGTCATACAAGCCCTGCATGCCTAAACCATAGGCAATGATGGCCGGCGCGACGCCAAACGAAATAATGTCCGCCAGCGAATCCAGCTCCCGCCCCAAAGCCGACGACTTTTGCCGCCAGCGGGCGATACGACCATCCAACACGTCAAAAATCAGGGCGGCCAGCACCAGCGCGCAGGCAAAGTAGACGTGCTTGACGTCTGCCGTCTCCAGGTAGCTCATCGTCGAAAACAGCGCCCCCATCCCGCAAATGGCATTGCCCAGCGTGAACCAGTCGGCCAGATGGAACTCACGAATCATCGAAAACGCCTTGCGCGGCTTGGCGGGCTGCTCTGGCGTCGTTTCCTGTGTCGTTATTTTGCTGCTCATGGCGGGTGGCCCTCCGGTTGGATAACAAAACCTTCAACTTGCAATATAGCCTACCCCGCAGCCATGCTGTGTAGGCCGTAGTCACATATGGCCCCACCGATTGCGCTAAAGTGAGCGCCCATGGACGCGGAATGAGGACGTGGTTGACCTATTTGATAGGGTGAACGTGGGGACGGTGGTGCGGATTGAGGTTTAAAATATTAAACTTTTACTATTATTTTGATAGCTATTAAGGCAATAAATACAACGGCTAGAGGCCTATTTAAGGAGTATTTTTGTGTCAATGCGGCAAACGAACACAGACAGCCTGTAAAAAATTCTCCGCAATCACACGGTCATGATGGTGGCAATTTTGACGGGGTGCGGATACGGAATCCGTTTAAAGCTGATGTTTGAGATTGAGTATTGGGGATTGTCTTGTGCGTCAAATTGACGTACAATTTCAACAATTCAAGGAATAACACCATGCCAGCCGTCTTAACTTACAAAGATTCTGCCCGAATCAACCTACGCACCAGCCCAGAGGCGAAAGCCTTGATCGAGCGCGCGGCGGCGATCATGGGTTCTACTGTTTCGGGCTTCATGCTGCAAAACGCGTATGAGGCGGCGAGCCGTATCGTGTTGCAGCGCGAGCTAATAACTTTGTCTGACACTGATCGTGATGGATTCCTAGGTGCTATCAAGCAGCCAGCGCAGCCCACAAAAGAGTTGATTGAATTAATACGCAATACAGAAAAATTTGACGTATTCCAATCAGCTAAATAAGGAAATCGCTTGCCGACTTCAAAGCTTAAATTAGTGCAAGCATGGATTGAGATTCACCGAGATGATTTAATGGTGGATTGGAAACTAGCTGTTGCTGGTGAACCCGTGTTTAAAATTGACCCGTTACGTTAGGTGTTTGCTATGAACGAAACAAACAAATCAAGTATGGAAAAAATCGTTAAAGCGATCCCGCTTGCTGATTTTAAAATTTAAGTTTTAACCAGCACTGGTTTGGCTGGCATTTTTGATATGAAGCCTTATTTGAAGGGCAATGCGTTCAAACAGTTGCTCAATGAAAATTACTTCAAGCAAATGAAACCTTTACATCTCGGAATCTCATGGCCAGATGAGCAAGATATCAGTTCTGATACGGTGATTGCTGATATTAAAAGCAACTACGACGGCTCGCATTTGTTTAAATGTCGATTTTCGTATGCTATATTTTTTATAGCTGTTTAGGCAATAAATACGCCGGCTAGAGGCATATTTTAAGGGGTATTTTTGACTTTCTGCGTTAACGAACGCGAACAGCATGCAAAAAAATCTACGCAATCACGCGGACATGATGGCGGGTTATCCAACTCGGCTGGCCGCGCCTTGCTGCGATTTTGTGCAATATGCCAGCATTCATTCAAATTGTGGAATGTTAATTAATTAATGTAAAATTATATAATTAACTCCTAATAGATTCAAATGTTAAAGGACAAAACATGGCAGATGGTACTTCATTAATTAATATCGGCGAACTGTCTAAACCAGCTACAGTTTTGATTGAAAAGGTTTGTAGTGCCGTTGGAATCGTATTTGAACCAACTCGGATAGTACGCAAAGCAAATGCAGAAGCTAAAGCAGAAATTATTAAAGCGAAAGCAAATATTGAAATTCGAGATATTGAACAACGCGCAATTGATCGATTTATTCAGCAGGAAACACGAAAACAAGAGAATATCGAGAGCATAACTTTTCAAGCTGCAAAGAATTTACCGCCAGATGCGAAAGTTGAATCGTTAGATGAAGACTGGATTGCATATTTCTTTAAACACTGCGAAACGGTTTCCGACCAAGAAATGCAATCACTTTGGTCTAAGCTATTAGCTGGCGAAGCAAGTAACCCTGGAACCTTTTCTAGGCGAACAGTTCAATTCATTTCAACTATTGAAAAAGAAGATGCTGAGTTATTTACTACGTTTTGTCAGTTTGTATGGGTATTCAGCGAACCTATGCCCATAATTCTAGATAGATCATTAGAAATTTATACAAAGCACGGAGTAAGCTTCGATTCTTTAATCCATCTTCAATCTATAGGATTATTAACTTTCGAAAGTCTTTCAAAATATCGAATGACTAGCTTATCTAAAAATTTACATTTACGTTATCACGATCGAAACATTAAAATTATTTTTAACAATGATAAAGATAATGATTTTGCTATTGGTCAAGCGACTTTTACAGCAATTGGAAAAGAATTATTTTATGTAGCTGGTGCAGAAAAAAATCAAGATTTTTATGATTTCATCACTTCCGAGTGGAAAAAACCAGAATGTGATTTTAAGTTCGTAGAATTATAGTTGCAAATTTTAAATTTTTGCTCCTATTTTTATAGCATCTTAGGCAATTAATACGCCGGCTACAGCCGTTTTTTACCCTCTAAATTCGAAATTTCAGCGTTTGCACCCATTTTTAATCGCCAACGCCGCATCTTTCACCAAATCCGGCCCTTTGTAGATCAGGCCTGTGTAGATTTGCACCACATCCGCACCGGCTTCGATTTTGCTGACCGCATCTGCCGCGCTCATCACGCCGCCTACGCCGATGATGGGGAAGCCTTTGCCCAGAGAAGTGCGGAGTTGGCGGATGACCAGGTTGCTGGCTTGCAGGACGGGTGCGCCGCTCAGGCCACCGGTTTCTTCAGCGTGGGGGAGGCCTTTGACAGCTTCGCGGCTGAGGGTGGTGTTGGTTGCCACGACGCCATCCATGCCGTGCTTTTTCAGGGTTAAAGCGATGACTTCAACTTGCGATTCGTCCAGATCTGGCGCGATTTTGATGAAGATGGGGACGGTTTTGCCGTGTTTTTGCTTCAAAACGGCGCGTTCAGCAGCAATCGCGCCCAAAAGCGCGTCCAATGCCTCGTCGCTTTGCAGGGCACGCAGGTTTTTGGTGTTCGGGCTGGAGATGTTGACAGTCACGTAATCCGCGTGCGGGTAGACGCCACGCAGGCAGATCAGGTAGTCGTCGGTGGCGTTTTCAATGGGAGTGGCGGCGTTTTTGCCGATGTTCAGGCCCAGAAGCATGGGATTTTGTGGGTTTAGGCTGCGGAACTTGGCTTTTTGGACATTGGCCAGGAAGGCATCCAAACCTTCATTGTTGAAGCCCAGTCGGTTGATCAGCGCGTTGGCCGCTGGCAGGCGGAACATGCGGGGTTTGGGGTTGCCGGGTTGCGCCAGCGGGGTGACAGTGCCGACTTCAACAAAGCCAAAGCCCATCGCGCCCAGCCCGTCGATGGCGCGGGCGTTTTTGTCCAAACCGGCGGCCATGCCGATGCGGTTGGGGAATTTCAGACCGGCCAGGGTGATGGGGTCATTTACACGGCCGTTGCAGTACGCCCAAGTCAACGGCGTGCCCTGCGCGGCGGTCAAGCCCGCCATGGTGATGTCATGGGCGGTTTCGGCGTCCAAGCCAAATAAAAAGGGGCGGGCGAGGGCGTAGGGGAGTAAGGACATGAAATATTCGTATTGGATAATAGACGGGTTGAATCTATCCATTTTCTCAGAAACTTATTGAAAGTATCAGCCCATGCCCCAATCCATGTCACAAGACGAACTCAAAACATTGGTCGGCCAAGCCGCTTTGCAATACGTGGTGGCGGGGGAGATTGTGGGCGTGGGCACAGGCTCGACGGTGAACAAGTTCATCGACGCGCTAGCGACGATTAAAGGCACCATCAAGGGCGCGGTGTCAAGCTCGCTGGCGAGTACCGAGCGCCTCAAAGCGCTGGGCATTCCGGTGTTTGACGCGAATGAGGTGACCGAGCTGGCCGTTTACATCGACGGTGCGGACGAAATCGACCACGCGGGTTACATGGTCAAAGGCGGCGGCGCAGCGTTGACGCGGGAGAAGATTGTGGCCGCGCTGTCCAAGCAATTCGTCTGCATTGCCGACGAAAGCAAGCTGGTCGACACGCTGGGGGCGTTTCCGCTACCCGTAGAAGTGATTCCGATGGCGACCAAGCGCGTCATGCAGCAGTTTGCGGCGATGGGCGGCGTGTGTAGCGTGCGTCAAAAAGATGGACAACCCCTAGTGACCGACAACGGTCAGCACATTGTTGACGTGCTGAACTTGAAGATTACCGACCCGCTGGCGTTTGAATCCACCGTGAACCAATGGCCGGGCGTGGTGACTGTGGGGGTGTTTGCGCATCAAAAAGCGCATGTTTGTTTGTTGGGGACGGGGAGTGGGGTTAGGACGATAACGTTTTGACGATGACGCTTTAAATGGTAGTATTTATTTGAAACGTAAGCTGCAAGCCATTCACGGGAGATTTCGATGACCAGATTATTCCGTAGTCGTCAGATGATGTTGCAGGTTTTGCGGTATACATTCCGTTGGGCGTCACAAACCCCGGCCTCGACTCCCGGAGTTTGTACTGAAACAATCGAGTCGATAAGCTAAGGAGAAAACATGAAGTTTGAATATGGAAAGTTCGGGACACTATCATCTCTAATTCTCGCTGCCTTTCTTATGGGCTTTGCGCCTTCAACCGTTTACGCTCAGGCAACTGGAGTTACAGCAAAACCACTAATACGAACAAATATAAGTGGCGACGACACAAAAGAGACCATCATGTTGGCGGTTGAGTTTGCGCCTGGCGGAACAACAGGTCGTCACATACATCCTGGTGACGAATATACTTTTGTCTTGCAAGGAACCCTCGAACTCACCGCTGAGGGAAGAGAACCAAGACGGGTTACAGCCGGCGATGTCTACCACAACCCACGGGGCTTGATACACCAGGCACGAAATGTAGGCGACATTCCGGCACTGGTAAATATTACCTTCATTGTTGATAAGGGAAAGCCGATTACCGAGCCGGTTTTCAAGTAAACCTGTAGTGGACCGCCGGAAATTCAGTGCCGCCTAACCCTTTGCGCAACCGGATCCATTGCGGCGTGCCGTCATTTACCCCGCCATTTCATTCTGGGGTAAATGCCGTCACACCACAACGATCCGGTTAGCTCAAACGTTAGGCCACGCAACTGCCACCATATGCACTCATCGTCCACGCCACACGCCAAGCTCCTAGGTGTTATTGCAGCAGTTACAGCGTCATAATTGGCAGCCCCTAGTGACCGACAACGGACAGCACATTGTGGAGTGCTGAACCTGAAAATCACCGACCCGCTGGCGTTTGAATCCTCCGTCAACCAGTGACCAGGCGTGATGACGGTGTGCGTGTTTGCGCACCAGAAGGCGCATGTTTGTTTGTTGGGGACGGAGAGCGGGGTTAGGACTTTGAGGTTTTGACAGCTGATTTTTAAATAGCTAAAATATACCCACATTAATAAATATGGGCACCCATATGAAAACCACCATTGAACTATCAGACGCACTGTTTCACTCAGCCAAAGAACTTGCCAGTAAAAGCCAAACCACCATGCGTGCCTTGGTGGAAGAGGGTTTGCGTCGTGTGTTGAACGATGCACAAGCTAAAACAAAACCCGCTTTCAAACTCAAAGATGCCAGCGTTCGCGGTGGGGAGATGTTGATTTCAGATTCGCGCAAGTGGCAACAGTTGGAAGACGAGCATCTTGCAGCAAACCTACGATAAGTTAACTGCATTCAAATGATTGCCGTTGATACCAATATCTTGGTTTACGCGCACAGAGCTGAATCGGTGTTTTTTACGCAAGCGTATGGCTGCATCAAATCTTTGGCTGAGGGTAAGCAGCCTTGGGGCATACCCGTCAGCTGTTTACATGAGTTTCTAGCTGTTGTTACCAACCCCAAAATATTCAACCTAGTAAGTACTTATGAGCAAGCACTGGCTCAAGTCGATGCTTGGCTGGCTTCGCCGCAAGTGCATGTGTTGCACAGCAGTGCTCAGCATTGGCGCGTTTTGTCAGAATTAACGCGTAAAGCCAAATTGCAGGGCGGGCAGTTTCATGATGCTCGGATTGCCTCGATTTGCATTGAAAACGGCGTGTCTGTTCTGTACAGTGCTGATCGAGATTTTGGGCGATTCAAAGATTTAAAAACTGTGAATCCGCTGGTTTAAAAACTTTCACAATCATTTTTCCGTCTATTTATACGCCATGACGTGCATGTTTGTTTTCTGGGGACGTCAACGGGTGTGCAGACGCTTAAATTTTAGATAAAACGACAATATCTGGCTTATCTAAAGCCATGACACGTCGATGTTTCATCACATGGTTGTGCCCATGCCGTTGCACAAAAAACTTGAACAATACAAGTAAGTTTTTTCAGTACTTGGGCTATAGTGCATGTACCGAATGCGTTCACGCACTTGGTCAAGAAGCCTAGTAGACTGCAAAATAGGACTGCGTGGTTTCATGAAATTTTTATATTTGTAAAAAAACACAGTACATACAATTGAAACGTATGTTGCAAGCCTTTCTCATGAGATTTTAATGTCCAGATTATCCCGTAGTCACTAGATTATGTTGCAGGTTTTGCGGTATATATCACGTTAGGCCCCTTCATCTGTTACCGTTTAGGCTCAGTCATAACTGAAGGAGAAAAAGTTTGAAATCATTGTTCTTGTTCGCCCACTGTCTGGTAGCGCTTTTTGTTGGCTTGCCAACGGCGGGGCTAGCTCAAAGTACCGCAAGGCCAGATCTCGTTTTTAACGAGGTAGTCACCGGTATGCCCCGAGGAGAGAACCAAGCTGTACGCGTTCTCACTGCGAGCTTCAAGCCGGGAGACAAGACTGTCTTCCACACGCACCGATCGCCTGTGACCGTCTATATTTTGGAGGGCGCCTTCACTTTGGAGCTGGAAGGTCGAGCGCCGGTTGTTGTTAAGGCCGGGCAAGCTTTCGTGGAGCCGCCGAACGTGAAGATGACCGGCTACAACCGAAGCACAACTGAGCCGCTCCGCTTGGTCATTTTCTATGTAAGTGAGCCAAACACGCCGTTTCTCGACCCGCTGAACTGAAGGGCTTGTCGGCTGTGTGGAGGCGCCTAACCGCTTCATCGAGCGGACGTGCCAAAGGCCGATTCGCGCTCTTTGACTCGCCGCTCATGTCTAACGTTATGCGTCGCAGTAAGAGCGCCGGCGCAGACCACTCAATTAACCAGGAGCATTCATGCAGACTCACAGCCTTCAAGACAAGCGCGTTCTCATCACCCACGCGCATGCGTTCATGGGTCCTGCCCTGTGCGAGGTCTTCGCTTTGCATGGGGCCACTGTCATCGCAAGTACAGAGCCGTTGCTGAGCGCTGGCGCGGTAGTCTCTCTTGTCGCGGCCGCTGAACGCGTCGACATCCTAGTTGTCAATTTGGCAATGCCGGCGCCAACGACCGAGGTGACGCTGGTGTCTGAAGCAGAGTGGAACGACACATTCGAGGCCCTTGTTCATCCACTTCCGCGATTGTTCCAGGCTGTCTTGCCTGCGATGATCGAGCGGCGTGCCGGCAAGATCCTTGTCATGGGTAGTGCGTCAGCGCTGCGCGGCATGAAGCGCGCATCGACCTACAGCGCCGCTCGTGGTGCGCAACTCGCG
>JAYVJL010000121.1:0-12171 GCA_043769295.1 Polaromonas sp. | reverse complement strand
CGCCGTAGCCGACATGGGCTACGAAACCATGACACCCATCCAAGAGCAGGCGATTCCTGTGGTTTTGGAAGGCCGAGACGTGATGGGCGCTGCCCAGACGGGTACCGGCAAAACGGCTGCGTTCTCCTTGCCTTTGATTCAACGGATGTTGAAGCACGAGAACGCCTCCACTTCGCCTGCCCGCCACCCGGTGCGCGCCTTGGTGCTGTTGCCGACCCGCGAGCTGGCCGACCAGGTCGCCCAACAAGTCAAAGCCTACGCCAAATACACCCAGATCCGCAGCGCGGTGGTGTTTGGCGGCATGGACATGAAGCCGCAAACCATCGAGCTAAAAGCCGGCGTCGAAATTTTGGTCGCCACCCCAGGCCGCCTGCTGGACCATATTGAAGCCAAAAACTGTGTGTTGAACCAGGTCGAGTATGTGGTGCTGGACGAAGCTGACCGCATGCTGGATATTGGCTTTCTTCCCGATTTAGAGCGGATTTTGAGCTATTTGCCGAAACAACGGACGACATTGTTGTTCTCTGCCACCTTCTCGAACGAGATCAAACGCTTGTCCAGCAGCTACCTGCAAAACCCCGTCACCATTGAGGTGGCGCGGCCGAATCAGACCGCATCGACCGTCAAACAACACTTCTACAGTGTGCCGGGTGACGACAAACGCCATGCGCTGCATGCCTTGTTGAAGAAAAACGACCTCAAACAGGCTTTTGTTTTCGTCAACAGCAAGCTGGGCTGTGCCCGTTTGGCCCGTTCTCTGGAAAACGAAGGCCTCAAAGCCACGGCCTTGCATGGCGACAAGAGCCAGGACGAGCGTTTAAAAGCGCTGGAAGCCTTCAAAAGCGGCGCGGTTGACCTGCTGGTGGCTACCGACGTGGCGGCGCGCGGCTTGGACATCAAAGACGTACCGGCCGTGTTTAACTTTGACCTGCCCTTCAACGCCGAAGATTACGTCCACCGCATTGGCCGCACTGGCCGCGCGGGCGCATCAGGCATTGCCATCAGCTTCGTCGCACCCAGCGACACCCGTTTGGTGGCTGATCTGGAAAAGCTGTTGAAAACCAAAATCGAGCTGGAAGCGGTCGAGTACCCTGAAGACGTCCCCAACATCCGCACCCAGGGCCGCATCAACGATGGCCGCCGCATGTACGCGGCCAGTGAGGACAAAGAGGCTGGTGCAGGCGAAGCGCCACGCCGTTCCAGCCCGTCCGCCAACCGTTCGACGAATGGGCGTGACCGCATGGAAAGCTTTGAACCACGTGGTGAACGAGGTGGACGCCGGAATGCCTCATCCGCTTCGCCATCCTACACACCGCGCCAAGCGCCGCGCGATCCGTTTTTTGACAAACCTTACGAAGCACCCAGCCCGGTCGTGGATGCCGCTGCGGGTACTGCAACAACACCTTCATGGGAAGCCGCTGCCAAAGCCAACCCGGCACGCGCGGGTAAATCGGCCAATATCCGCTCTAAAAAACGGGTGGCGGCTTTGTTCAAGGCGGTTTTGCCGAGTTCTGAGCAGGTGATTGCCGCGCCGGCAGCGGATGTCGCTGTGGCTGTGACTACAAACGAAGCTGCAGTCGAGCTTAATTAATCCTTTACTGGCCGTTGCGCCTGCTCGCACTGCACTTGAATCAGCGCATGCTGCGTCTCGCTGTTTTCGGCCAGCCGCAGCGCATTCAAGCAACCACCCCACACGCAGCCGCCGTCCAGCGCATACACGTCGCTGCGCTCCAGCCAGCCCAGCGTAGACCAGTGCCCAAAGGCCACAGCCACACCTTGTGTCGCACGGTTGGGCACGTCAAACCACGGCATATAGCCTGCAGGGGCCGCATCGGCGCTGTCTTTGGTGGCAAATTCCATGACACCATCGGCGGTGCAAAAGCGCAGGCGGGTGAGGGCGTTGACGATCACGCGCAAGCGGGGCGTGCCTTGCAGGTCATCGCGCCACTGGTTGGGCGTGTCGCCATACATGTCGCGGAAGAAGTCGTGCAGTTCAGACTCAGAGGCGTTACGCAGCAGGGTTTCGATTTCAGCGGCTAATGCTATTGTTTTAATAGTAGTCCAGGTAGGTAATACGCCGGCATGAACTATTAATAGGGGTTTATTTTGATGTTTTGACGGGTTTTGGGTTGTTTGGACAGTTTGGGAAGAAAACAGCATCGCCAAACGCTGTTGTTTGAGCCAATCCATCAGTGCCAGGCGCTTGGGTGATTGCAAAATCTCGGCCAAGGTGTCTTTGCGGTGCGGCTGGCGCACCCCGTGGGCGATGGCCAGCAGGTTCAGGTCGTGGTTGCCTAGCAGGCAACGGGCGGCGTCGCCGTAGCCCATCAGCCGCTCTAAGGTGGCCAAAGATGCGGGGCCACGGTTGACCAGATCGCCCAAGACAAACAGGGTGTCCCGGCTGGGCGAGAAGTCGATTTTTCCCAGCAGGCGCTCAAAAGCGCTGTCGCAGCCTTGCAGGTCGCCAATGAGGTAGTTTGCCATCAGGTTATTATGGAAGTAGTTAGCTATTGAAAATATTGAAAGCGCTATGGACTTTATCCTGATTTTAGTTTTGACCTTGCTGAACGCCGTGTTTGCGATGTCAGAAATGGCCCTGACCGCCAGCCGCAAGGCGCGTTTGACGGCGATGGTGGAGGCGGGAGACAAAGGTGCGGAGGCGGCTTTGAAACTGATGGAGCAACCCACCCACTTTTTATCAACCGTGCAGGTGGGTATCACCTCGATTGGCATGCTCAACGGCATTGTGGGCGAAGCGGCGTTTTCAGAAGGTGTGTCACTGTTTTTTCAGGGCTGGGGTGCTACGCCCAAAGTGGCGGGTATCGCGGCCACCACCTTCGTGGTGGTGGTCATCACGTTCATCACCCTGATTTTTGGTGAACTGGTGCCCAAGCGCATTGGGCAATTGCACCCTGAAGCGGTCGCCCGGCTCA
Source organism: Polaromonas sp. (assembly GCA_043769295.1). GTDB lineage: Bacteria > Pseudomonadota > Gammaproteobacteria > Burkholderiales > Burkholderiaceae_C > Aalborgiella. The sequence continues at coordinate 9,238 of JAYVJL010000121.1, read as the reverse complement.
TCGCCCGACCCATGCGCATGGTGGCCACCGCCGCTGCGCCCTTTGTCAAATTATTGGCGGCTTGCACCCAGGGCATGCTCAAGTTGTTGAACATCGACACCCATGCCGTGCGCAGCGTGACCGAGGAAGAAATCACCGCCAGCCTGGAAGAGGGCGTTGACGCAGGTTTGATCGAGGAGCATGAGCACCAGATGGTGCGCAACGTGTTTCATCTGGATGACCGGCCGCTCACCTCGCTCATGATCCCTCGTATGGACATTGTCTGGCTCAACGCACAGTTGACGGTGCCAGACGCGTTGCAGCAAATTGGCCAGGAGATTTCCAGCGGCAGCGACAACGTCAGCCATTCCTGGTACCCCGTCTGTCGGGGTGGTTTGGATCATGTGGTCGGTGTCATCAGCGTGGCGCAATTGTTGGCGACTCGAGAGCCTGCGCAAACGATTGAAACCCTGGCTTTGCCAGCCTCCTTTGTGCCAGAAACACTGACGGGTATGGAGCTGCTGGAGCAGTTTCGCAAGCGTTCAGAACGCATTGTGATGGTGGTGGATGAGTACGGCGAAGTGCAGGGCTTGATGACCCCGCGCGACATGCTGGAGGCCATCACCGGCGAGTTGCGCCCCAACGCGCAGGTGGACGCCTGGGCCACCCGTCGGGAAGACGGGGCCTGGCTGCTGGATGGTTTGATGCCGCTGGCTGAATTGCGGGCACGCCTGGAGATCAAACAACTGCCCGACGAAGGCAAAGGCCGCTACAACACGGTGGCGGGTCTGCTGATGTCCGTTTCAGGCCATCTGCCAACGGTGGGTGAGCGCATTGCCTGCGAAGGCTGGGAGTTTGAGGTGCTGGCGCTTGAAGGCAAGCGGATCGACAAACTGCTGGCGCGTTTGCAGCCAGAGGCTGAGGCTTAAAGACTGAATTTAAGCCTTCGTTGACGCAGCAGAGGTAATAATTTCGTCGCGTGCTATGCGCCCGTCCACGAGTTCGATGATGCGGTCGCAGCGGGCCGCCAGGCGCGGATCATGCGTGACGATGACAAACGAGATGTTCAGCTCGGCGTGCATACGTCGGAGCAGGGCAAAGACCTCGTCCGAAGAGGCGGTGTCAAGGTTGCCGGTGGGTTCATCTGCCAATACCAATGGTGGATTGAGCACCAGCGCCCGTGCAATTGCAACGCGTTGCTGCATACCACCCGACAGCTCCCCCGGACGCTTGTCCATGGCCTTTTCCAAACCCACAGCAGCCAGCACGGCGCGCGCGCGTTCGCGTTGAGCTGGTGTGATACGACCCTCGCGCATGAGGGCAGGAAGCGTCACATTCTCCAGCGCCGTGAAAGCCGGGAGCAAATGGTGGAACTGGAAAACGAAACCCAGCATGGCGCGCCGGCGCAGGGTCAGGCCTGCATCGTCGAGGCCGGTTGTTTCTTCGCCCTGGATGCGGTAGCTGCCCTTTGTCATGCGCTCCAGCAAGCCCACAATGTTCAACAGCGTGCTCTTGCCTGAACCGGAAGGTCCGATCAAGGCTACAAATTCGCCAGGCTGGATGCTGAAGGACAGGCCATGAAGGACTTCAGCCTCGTTGGGGAGTCCGATGTTGTAACTTTTGCGAATGTCGCTAAGTTCAATCAACGGCTGGCTGGCGTGCGTGTTGCTCATGCGTGTACCTTCGTTTTACATCCGAATGGCCAGCGCAGGGTCGAGAGCCGCTGCTCGTCGTGCGGGAGCCACAGCGGCCAATACACCGCACAGCGTGGCGATACCTGCAATGCGCAAGGCCAGACCAGGGGCAAGTGTGATGATAAAGAGCGGCAAACCGTCACTGCCACGTACAAATGTCGTAAAAGCCCATATCAACAGTACGGCAAGTACAACGCCCAGGAGTGATCCCAAAGCGCCGACGATGGCACCTTGCAGCAGGAATACCCGCAGTATCTGGCCCTGCGTGGCCCCCATGGCCCTCAAAATACCAATCTCACGGCGTTTTTGAACCACGGATACGACCAATACACTGGCAATGCCAAGAATGACGACAACCATGACGACACCGCGTATCAGCGCTGTGCTCACCGATTGCGCATTCAGCGCCGACACCAGTTGGGCATTTGCCTCCTGCCAGCTTTCAATCTTGTAGGGGAAGCGTTGCGACAGATCCGATGCCAGGATTTTTGCGGTCCAGACGTTGCGCAGTGAAATATCCAAATTTGTGGCACCACCGGGCAAGCTGACCAGGCTTTGTGCGGTACGCAGCGGCACGATGACGGTACGACGGTTGAGTTCACGCACGCCAAGATCAACCAATGCTGTCACCCGCAACGAATCGGTCACCGAGCCTGTACTGGTACCGGTGCTGAGATTCAGCCGGTCACCAACACGAACACCCAGATCACTGGCGAGTTCACGTCCGATCATTCCCTCTCCAGGCCCCAATCGCGCTTGGCCTTCCACGACTTTAGAGCGTATGTGTACGATGTGATCGTAGCGATCAAGTTCAACGCCAACCAACGAAATAGATTTTGAGGCTTCGCCTCGAATGGCAAGACCTGCACCTAAAACAGTGGGCGAAACAGCAGCCACTTCGGGCATCGCCTCCAAGATGGGCACCAGTAATTGCCAGTTGGATATAGAACGCGGACGCTGTGCGCGCGCTTGCGTTTGCACAAGTTCGCTGGTGTTGGCCAATGGCGATCTTGCGGGTGTCACGATATCGTCTGGTGCGCTCACCGTAATATGGGCTTGCGCACCCAGCGTCTTTTCAAGTGTGTTGCTTTGTAGCCCCGTGATGAGGGCCGAGATGTAGGCGACAACCGCCACCCCGGCTGCGACCCCTGCAATGATGAGCACAGTCTGCATCCGCCCTTCGCGCAAAAAGCGAATCGCCACTTGGCGTTCGAATCCGAGCCAGTTGAGCATGGTGTGAGGCCTCAACGCCCCATGGCATTGGTCATGGCCGAGCCTGCATCTTCGCCTTTGCGCAGCGCGGTGGCTGCGGTCATCGTGGTATCGGCATGGACTCTCTCGCCCGGTTTGGCTGTCGTACCGAGAAGTACCAAATCACCTTCGGTCAAACCCTCAAGCACTTCTGCTGCATTCAGGGTGCGCAGACCCAAGCGTACTTTACGCTTTTCGACTCGACCATCGCGCTCGATAAATACGACCGAACCGCCCGCTGATGAATCGTTGCGCAACGCACTCACAGGTAGCACCAGCGTGCGCTCTCGCCGCGCAGTCTCCACCTCAATCGACAAGGTCATGTCTTCACGCAGAAAAGCAGGTGCTTGCTGCAAAAGCGAAAATTTGACCTCGATCGCGCCGCGCTGGGCATCTACCAAGGGCGAAATGGATTGAACTTTGACCATGAAGCGCTGATCGGGGTAGGCATCCGCCAACGCAGTCGCCGTTTGACCGACTTGCAGTTGCTCCAGATAACGTTCATCCACCTGCGCTACCATTTGCAGCGGACTGGTCAAAGCCAAGCTCATCAACGCGCGTCCAGGTTGCACAATTTGACCAGGCTCAACCAGGCGGCTGAGTACTTTTGCATCGGCGGGCGCTGTGAGTGTTGACTGCGCCAGCCGTGCTTTTGCCGCTGTAATTGCAGAGCTGGCCAGAGCCAACTGGGCCTGAGCTTGCGCAACATCCGTACCCTGATCTGTGTTTGCAACGCGCTGCGCCTGCGCACTGGCGAGCTGTGCCTGTGCTACGACAAGGGCGCGTTTGGCCTCATCAAGACGCGCTTCGCTGAGGAATCCCTTCTCAACCAGTGTTTTGGTGCGCTGGAAGTCGGCTTGAGCGGCCAACAAGACAGAATCCGCTTGCATGACCGCCGATTGGGCTGTGCTGCGTCCTGTGCTTCTCAGGCCTGATAATTTTGCCGCGGCTTGTTGTTCGTTGGCCAGAGCCTGTGCCAAGGCGGCTTTTAGTTCATCACCTTCCAAACGAATCAGCAGATCGCCCTGTTTGACTTGCGCCCCTTCAAGCACCGCTACACTGACCACGCGACCGGTGAGCGTACTGCCGACATCGACACGAGATGTTGTCGCTACGCGGGCTGAAAACTGAAGCGTGCGAACAAGAGGTGCAAGACGCAAGCTGATGGCTGGCACGCTGGGAGTACGGGTCAACCACCACCCCATCCCAAGAGCAGCAATAACTGCGACTATGAAGAGTGCAATGAGGGTGCGGCGGCGGGACATATTCAAAATTATTGCATATCCACAATCATCTCTTTAGATATAGATCAAGCATTCGTGGCATTTGTATGACATGCGGCAGCGGCGATATCCAGCGAGCGCAGACGCAGCGCGGGGTCAAAGATGTCGCACACCAGCATGAACTCATCCGCCTCTGTGGCTTCTGCCATGGCGGTCAGGCCGGTTTTCACGGTTTCAGGGCCGCCCACAACGGCACAAGCCAGGAAATCGGCGATGGCGGCTCGCTCTTGCGGCTGGCGTTGTGCCATGTAGTTGTCAACCGGTGGCAGCAGCCGGCGGCGGTCACCCGTCAAAATGCCGAGTACGCGCTGGTAGGTGCTGCTGGCCAGGTAGTGCGCTTCGTCGTCGGTGGGCGCCGCAATCAATGGCAAACCAACCACCACATGCGGTTTGGCCAGTGTTTCTGATGCGCGAAAATTCGAACGATACACATCCAAAGCCTGCAAGAGCAAGCGCGGCGCAAAGTGCGATGCGAAGGCATAGGGCAAACCACGTTCTGCGGCCAATCGGGCAGAAAACAAGCTGGAACCCAGCAGCCAGATCGGCACATTCGTACCCGCTCCAGGCATGGCAATCAAGCGTTGACCGGGTTGCGCGGCAGACAGCAAATGCTGGAGTTCCGCCACATCGCGCGGGAAATCATCTTCAGCTTCCCTGCGGTCACGGCGCAATGCCCGCATCGTGGCTTGATCTGTGCCCGGTGCACGGCCTAAGCCAAGATCAATGCGGTTGGGGTACAACTCAGCCAAGGTGCCAAACGCCTCGGCCACCACCAGCGGCGCATGGTTGGGCAACATGATGCCGCCTGAGCCGACACGAATCGTCGTCGTGCCACCCGCCAAATACCCCACCAGCACCGCAGTCGCCGAGCTGGCGATGCCTGCCATGTTGTGATGCTCTGCCACCCAGTAGCGTTTGAAACCAAGGGATTCAGCATGCTGTGCGGTATGAAGTGCAATTTTCAGCGCATCAGCCACCGTGCCGCCTTCGCGCACAGCGACCAAGTCGAGCATGGATAAGGCGATGTCGTGCAGTGGTTTCATGGTGGGTTGCGTCGCGTTTGGTTTGCTGGCTGAATTCACTTATTTAATCCGCCAAAGCGCGCGAAATCACTTCACGTGTGTCGTTGCTCAAATCTTTTTTCGCGGCAACGCGCGCAATCGCTGATTGTGCTGCGCTGCGGTAGGGCTCGGCCAGTTTTTTCCAACGATCCAGAGCTCGTGCCAAGCGGGCGGCGACTTGCGGGTTGAAGCTGTCTAGCTCCATCACACGGTCACTCCAAAACACGTAGCCCGCCGCATCTGCGCGGTGGAAAGCGCCCGGGTTGGCGCTGCAGTAGCTGAAGATCACGCTGCGGGCGCGGTTGGGGTTTTTGAGGCTGAAGTCTGGCGAAGTCATCAATTGACGAACCAGAGGCAAAATATTGCCATCGTGGTCTGCCGCGCCAGCTTGCAAGGCAAACCATTTGTCCAACACTAGGGGCTCATTTTTGAACATCGCATGGAATTGCGCCAATGCAGGTGCTGCCAAGGCGTGACCCGCGTTGACCAAGGCACTGAGCGCATTGAAACGGTCTGTCATATTGCCAGCGTCCTTAAAACGCTGCAAAGCTTTGCCTGGCCAAACTGAATCACCCGACGCTTTAGATGCCAAACACAGATTCGCCAATGCCATGCCAGCCAAAGCGCGGCGGCCGCTGGCGTACGCATCTGGCGTGTACGCGCCGTTGTTTTGATGTGCTTCAAACGCCCATTGCCAATCGGCTTGCAAGACCGTGGCGATGTGCGCACGCAGACTTTGACGAACGGCATGGATGCGCTGTGGGTCAACCACATCAAGCTGCTCGGCGATGTAGCTTTCCGACGGCAGCGTTAGCACCAGTTCTTTGAAAGCGGCATCTAAAGCGGGGTCGCGCAAAACCTTACGCATCGCTTCAACATAGCTTTTCAGGGTCTTATTTTCTATGCTATTTTCGACCATAGCCGGCGTATTTATTGCCTGAGGTGCTATTGAATTAATAGCAATTAAATCAATGCCCAACTTTAGCCCCAAGCGCTGCCCAGCTTCCCAGCGGCTGAACGGGTCGGTGTCATGCGCCAGCAGCGTCAATAATTCCGCTTCGGTGTAGGCATACTCCAAAATAATCGGGGCGCTGAAACCACGCAGCAGTGATGGCACTGGCGGTGCATCGACGTTGATGAAGCTCACCGTTTGGCTGCTTTGCGTCAATACAAGCGTCCGGCTACCTTGGGTGGGCGTTGATTCACCGCTGAGCTGCAGGGGCAATTCAACCCCTTCGTTGTTCAATAAACCCAGTGTGAGCGGAATCACAAACGGTTCGCTGCCTGCTTTTAAATGCTGTGTGAACGCGATGCTGTAAGTTCGAGCCGCCGCGTCATACACGCCGCTGGCTTGCACGCGTGGTGTGCCAGACTGGCTGTACCAGCGCTTGAATTGAAGCAAATGGCGGTCGAACTCAGAGTTGGGGTTGGCAGAGGCTATCGCCAAAGCAAAGTCGTCACACGTTACCGCTTGACCATCAAAGCGCTCAAAGTACCGCTTCATGCCTTTCGCAAAACCAGCTTGTCCGCTGGGAGATTCTGGCGTGCTGACCAAGGTTTGCATCATGCGCACCACTTCTGCGCCTTTTTCGTAGATGGTCGCCGTGTAAAAGTTGCTGATTTCTACATATTGGTCAGGCCGCACCGGGTGCGCCATCGGGCCTGCGTCTTCTACAAACTGCGCCGCACGCAAACCGCGCACGTCTTCGATGCGCTTGACGGCTCGGGCAGATGCCAAGCCTGCCATGTCTTGTGAAAACTCTTGGTCGCGGAAGACGGTCAAACCTTCTTTGAGTGAGAGCTGAAACCAGTCACGGCAGGTGATGCGGTTGCCGGTCCAGTTGTGAAAATACTCATGGCCGACAACGGACTCGATATTGCTGAAATCGACATCAGTGGCCGTGGCCTGGCTGGCCAGCACGTACTTGGTGTTGAAGATGTTGAGGCCCTTGTTTTCCATCGCCCCCATGTTGAAGTCGCTGGTCGCCACAATCATGAAGCGCTCCAAGTCCAGGCTTAAACCAAAGCGCGCTTCGTCCCACGCCACACTGGCCATGAGCGAGTTCATGGCGTGCTCGGTTTTCTCCAGGTCACCCGGGCGCACGTATACCTGCAACAAATGAGAATTTCCGGCGCGTGAAGTAATGCGTTGTTCGCGGCACACCAATTGCCCGGCCACCAAGGCAAACAAATACGCTGGTTTTTTGTGTGGATCCACCCATTTGGCGAAGTGCCAATTTTCTTTTCCAGCATCGTCTAACAAGCCTTGCGCCACCAAATTTCCGTTGGACAGCAGCACCGGATAAGCCGTTCTGTCAGCCCGCAGTGTCACCGTGAAACTCGCCATCACATCAGGACGGTCTAAAAAGTAGGTGATACGTCTAAAACCCTCTGCTTCACATTGCGTGAAAAACGAGTCGTTGCTGACGTACAAACCCATCAACTTGGTGTTTTTAGCGGGTGCGCAGGTAGTGAAAATCTCTAAATCGAATTCGTCCGGCAAGTTGTCCAGCACCAAGCGACTGCCGTCCATTTTGAAACTGCACCCTTGGCCGTTGACCAAGACGCGTGACAGATTCAATTCGTCGCCATCCAGCTTTAACGGCTGCACATCCACATTGGCATTGCGGCGAACGTGCATTTTGTTCAACACGCGGGTTTTGGCGGGGTCGAGATCAAACGTTAAATCGACGATGTCGATCCAGTACGCAGGCGCTGAGTAATCCAGGCGGTTGATAGCAAGGGCTTGACCTGCGCTCTCATCGTTTTTATGCTGCAACATGCAGATTCTCCAAAAAGTTTGCGTTCAATAATTCGTTGTAATCGGTTGCCGCTGCAATCACATGCGGCCCGGCCAATTCAGCCGCACTGTGGCTGGTACAGATTGCCACGGCGCGCATGCCAGCACGGCGTGCTGCTTCAATGCCAAACGGTGCATCTTCAAAGACAATACAATGCTCAACCGGCATATTTATTCGCTTGGCTGCTTCTAAAAATATAGCAGGCGTGGGTTTTCCGGATAAGCCTTCATCGCCACGGGCAATCGCGTCTGGGGCAGGGTGCAGCTGCAAATGCTTCAAAACAAATTCAACGTTATGAATATCACCCGCCGTGCCCACACCGATTTTTAAACCTCGCGCACGCGCTTGCGTGGCGAAGGTTTTAAAACCAGCGACTTCTTTGAAAATGGGGCCGAAAATCTCACGGTACAGCGCCTCTTTCTCATGCACCATAGCCCACGCCTGTGCCTCGTCTAGGTCGGGCTGATCCAACAACACCCGCACATATTCCAAACCCGTGCGTCCCGTGGTGCGGCGCATCATTTCTTCCAGACCCAAGTCGATGTCGTGCTTTTGCGCAAACGTCAACCAACTGCTGGCATGGTGCGGCATCGAGTCCACCATCGTGCCGTCCATGTCAAAGATAAGTGCCCCCACGTTTCCCACTATGCGTGGTTCGTTGCCCCCCGAGGGGACTAATTTTTGGCTTTGCCGCTCTTCGAGAACTTGGGGCGGCCCGGCGAAAAATTGTGCTTCTTTCATCAAACGCCTTGTTTCAAAGATGCTTCGATAAAGATATCCAAATCCCCATCCAGCACTTTCTGCGTCGCTGACGTTTCCACATTGGTGCGCAGGTCTTTGATGCGGCTGTTGTCCAGCACATAGCTGCGGATCTGGTGTCCCCAGCCCACATCGGTTTTGGTGTCTTCCAGCTTTTGTTGTTCTTCTAGCTGTTTGCGCATCTCCAAGTCATACAACTTGGAGCGCAAGCGCTTCCACGCCACCTCGCGGTTGCCATGCTGGCTGCGTCCATCTTGGCATTGCACAACCGTGTTGGTGGGAATGTGCGTCAAGCGCACGGCAGAGTCGGTTTTGTTGATATGTTGACCACCCGCACCACTGGCGCGGTAGGTGTCCACACGTACATCGGCAGGGTTGATGTTGATTTCAATCGAATCATCAATTTCTGG
>JAYVJL010000120.1:0-7595 GCA_043769295.1 Polaromonas sp. | reverse complement strand
GTGGCTGCTGGCGCCTTTTGCACAAAAATGTCGCCATTCTGTCCATGCTCAAACGCATACAGCACCAGGTCCACCGCGTCGTCCAGCGTCATCATGAAGCGCGTCATGCTTGGGTCAGTCACGGTGATGGGTTTGCCCGCCAGCACCTGCTCCACAAACAGCGGAATCACCGAGCCGCGCGAGGCCATCACGTTGCCATAGCGCGTGCCGCAGATCACAGTGCTTGTGCCTTCCAGGTTGCGGCTGGCGGCCACCATTACCTTCTCCATCATGGCCTTGCTGATGCCCATGGCGTTGATGGGATAAACCGCCTTGTCGGTGCTTAGACACACCACACGTTTGACGCCGGCCGCAATGGCCGCCTCTAAAACGTTTTCTGTGCCCAGCACATTTGTGCGCACCGCCTGCATCGGGTGAAATTCGCACGAAGGCACTTGTTTGAGCGCTGCCGCGTGAAAGACGTAATCCACCCCACGCATCGCCGAAGCCACGCTCCGCGAATCCCGCACATCACCAATGTAGAACTTGAGCTTGGCATGGTTGTAGCGCTTGCGCATGTCATCCTGCTTTTTCTCGTCCCGGCTGAAGATGCGGATCTCAGAGATTTCAGAACTCAAAAACCGCCGCAGAACGGCATTTCCAAATGAGCCGGTTCCTCCAGTGATAAGCAGTACGCCTGACAATTTTTCTCTTTCTTCATATTTCATAGCATTCTCCTATAGCTACGATAGCCGCTGCGCGCATATTCATACGCGATACGTTTGGGGACTTTAGATAGAGAGGCACTCTCGGCATGAAGAACGCGCAAATCAGGATCAAACCAAAGAATTCCACCCGCCGAATGAATCTGATCGGAAAAATAAGCCTCCTCCCCATAGAGAAAATGAGGGAAGTTTAATTTCCTAAATCTCTTTAGGAATTCCGATGTCAGCACGTAAATAGCACCAATTCCCATATGAATTTCGCAACCCACAGTCGGTTGTGGCGGCGACGTCTTGACGGGACGAACAAGACGAAGAATCATTGCCAGTAGTCGAGCCACATAATAGTGCGAAAAATATAAATCAAGTTTAAAACGACGGAACCAGCCAATTTTATTTGACAAATGAGGATTTTGATGGAGGCCATCCGCAGTTATTACATCTGGACAAACTGCAAAAATATTAATCGCATACTTCCGAGAAGAAAGCCTGGAACAAAATTCCGAATCAACTGTTACGTCATTATTGCAAATCACCAAATAATCGCCTTCGTCATTTTCAACCCGATCTAGACCATAATTTAATCCGCCAAAATAACCCAGATTTCTTGGCGCAACAACATAATCAATCCAATCATATTCACTGGAAAAAGGGCGAAGATTCTCAGAGTCCTGCTTATTGGAGGAATTATCAACAATGCTGCAACGAACAAGAAAATCAGATCCCGACCCACGCTGGCACAACAAAGATTCACAAAATTTCTTCGTATATTCCCAATTATTAAAATTCACACAAATGAATATGATTTTTTTCATTTTTAATTAAATTCTCTACGTAAATCAACATTCATAATCAATATTCCCATAAAAATTTGTAGGGTGTGAAAGGCGAATTAAGATAGTCATCATTGAAACTGGGACCACTTGGGATCACGGGCTCTTCTATATTAAGCAAGGTACCAATAAGCCACATAATTGTCAATCCTAATATTGCCGCACTACGCACTTGTTTACGCCAACCAACCAATATGTGTTCTATTACGGAAAAAAGAAGAAGAGCATTCACAATAGACTCAGCTCGGCCGGCAAACCCCAATATAGTGGTCATCCAACGCAAACCCACCCACACAAGGAAAAGTGACGATATTCCAAGAAAGTTCTTTCTATTTACCACACTAATATAGAGCAAAAAATAAATCGGCAAGCCAAAAATAAAACTCCAATTTGTCGCTATCGATTCCTCAAAACCAAACTCACCGGAATATATCAAATACTTTCCGTACAGCGCGTCATTACCAATTACGAAGTAGTATGCAAGCACTAAAGAAATGACTATCAATGCTGTAGCAAGCAACCTTGTATTGGTCTTCTTTTGTCTTAAAAAAACCATCGACAAAAATCCAATCACCGCAGAATAGTGAGTCAATACTGCCGCAATACCAATCAGATAAAATTTCGTCCTATTCTCTTCGTCATTTGGAATCCGATTCGCCAATACTAGAAGTAAAACAGCGGTGCCTGCGCGGAGAATATTAAATTCGAAATTTAGATAAAAAACGGCTATGTAAATTAATAAAAACTCTATAGGGTTTTTTGAGGTATTTACCAACTTTACCAGTATCAACCCCTGAATTATTGATATTAAAGCAATAAACACAAAAGAGTTATCAGTTACGAGTGCGGTAGATTTAATTAATATTGCAAAAAAAGGCTCTATTATTTTTGCAATATCTAGAATTGCCTCAGCACTGTTATCAACAAATATCATATGATACGAATACGTATCGGTACCGACATATCCTCTCACCGCAGCAAAAACAGTTATTATAAATACACAAAAATACGCAACCTGCTTCTGTTGTTCATGGCGACCAGTGTGCGCCATGAGCAACAAAATACAACAGCCAATTAAAACGATAGCATAGATAAACAATTACACCTCTTAGCGTATATAGCACAACCCGCAGCGCCTGAATTCCTATGCCACACTGAATCGGTGCCAAGTATTAATATTTTATTCAACAGCGCAGGGAGGTATTAACCCCCTCACTGCGCCATCAAAATACGTAGAATAATAAGAAACAATATTATGCTGGTAATTTTCGTAACTATAATTACTTGCCAGAATGTCGAACTGTGACTTATGCGCAGCCTTGTACTCATCAGCATTTAGATTGGCTTGTAAAACATCAGCAGGAAAATGCTGTGCTAATCTTTCCCATGACGCATAAACGAAAGGTAAAGTTTTATATTCTTCATCAAAAAACCGGGCATTATAAACTGCACTTCCGATGCCGCCAGAAAACACCGGCTCTACAAAATATCCGTCCAACCCCTCCCCAAAAGTCAGCGAAAATCTTGCCTCGGATATGATTTGCAGGTAGTCGCTGTAAGTCATATTTTTTATCACAACAAATTCAAACTCTGGAAGTTGAGTTTTAATTTTATTCAAGATGACATCTCTTAATTCATGGCCGTCCGGAGATACAACAATAAGCTTTCTTTTTTCATTGAACTTCTTATAAAAATACTTTTCCGGGCTTATCCATACGGACAAATGATGGACCGGACACTCATACCGTCTTTTCGTATCCTCTCCAGAATAAGCCTTATGTGCCGTGGTAATCGTCGCAGCACCATACAATTTCAGCTTATTAACAAAGACAGGACTAGGGGCTACATCTATATTTTGCAAAAGGATATTAAAGCAAAGCTGGCCACCAAATCGGCCAAACAATTTTTTAGATTTTTTAGCTACATAATGCGTATAAATTTCAGGTATATGCAATAACATTTTCTTTGCATTGCCGCATCTAGACAAAAGATCCCGATAGTTAACAATAACTTGATTGTTCTCAAATTTAGTAAATTTCGACAGCGGAGGATGGTAGGGAATAACACAGACAAAAACACCTGTTTTTGATCCTGCAAACAGTTTTTTTGTTTCACCAGCCAAGGAAATGATCGACATGACGCCACCAGAAACCATGTCGAAACCAGGAACAAAGAAAACAATAAGAGAATCATAGGAACTGCAATGTTCTGCGTCCAGGTAGCTTTTCTGCACTTTGCGTATCGCGGAAGTTACACTAGGCCTCCTTAATACAATGTGTTGCACCAGATTGCTTAATCTGCTCGAAATTCGATCATAAAAACCCATGAATGCTCCGTAATGTATTGCTTGTTCTGCACCTTGGCGACTCTGCCGGTACCAAGCAAGTCGCAAGTGTGGTTGCGGTCATACTGATTTATTAATCTTTATCCAGCAAAGCGAGCACGCCATTGACCGCTTGCTGTTTCTCTTATCCATGATGAGCCTATAGCCGCAATCGTCAGTAATGCCAAACTCACTATCGCAACGTAACAGGCAAGGGCTATTCGCTGTTGCGGCCAGTGTATAAATTTATTCACCACGACGGTAGCGGCCACCGATAGCAACACAATTATTCCCACATCTTGCAGCAGCCACTGGATATGCAGGCCCTTTATAAACCGAGCATGCACTTTGGGTACCCAGACCAGGAAATACACTGCATTAGCGCTCAGCCAAGCGTATCCCGCACCAATGACGCCATATTGCAAGGTGGCCCAAATCAACGCGGGGATCAACAACACCACAAATAGCGCATTGCCGATCATATGCAGCTTCAAATCGCCTTTGGCATATTGCAGATAGTAGGGGAAAGCGCCCAAGGCCAGAATGCCGTTACCCAGTGCGTACAGACGCAACACAGGCGCGGCTTGTGCAGCGGCTTGCGCGTCACCAGTCCAGACCCAGAGCACTTGTTCAGCAAAGAAAGCGAGCACGAGGCAGGCGGGTATTGCGATGACAGCTACCATTTGTGTAGCGTTGCGGTAAAGGCTGATTAGGCCCGCCTCGTCGCCTTCGGCCTGTAGCCTTGCCATGCGCGGCAGTAGCGCGCCGCTGATGGGGCCGCTGATCATCATCACCCCGCTAGCGGCCAGCACGGCCAAGGTGAAATAGCCATAGTCGGCCAGTGGCAGTAGTTTGGAAAGTACCAGTTTGTCGGTGTGCGTGACCAGCACCCACACCGATGAGGTGAAGGCAATAGTGAGCGAGAACCTGAGCACAGGCTTGATGGGCGCGAACAATGAAGCCGGCGACCAGCCGAGTGGTTGCCCCGGCGGCACAGCCGGGAACAAACCATAGGCCTTGGCGGCCAAGCCGGCCAGTTCAACCACTGCCACCAACAACTGGTAAGTGAAGAACACTGCGGGTGAATGCCCGACCCATATCAATACAGGCAGCACGCCGACAAAACGCAACGTGGCCACAAAGGCATTGAAACCGCCCAGCCACACCAACCGCTCGGCGCCTGAAATGCAGCCCCGATACAAACCCGACATCCAGCGTAGCGCGACACCCACAGCCATGAGCTGCAGGGCCAGTTGCACCTGTGCCAGTGGCAGGGTTTGCACCTTGAGCCATCCATTTGCAATGGGCCCGGAAAACACAAACATGGCGCCACCACCGAGGAAGGCGATGACAAAGAAGATGAGTTGCAGCGCGCGCAGCAGGCGGCGGTAGCTTAGCGCATCGGTAGCGCCGCCCCTGAAACGGGCGGTTTCACGCGCTACTGTTGGCGTGAGGCCCATATCCAGCAGGTTGAACCAGGCTTGCAGCATGGTGAAAAAGCCCACCAGCCCATAAGCCTCCGCGCCCATGTACTTCAAATACAAGGGCAGGATGAGAATGCCCACCAGCGTCACATAAATTTGGCTGGCGTAGCTGGCGAGGATGTTTCGCTTGAGGGACATTGCCAGCGTCTATTTCAGCTTGCCGGCCATAAACCGATGCTCCAACTCCAGCAAATCGCGTTTGCGCTCCTTGATGCGCTGGGCCGGATTTCCGGCATAAATGCCAAATGCCTGGCAGTTTCTTTTGATCAAGCTGAGCGCCCCTATTACCACCCCGTCCTCCAAGGTCACACCGGGCAGGATGACACTTCCGCCAAACACCAGGACATGCTTACCCAGAAATACATCGGCATGCGTAACGCCGGTGTATTCGCCAGGAACCGTTGGGTTGGTCATGGTGGCGCCAGAGGGGTCGTCGCTGCTGGTGTAGATAGAAACGCGCGAAGAGATGTTGCAGAAATCACTGAGCGTGATTTTTCCGGCGCCAATCAGGGACGAATAGACGGCGATGTGCACATGCTGACCAATACAGATGCCACCCAATCCGGCGGACAGCACACAAAAGTCATCAATGCGGGTGTTGCTGCCTAGGGTAATCCGGTCGGCGCCATAAAACGAAGCCCGATCCGAAATCTGGACGTTCTCGCCCACGGATGCAAACCCGAGCATTTCGATGGCCTCGCGCCTCAGCATGGCCATGGGTCAGACGCCCTGCACGATGTGGATAACGCGCTGCAGGTCTTGCGGGGTCAAATTAGGATAAATCGGCAAGCAAATCACCTTCTGCGCCGCAGCTGTGGCTACCGGCAGGTTGGCGCGCTGCGCCGATGGCATGCCCCGGTACATCGGAAAGTCGGTGATCAGCGGATAAAAGTAGCGTCGGGCGAAGATGCTGTTGTCTTTGAGCTTTTGGTAGAGCGCGTCGCGGCTTAGCGGGTAGTCGGCTTCCACCAGTACGGGGAAATACGAATAGTTGGCCACCTGCTCGCCGGCGTCTTGCAGGCAACGGATACCGGGCACGTTGCGCAGGGCTTCGCGGTAGGCGGCGTCAATGGACTTGCGCTTGGCCAGCGCTTCGTCAACGTGCTGCAACTGCAGCATGCCAAAGGCGGCGTTGATTTCGCTCATCTTGCCGTTGATGCCGGGGGCCACCACGGTTACTTCATCGACAAAGCCGAAGTTTTTCAGGTGGTCTATGCGCTGCTTGGTTTTGGCGTCGGGGCAAATGATGGCACCGCCTTCAAAGGTGTTGAAGACCTTGGTGGCGTGAAAGCTGAGCACCGACAGGTCGCCATGGCGCAGCACGCTGCCGCCGTCGTCTTGCACGCCAAAAGCGTGGGCGGCGTCGTAGATGACCTTAAGGTTGTAGTTGTCGGCAATCTTCTGGATGGCGTCTACATCACACGGATGGCCGTAACAGTGCACCGGCATGATGGCGGTGGTCTGCGGGGTGATGGCGGCCTCAATCTTGGCCGGGTCGAGGTTCAGCGTGTTGGGGTCTACATCGACAAACACGGGTTTGATGCCGTTCCACAGCAGTGAATGGGCTGTGGCGACAAAGGAGTACGGCGTGGTTATGACTTCACCCGTGATGCGCAAGGCCTGCAGCGCGGTGACCAGTCCCAGCGTGCCGTTGGAAAACAGCGCCAGGTGCTTAACGCCCAGGTAGTGGCACAGGGCTTTTTCAAGCTGCTGGTGAAACGGGCCGCCGTTGGTCAGGATTTTGTTGGCCCAAATGGCTTCAAGGTAGGGCATGAACTCTGCCAGCGGAGGCAGGCTGGGCTGGGTGACGTAGATGGGGTGGGTCATGTGATTTGCTATGGTTTTAGTAGCTTCTTGCGCCCGTACTGGTTTGGCTAAAGCCTGTTTTCATCATTGTTTTCGCGTTTCATAAAGTAGCACAGTCTGGGCAATGCCGCCGGTCAGGTTCAGGCAGCCGTGCCGTCAGCGCGCTGCTCCTGGGATGAACCGCCCCACCCTCAGCCCTTAAAACGTCTCGGCATCGCGCAGCGCCAGCCCCTGCTGGTCTTTGGCTGACAGGCTGGGCTGCTGGTAGATTGGCCACTGAATGCCAATGGCTGGGTCATTCCAGGCAATGCAGCGCTCATGTTCAGGTGCGTAATAGTCGGTGGTTTTGTACAGAAACTCTGCTGACTCACTGGTCACCAGAAAACCATGCGCAAAGCCTGCAGGTATCCAGAGCTGCTTGTGGTTGTCTTCGCTCAGTTCCATGCCG
>JAYVJL010000119.1:0-6211 GCA_043769295.1 Polaromonas sp. | reverse complement strand
GCGCGCCATGACCGTGGGGTCTTCGCCAAAGGTGGTGGATTGGTCCATATCGCCTTGTTTGAGGCGAACGCAGTGACCGTCTTTTAAATCAATCGCAGGAATGAGCAGCATGATGCTAGAAGTTTTTTTTTGGGGGGGGGGTAAAAAGATAACGGAACTATGGGTTCCAGTGAAGGAAGTTTTTGTATAAGGCCAAACCTTGTGTCGCGCTTTTTTCGGGGTGAAATTGCGTTGCAAAAATATTATCGCGCGCAACGGCCGATGTAAAGCGGCTTCCGTAGTCAGTTTCACCCACACTGTGGCGAATATCTGACGGTTTGGCGTAATAGCTGTGGACAAAGTAGAAATAGCTGCCGTCGGGCACCTCACCCCACATCGGGTGCCGGCCTCGCGGGTACTGCGCTGCGTGGTCGGCAAAATAAACCTGATTCCAGCCCATTTGCGGTACTTTGTAGCGGCTGCCGTCGGGAGCCGTCTGACCAGCAATGTCAAATTTGACGACTTCACCTGGAATCAGCCCCAGACACGGCGTGTCCAGCTCTTCGCTGTGGTCCAGCAGCATTTGCATGCCCACGCAGACACCCATCAGCGGTTTGTGTTTGGCGGCGTGCAGCACGGCGGCGAGCATGCCAGAGTCATGCAATTCACGCATACAGTCGCGCATGCCGCCCTGACCAGGCAAGACGACCCGCTCGGCATCCATCACCTCTTGCGGCGTTTTGGCCCAAATCACCTCAACACCGGCATCGCTGGCGACTGCATGCACCGCTTGCGTCACCGAGCGCAGGTTGCCCATGCCGTAATCAACCACGGCTACTGTTTTTGTTGTCATTCTGAAAAATTAATACCACAAAATACAATGAAATACTATAAATTTAATAGCACCTTAGGCAATAAACACGCCGGCTAGAGCCATATTTACCTCTAAATTAGCTTTAAAGAGAGCCTTTGGTCGAAGGAATCATACCCGCAGAGCGGGAATCAAGCTCCAACGCCATGCGCAGCGCCCGTGCAAAGGCTTTGAACACCGTCTCGGCTTGGTGATGTGCGTTTTCACCGCGCAGGTTGTCGATGTGCAGCGTCACAAACGCGTGGTTCGCAAAACCTTGGAAAAACTCAAACGCCAGCTGGCTGTCAAACGCACCAATCATGCCGCTTTTGAAGGGTACGTTCATGATCAGCCCCGGACGGCCTGAAAAATCGATGACGACACGGCTCAGCGCCTCGTCCAGTGGCACATACGCATGGCCGTAGCGGCGAATGCCTTTTTTGTCGCCCACGGCTTTGTGCACCGCCTGGCCGAAGGTGATGCCCACGTCTTCTACCGTGTGGTGGCCGTCGATATGCAGGTCGCCGATGGCTTTGATGTCCAGGTCGATCAGCCCGTGACGGGCGATCTGGTCCAACATGTGGTCAAAAAAGCCGATGCCGGTGCTCAAATTCGCCACGCCGGTGCCGTCCAGGTTGACGCGGGCGGTGATTTGGGTTTCGTTTGTGTTGCGGGTGATGTCAGCGGTGCGGTTCATGGTGGATATTGTCGCATGTTCACAGCCAGTATTCGGTGTTCGCCTGTGAGGCAGCTAGCTGGCGAATTTGCTCTTTTACCCAAGATTTGAGGTATTTGTCATCTTGAATCATGTGCAACTCTTGCTGCATGATTATATTTTGTTCGCGCAAAGCGTTTATGCGCCCGCGCAATGTGGCTTCCACCGAATTGAGGTTAATTGGCTTATAACTGACCAGATGCCACACGGTTCGTAGCCGTTCTTGCGCCAACATCAACTCCTCTTGCACTGTTTTGACCTGTTCTTTGAGCATGCGGTTGTAGTGGCGCAGCTTGTCATCTGCCATCGTCGCAATAGCGAGGGGGTCGATTTGATCAATTTGCAATTGCAGCCGCAATAGCGTGAGCAAGTCTTTGGCGTCGTTGGCAGCATTGACCTGCCCCATTAGCTGTGTTTTGCGAATACGCTCTGCTTCGTCAGGTTCGCGGTCTGGGTGCAAGGCGCTGGCGAGCTTGCGGTATATGGTGCGCAGAGCAGCATCTGCATCTATCGTTTCTTGCTCAATCTTTTCCTGCTTGGGAGATTTTTTGCGCTTGCCATGCTTGGCATGGTGTGCTTGTTGCGCTGCTTCGCGCTCGGCTTGCATTTTTTGCATCACCATTTCCATAAATTCTCCTGGCGTTTGGGCTTCAGCCCCAAAATTCGCCTCCAGCTCCACACCCGCCATTTGTGACATCATGCGCTTGAGCTCTACCAACTCCTCTGCCTCATTTAGCGCAGATACAGGCTGCGCATCTTGCCCATCATCCGAATCTTCGGCATCATCGTCATCCAACACTGCGCAAAGACGATCAACCACGATCTGCAGCTCTGGACGAAGAGGTTTACCGCTCATGCCAGCCACGGCGTCCAATGAGTCCGCCATCACAGCAGCAACATAAGTTAGGTCTGATAATTGCTTTTTCGATAGCCCTTTTGGGGTTTGTAGGCGCTGATCCAGTAATAGTACAAATTTTTCGTGGGTTTCTTGCGTCTGCTGCTCAATCGGACGCAGTTTTTTGTTTCGCTCAGGCCCATGCTGTATTTCTAGCAGCTTCAAGGCTTCTAGGTCTTGGCTAGTTTTCTCAATTTTTGCCAGCAAATCATTAAAGAGCTTTTGCTGCACCCCTAGCTTAGGTATAGAAATAACCAAGGACAAGGAATCTTTGCTGTGCCCCAGATACGGGTCAACAGCCAAGTCGTCGAATAAGTTGTGTTGTGCTGGCATAAATACGCATGGAAAAGTGGTTACGCACTGACTACAGACTTGCTTTAATAGCGCTGATCATTGTCGCATTTTCCTCTGCCGTGCCCACGGTGAGCCGCAGGCAGCCAGCCAAAAGCGGGTGCATTTTGGAGACATTCTTGATCAACACCCCGCGCGCTTTCATGCCGTCAAAGGTTTTTTGCGGGTCGGGGACGCGCAACAACAGCATGTTGGCGTCTGATTTAAAGGCTTTGACGTTGGGAATACCCGATAGTGCATCAAAAAGCATAGCGCGCTGGGCAATCAATTCGCCGGCTTGAGCCGAAAACACCTCTTTGTGCTCTAAAGCGAACAGCGCGCACTCGTAATTCAGCACACTGATGTTGTAGGGCGGACGCACTTTGTCGATTTCGGCAATCAGCGCTTTCGGGCCCACCATGTAGCCCATGCGCACCCCAGCCAAGCCGAACTTGCTCAGGGTGCGCATCAACAAAACGTGCTGATGCGCAGAAGGATTGGCGCGAATGGGGTCTAAATAAGTTTTGCTGGAAAAAGGCTGATACGCCTCATCCAACACCACCAACCCACCAACCTCGCCCACAGCGTCGATGATCTGCACCATCGCCGCGTCATCCCACAAATTCGCGGTCGGGTTGTTGGGGTAGGCCAGGTAGGTGATGGCGGGTTTGTGCTGCGCAATCGCGGCCAGCATGGCAGGCAGGTCCAGCTCAAAATCAGCTGTCAAATCAACGCCGACGAACTGCAAACCCTGCAATTGCGCGCTCATGGCGTACATCACAAAGCCCGGAAGCGGGGCCAGAATCGTCGCCCCAGGAACGTCGCAAGCCAGCGCCAGCAATGAAATCAACTCGTCCGAGCCATTACCCAGCATGATGTCGTAGCCTGCGGGCATCTCTGCGTAAGCGGCCAGCGCGGTGCGCAGGTCGTTCACACGGCCATTGGGGTAGCGGTTCAGCGCCAGTTGGCCCAAGCGTTCACCCAGTTGCTGCTGTAAATCAGCAGGCAGCCGGTGCGGATTCTCCATCGCGTCCAGCTTGACCATGCCAACCGAGTCCTGGATGGCGTAGGCGTGCATGGAGACGATGTCTTGGCGGATGCGGGTGTTGATCAATTGGTCTAAATTCATTACAAGGCCTCAAATTCGGCGGGTGTCATCAAAAAGGGATTGATCACCTGCACGGTGTCGTAGGTTTGCAGGTGCTGCATGTCTTCACTGAGCAAATAGCTGCAACCCTGCTGCTGCGCGGACGACATGATGAGCGCGTCCCAATAGCTCAGTTTGTAGCGGTCTTGCATGACCCAAGCGCCGTCAACGGTGTAGGTGTCCAGATGCGGTGGCTGCCACAGCCGCAGCATGCGCACCTGTTCTCTGGCTTTTTCGACCGCGACAACAGCTTTGAACTTCGTAATAGCGTTGTTGTAATACTCATTCAACACCTGCGTGCTGATGCGCCCTGCCCGCTGTGTCCAGCACCAAGTCAGCCACTCATTGGCGCGAATTTGCTTGGCGGCATCCCGTGCATCTTTGGTGTAAAGATGCACGTTGGTATCAACGAAAACCAGCGCGCTCATACATCTCGTCCCGCGTCAAAAAGTTGCCATCGCTTTCGCCCCAAGACTCGAACTTGATGGCCTTGCGCATCGCCTGCGCATAAGCATCCTCCTGCCGCATCTTCTCAGCCAAAATCTCGCCGACAAGCCGAGAAACACTGGAATTACGCTTGGCAGCCTCAATCCGAGCCCATTCCAGCGCGGATTCTTCAACGGTGATAGTGACGTTTTTCATGTTTGAATGGTAACACGAAATTCGTGTTACACGAAGTTCGTGTTATTTTTTGTCGAATCAGCAAAAATAGCTGTTTTGGACTGAAAATCGGATTTTTATGTGCCATTTATGCCTCTAGCCGGCGTATTTACTGCCTAGGGTGCTTTAATTAATATAGCAAAAAGCCCAGCAATTTTTGAAGCTGCTGGGCTTTACAACCGTCTTATGAAATATCAGCGTTTAACTGAGACCTGATGCACCGAACTCTCTAGCACGTACAACCCAATGCGATGCTTTTCACCCGACTCCGTCACGACGGTTTGCCAAAGCGTTTTAATTACATATCCAAACTTGTGACGCAACTCATGAATTCGCGGTCTTGGGTCGTAAATATCCAAGTAGCGCATCGCTTCAAACGTCGTTACTGGAAAGCGGGATAACGCCTCCAAAAACCTTGTTCGTTGTGAATACGAATTTTCTCCACTAAACTCATTCGCAATAGCCTCAAGTGCCAATTGCTTTTCAGTAGAGGTTATTTCTAATTTTTTCATAATGCAAAAATTCCTTTAAATAAAGTCAAAAATGCTTTAAAGCTAGGAACTGCATTAGGGTTTGCCTGAAGACGTTACACAAAAAATCTACCTAGGGTATAAATTTTGCTATTATCAACAGCGTAGGGTATCAATCTACACGGCCTAAACAGCCCCTGAAAGCCGACATCTCGAAAATGTTGGCTTTCTTGCTTTTGGCACGGGGTTTATTCGATAAACACTACCTATAGCGGTTCACTGCGAAGCTATGCACTACTTATAGTGCTCATCGAATAATTTAATGTACATTGAAAGAAAATCGTTGTCACCTGAAAACCTGTGCATAACCTCTATTTATTCAATGTATAAGTTCTGTATAAACAACTAAATTGTGTGCAAAACCCTTGATTTGTATGACTTGAGCTAGAAACCGCATATCTGCGTCGGTTTTTTTGGGGATAAATAGATTGAGTTGCGAATTCGTGTTGAATTTACAATTTTATCCAATAAATATGCACCTAGCCGACGTATTTATTGCCTAAGCAGCTATCAAAATAGCAGCAAAATCGACTATCTATCAGCTCTTCAACCGCATCTCCGCCGCCCGCGCATGCGCTTGTAAGCCTTCACCATGCGCCAGCACCGAGGCGATTTTGCCCAAGACTTGCGCACCCGCCTCGCTGACTTCTATCAAACTGCTTCGCTTTTGGAAGTCGTAGACACCCAACGGGCTGCTGAAACGGGCTGTGCCTGAAGTCGGCAGCACGTGGTTGGGGCCGGCGCAGTAGTCACCCAGGGACTCGCTGGTGTAGGCACCCAAAAAGATCGCGCCGGCGTGTTTGAGCAGCGGCTCCCAGCGGTGTGGGTCGCGGCTGGAGACTTCCAGGTGCTCGGGGGCGATGCGGTTGGAAATAGAACAGGCCTCTTCCATGCTGCGCGTCAAAATCAGCGCGCCACGGTCGTTGAGCGATTTGGCGATGATGGCGGCGCGGGGCATGTCGGGCAGCAGGCGGTTTATGCTTTCCTGCACTTGGGCGATATAGGCCGCGTCTGGACAGAGCAGGACGCTTTGCGCCAGTTCGTCATGCTCTGCTTGGCTGAACAGGTCCATCGCCACCCAGTCGGGCGGGGTGCTGCCGTCGGC
>JAYVJL010000118.1:0-11691 GCA_043769295.1 Polaromonas sp. | reverse complement strand
AACCCTGATGCCGGTGGATGTGATCGACTTGGCTGTGGGCAAGCAGCGCTACGGCCTGCTGACCAACGAGGCGGGCGGCATCATTGACGATTTGATGTTCTTCAAAGTGGCGGATGATGAGATTTTTGTCATCGTCAACGGTGCGTGTAAGGCGGGCGATATTGCCCACATCCAGCAACATATCGGCAACCGTTGCCAAATCGTCACCCTGCCCACCCACGGTTTGCTGGCTTTGCAAGGGCCGCAGGCGGTGGCGGTGATGTCCAGATTGGCTCCCGCTAACTCAAGTATTGAAAAGCTGGTGTTCATGACGGGTGGCCGTTTCACCATCGCCGGTGCGGATTGCTTTGTCACCCGCAGTGGCTACACCGGTGAAGATGGTTTTGAAATCTCGGTGTCTGCAGAACAAACTGAGATGCTGGCCAAAGCGCTGCTGGCTGAGCCGGAAGTCAAACCGATTGGCTTGGGCGCGCGCAACTCGCTGCGCCTGGAAGCCGGGCTGTGTTTGTACGGTCAGGACATTGACGCGACGACCAACCCCGTCGAAGCCGGGCTGGGCTGGGCCATGCAAAAGGTACGCCGCGCAGAGGGTGCAAGGGCGGGTGGTTATATTGGTGCTACAAATATAATAGCATTACAGGCAATAAATACGCCGGCTAGTGTGCAAAGTGACCCTCAAAATGGCAAATGGCTGAAAAAACGCGTCGGTTTGATCGCTTTAGACCGCGTTCCCGTGCGCGAGCACACCGAATTGCAAGACGCCAGCGGCAAGCGCATTGGTGAAGTCACCAGCGGTTTGCTGGCACCGACCATTGATAAACCGATTGCCATGGGCTATGTCAGCGCAGAATTTGCTGCGGTTGGAACTCGGATCAGCGCGATTGTTCGCGGTAAAGTCGTGGCTATGGAAGTTGCGGCCATGCCTTTTGTGCCAAACCGTTATTTCCGTGGCTAATTTTCAAAGCAGAATAATTAGAATCTGACCCCAATTAATTTAAATTAATTTTTAGCAAGCAACTTTTTAGGAAGAATCACATGACATTGAAATACACCGAAGACCACGAATGGTTAAAAATTGACGGCGATATTGCCATCGTTGGCATCACCCACCACGCGCAAGACGCCTTGGGCGATGTGGTGTTTGTCGATTTGCCCGAGGTGGGCGCTCTGTTTGCCCAAAAAGAAGTGGCTGGCGTGGTGGAGTCTGTCAAAGCGGCGGCTGACGTATACATGCCAGTGGGCGGCGAGGTGATTGAGGTGAACGAAGCGCTGCGCGCCGACCCGGCGCTGGCCAATTCTGACCCGCTGGGTGCGGGCTGGTTCTTCAAAGTCAAGCTGTCTGACGCAACGCAACTGGATGCGCTGATGGATGAGACCGGTTACACCAAATTCGCCGCTTAGACAAACCCCCACGCTTGTCGCTTCGCGTACTGCGCTGCCCCCCGTGGGGGCTAATTTCTCTAGGGGCGGCCCGTCGAGAAATTGGAGTTCATTAACCTAATAAACGATCACCATGCTCATGAAGTCTGCCCCCACTTTGTTGGATTTAGAAAATTCGTCCGAGTTCATCGCCCGCCACATTGGCATTGATGCTGCAGACGAGGTGCACATGCTTCGCGTGGTGGGCGCGGCTTCCAGAAAAGCGCTGATCGACACCATCGTGCCGCGCAGCATCGCTCGTACGGCGCCTATGGATTTGCCCCATCCGGCGACAGAAGCGCAGGCTTTGGCCGAGTTGAAGGTCATGGCGGGCAAAAACAAGGTGTTCAAAAGCTTCATCGGCCAAGGCTATTACGGCACCCACACGCCGGGTGTGATTTTGCGCAATATTTTGGAAAACCCGGCCTGGTACACCGCCTACACGCCGTACCAGGCCGAGATCAGCCAGGGGCGGATGGAAGCGCTGGTGAATTTTCAAACCATGGTGTGCGACCTGACGGGTTTGCCGATGGCCAATGCGTCGATGCTGGACGAAGCCACGGCAGCGGCCGAGGCGATGACGCTGGCCAAGCGCAGCGTCAAATCCAAAAGCAATGTCTTTGTCGTCGCGGGGGATTGCCATCCGCAGACGATTGAAGTGATCCAGACCCGCGCCAAACCGCTGGGCATCACCGTGCAGTTGGCGAATTCTGCTGACGAATGGGCAAAGGCTTTGAATGGTGATAAGAGTGACTATTTCGCCGTGCTGGCGCAGTATCCTGCCACCAGCGGGCGCATTGACGACCTGCGTGCGGATGTGGTGACCGTGCATGCCAGGCAAGCGGCATTCATTGTGGCGGCTGATTTACTGGCCCTCACGCTGCTTAAACCGCCAGGCGAGTGGGGCGCTGATATTGTTTTGGGTACGACGCAGCGTTTTGGGATGCCGATGGGCAATGGTGGCCCGCACGCCGCGTACTTGGCTTGCCGCGACGAGTTCAAGCGCTCCATGCCGGGCCGTTTGGTCGGTGTCAGCGTCGATGTGCATGGCAATCCGGCCTACCGCCTGGCGCTGCAAACCCGCGAGCAGCACATCCGCCGCGAAAAAGCCACCTCCAACATTTGCACCGCGCAGGTGCTGCCAGCGGTGATCGCCAGCATGTACGCGGTCTACCACGGCCCGCAGGGCTTGAAGCGCATTGCGCAGCGGGTCGCGGCCTACACGGCCATTTTGGCGCGAGGTTTGCAAACCTTGGGCTTTACACCGACGAGTGCGTCGGCGTTTGACACCCTCACCATCAAAACCGATGATGCTACACAATCAATAGCTAGCAAGGCAGTCAATGCGTCGGCCAACGTCAAAGTTTCGTGGGAGAACTACATCAGCGTGTCGTTCGATGAAACTACGACGCGGGACGATATTGCGCTGGTCTGGTCGTTCTTTGCAAAACCCGACCAGGTGATGCCGAAAGTCAGTGATTTTGAAGCGGGCGTGACATCGCTGATCCCCGCTGAGCTACGCCGTACCAGTCCATTTTTGACGCACCCCGTCTTCAACACCCACCATAGTGAGACCGCCATGCTGCGCTACATCCGCGCATTGAGCGACAAAGATCTGGCGCTGGACCGCAGCATGATCCCGCTGGGCAGCTGCACCATGAAGCTCAACGCCACCAGCGAGATGATCCCCATCACCTGGCCCGAGTTTGCCAACATTCACCCGTTTGCCCCGCAGGATCAACGGCAGGGCTATGCCGAGCTGGACGAGCAATTGCGCGCCTGGTTGTGCAAAGCCACGGGCTATGCGGGTATCAGCCTGCAACCCAACGCGGGCTCACAGGGTGAATATGCCGGTTTGCTGGTTATCAAGGCCTATTTTGAAGCCAATGGCCAAGGCCACCGCAACATTTGCCTGATTCCCAGCAGCGCGCACGGCACCAACCCCGCCAGCGCGCAGATGGCCGGTATGACGGTGGTGGTGACCGCCTGCGACGCGCAGGGCAATGTCGATATGGCCGATTTGAAGGCCAAGTGCGAGCAACATGCCGCCCACCTGGCCTGCGTGATGATCACTTACCCCAGCACCCACGGCGTGTTTGAGACCAGCGTCAAAGAACTCTGCGCCATGGTGCACAGCTACGGTGGGCGCGTCTACGTCGATGGCGCGAACATGAACGCCCTGGTCGGCACGGCAGCGCCGGGCGAGTTTGGCGGAGATGTGAGTCATTTGAACCTGCACAAAACCTTCTGTATCCCGCACGGTGGTGGCGGCCCGGGTGTGGGCCCGGTGTGTGTGGTGGCGGATTTGGTGCCGTATTTGCCCGGTCATGCGACTTACGAAGCTATTGCCGCCGCGCCGGGCCGCCCCAAGCAAGGCACGGCCCCCTCGGGGGGCAGCGCAGTACGCGAAGCGACAAGCGTGGGGGCTATTTCAGCTGCCCCTTTGGGCAACGCCGCAGTCCTACCGATCAGCTGGATGTACTGCCGCATGATGGGCGCAGAAGGTTTGAAAGACGCGACTGAAATCGCTATTTTGAGCGCCAACTACATCAGCGTCCGCCTGAAAGACCATTACCCCACGCTCTACGCCAGCGAGGAGGGCTATGTCGCGCATGAGTGCATTTTGGACTTGCGCCCGTTGAAAGAATCCACCGGCGGTGCGAGTGGCATCTCGGCCGAAGACGTCGCCAAGCGTTTGATCGACTACGGTTTTCATGCACCGACCTTGAGCTTCCCGGTCGCAGGCACGCTCATGGTCGAGCCAACCGAGAGCGAGAACTTGTACGAGCTGAACCGCTTCATCAACGCCATGATTGCGATTCGTGCCGAGATCGCCAAGGTAGAGCAGGGTGTTTGGCCGCAAGACAATAATCCGCTGAAACACGCACCGCATACAGCGGACAGCTTGCTGGGTGAGGCGTGGAGCCGCCCTTACAGTCGTGAAGTTGGCGCTTATCCGCTGCAAAAACACAAACAGAACAAATACTGGGCACCCGTGGGACGCGTAGATAACGTCTATGGCGACCGTAACCTGTTTTGCAGCTGCGTGCTGGTGAGTGAATATACAGAAGAGGGTGAAAAATGAATGTAGCCGGCGTATTTACAGCCTAAGCTGCTATTAAAAATATAGTAAAACGATCTATAAATAGATTGATAATCGATTTATAGGTAGGGCTGCAACCACCCCAAACCCTTAGACGTGCCATCGTTTTGGCCGCCAAGTTTTGGTTTGTACTCGCAACCAATCCAACCGTCGTAGTCCAAGCTGTCGATGAGGTCGAACAAGTAGGGATAGTTGATTTCACCGACATCGGGTTCTTGACGTTCGGGCACACCGGCTATTTGAAAATGCCCGACATTTCCGGTTGGCAAGTATTGGCGGATCTTCATTGCGACGTCACCTTCAACGACCTGGCAGTGGTACAAATCCATTTGCACCTTGACGTTGGGTTGTCCGATTTCGGCAATCAGCGCATGTGCCTCGTCTTGGCGGTTTAAGAAAAAACGGGGGATGTCGCGGGTGTTGATGGGTTCTAGCAGCAGGTTGATGCCTTGTTTTGCTACTAATTGACCAGCAGTCTTGGCATTATTGATGTAGGTTACACGCACATTTTCTTTGTTTTTGGCTGGTGGAACCAAACCCGCCATCATGTGCAATCTGGGGCAATCCAAAGCCTCCGCATAGCGCAGCGCTAATGTTGCTCCTGCCAACAACTCGGCTTCTCGCCCCGGAATGCAAGCAATGCCGCGCGTGCCTGTGTTCCAGGCTGCGTCTATGGATGCTGCATCAGTGCCACCCGCAGGCAGATTGAACAGCACTTGTTGCAGACCATTGTTTTTTAAACGCGCAGCCAGCTCTTGGGGCGCATAGGCGTAGGGAAACAAGTATTCCACTGCTTTAAAACCGTCTTTGGCCGCTGCCTCAAAACGATCTAAAAAGGGCAGCTCGGGGTACATCATCGACAGGTTGGCGGCAAATTTCGGCATGTCATGCTTTCTTCAAGAATGGGTGGGGCGTGCTGCAGATTGTTAGTCACTGTAGCTGTTTGGGGAAATCAATGGCCACATCGTCCAGTGCATGAGATTGCTGTATTCCAAACGTAATCCACCATCGCAGCGCATGCCGCTGTGTCCCATATGAAAGATGGCTGGAAGTTTGTATTCGGCGATCACTCCGTAAATGGGTCAAGCCATTTTGTCGTAAGGGTGGTAGCTCTGAACGGCGGCGTGGTCGTATTCTTCCCCATAGTTGTCAAAGGGCTTCCAGCAACTCACTTCAGCAGATGTGTGAATGTCGATAGCGACGAGATTTTTGTGGTCCATATGTGTCTCCTGCGTCTAAATTTAAGATGATTTGAAGTGAATTGCCAGACAAATAATTTTTAAATAATTTTTAAATAATTTCAAAAACCTAGGGAAATCCCTAGTAAAAGTCTAAAAGTAGGCTTTAATTGGTTATGGTTTATAACCATAATCGAATCTGAATAGAAAGCAACCATGAAACCGAAACCCAATCAAACTATGGCCAAAGAAAACCTCATCTTGGACATTCGCGGCGAATACAACGAAATTGCCGTGATCCACATGAACCGAGCGCAAAAACGCAATGCCATCAATGATGCCTTGATTTTTGAATTGCGTGATGTTTTTGAAAACTTGCCTACAACGGTGCGGGCTGCGGTGATTGATGGTGAAGGTGAGCATTTTTGCGCAGGCCTGGATTTGAGCGAACTTCAAGACCGTGATGCTGGGCAGGGCATGATGCATTCGCGCAGTTGGCATGCCGCTTTGGAGCGGGTGCAGTTTGGACCTGTGCCAGTCATCGCTGCATTGCATGGCGCTGTTGTGGGTGGTGGGTTGGAATTGGCCAGCAGTTGCCACATTCGTGTCGCTGATGAATCTACTTTTTATGCTTTGCCCGAAGGCAGTCGCGGTATTTTTGTCGGTGGTGGTGGTTCAGTACGCATTCCCAAGTTGATTGGCGCGGCTCGCATGACGGACATGATGTTGACTGGCCGTGTCTACAACGCGGTTGATGGCGAGAAGATTGGTTTGGCTCAATACCTGGTGCCAGCCGGCCAAGCCTTCGACAAAGCCTATGAATTGGCTGTGCGTATTGCACAAAACGCACCGCTGACCAATTACGCACTGATGCACGCCTTGCCACGGATTGCAGAGCAAAGTGCAGACCATGGCTTTTTTACCGAAGCCATGATGGCCGCCATAGCACAAAGTGCGCCCGAAGCCAAAGACCGCGTGCGCGCTTTTCTGGAAGGCCGTGCCGCCAAAGTGCAAAAAGCCTGAGCCATCAACTTCAAGCCAATATAAAAATTACAGACTGAGAAGAGATAAAGATGACTGCTCCAAAATTTCGCCCATTGACCTTTGGTGTAACTAGCGTTGCTTTGCGGGATGGCGTTTCAGGCACCCATTACCTGAGTGCTGAGCAGGCTTTACAAGATTACCCATCGCGAATAACAGACCGTTTGCAGCATTGGGCGCAGACGGTGCCTGATCGTACCTTCATGGCTTGCCGCGAAAAGCTGGCCGACGGTAGAACAGGTGATTGGCGACACATCACGTATGCACAAGCTTGGGGCAGTGCGCAGCGTATCGCCCAATCTTTGATTGATCGGCAGTTGAGCGCTGAGCGCCCCGTTGTCATTTTGTCTGAAAATGACTTGGAACATGCGTTGCTGGCGTTGGGTTGCTTGGTTGCTGGTGTGCCCTTTGTGCCTGCTTCTCCGCCATACTCTCTCATCAGCCAAGATTACGACAAGCTTCGGCATGTGTTGAAGACCGTCACACCCGGGCTCGTCTTTGCTGCTGATGCTGCGCGTTATGGCAAAGCCATTTTGGCTGCGGTCAGTCCAGACACAGAAGTGGTTTTGACAAATGGTTCACTGGAAGGTCGCGCAAGTACCCCTTTTCAGGATTTGCAGTCAACAGTTGTGACTGGACAAGTCGATAAAGCCATGCAAGCCACAGGGCCAGACACCATCGTCAAGTTTCTTTTCACCAGTGGTTCCACCAAGTTACCAAAAGCGGTAATTAACACCCAGCGCATGTGGTGTGCCAATCAGCAGCAAATGGCGCAATCCATGCCTGTATTGGCAACGCAACCACTGGTATTGGTGGATTGGTTGCCCTGGAACCATACCTTTGGCGGGAATCACAATTTCGGAATGGTGGTCTACCACGGCGGTACGCTCTATATTGACGATGGCAAGCCAACACCTGCGCTGATGGCAGAGACACTGCGCAATTTGCGTGAAATTGCACCCACGGTGTATTTCAATGTTCCAACGGGATTTGAGGCCATCGCTAACGCGATGAAAACTGACGATACCCTGCGCAAGAATCTGCTTTCACGCGTGAAAATGTTTTTCTATGCAGGTGCAGCTCTGGCTCAACCCATATGGGACAGCTTGTTTGAATCGCAAGAAGGAGAAGTCGGCGAGCGTATTGTCATGACAACTGGTTTGGGCATGACGGAGTCAGGGCCATTTGCCATCTTTGTGACCAACCCTAACGTCAAGGCTGGTGATTTGGGTGTTCCCACGCCCGGCATGGAGCTCAAACTTGTCGATATGGTTGGCAAGACAGAAGTGCGCTACAAAGGGCCGAATATCACACCGGGCTACTGGCGTGCGCCTGCAGAAACGGCTGAGGCTTTTGATGAGGAAGGTTTCTTCAGCACGGGCGATGCGGTTAAATGGATCGATGAAACAGATATCCATTTGGGGCTCAGGTTTGATGGGCGGATTGCGGAGGACTTCAAACTCGCGACCGGTACTTTTGTCAGCGTAGGGCCGTTGCGCGCAAAAATTGTTGCTGCAGGCGCACCTTATATTCAGGATGTGGTGCTGACGGGTATCAATTTCAAAGAGATCGGTGCCATGGTGTTCCCAACCCAGGCTGTTCGCAGCTTGAGTGGTCTGGATGCCAGCGCACCCATGGCGGATGTGCTGTCCAGAGCGCCCGTGATCGCACATTTCCAGACAGTCATCGACAACTTGGCGCTTGGTGCTACTGGCAGCGCCAGCCGTATTGCGCGCATGTGTTTGTTGGCGGAGCCGCCGACCATTGACCGCAGTGAAGTGACGGACAAAGGTTCCATCAATCAGCGTGCCGTGTTGACGCATCGCGCTGATACGGTGGAGGCGCTGCATGCCGACACATTGCACACCATCTTGAAACCGCGTTAAAACATAGGATCAGTTGCATGGCCTCCAAAGGATTTTTTTCACACTTCGATGACGTCTGGATGTTGGACGGCGTGCGGACGCCGATGGTGGATTACTGTGGCGCACTCGGCCACATATCGCCGACCGATCTCGGCATCAAGGCGGCGCGTGCCGCGCTGGAGCGCACCGGTGTGTCGGGTCAGCATATCGGCGCTGTCGTCGCGGGCAACATGGCACCTGGCGACTTCGATCAGTTTTTCCTGCCGCGTCACATCGGCCTGTACGCCGGCGTACCCGTTGAAGTGCCAGCCCTGATGGCACAACGCATTTGTGGCACTGGTTTTGAATTGTTTCGTCAAGCTGGCGAAAACATTCAAAGCGGTGCCTGCGAAGTCGCTTTGGTGGTAGCTGCCGAGAGCATGACGCGCAATCCCATAGCCGCATTTGACCACCGTACGGGCTTCAAACTCGGTGCACCCGTTGGTTTTAAAGACTACATGTGGGAAGCGCTGAAGGACCCTGCAGCTGGCATCAACATGATCCAGACAGCTGAAAACCTCGCTAAAAAGTACGCCATTACACGTGAGCAAGTGGATGAGTTCGCCTCCAACTCATTTGCCAAAGCCGTTGCAGCCCAGCAAAGGGGCTTTCACGCAGGAGAGATCGTTCCGGTTATCACAGAAAAGTTCGAATTGGCGGGTTACAAGTCCCGCGGTATCAAGTTGCTGGGAAAAGTCACTGAAGTCACGCAAGACACCCATGCACGCATTTCTCCTGCGGATGTATTAGGCAAGCTCAGACCTGTCTATGAAGGCGGGGTACAGACCGGTGGTAACAGCGCCGCACTGGTCGATGCCGCTGCCGCTGCGGTTGTGGCCTCGGGTGCCTATGTGAAAAATTGGAGTCAGTCCCAAAACAAAAAACCATTGGCACGCATCGTGGCCGCTGCCGTTGTTGGTGTACCACCTGAGATCATGGGTATTGGACCTGCGCCAGCGATTCGTCTGCTTTTAGAGCGTTCAGGTTTGATGTTGGATCAGATCGGTCGCTTTGAGATCAACGAAGCCCAAGGCGCGCAGACACTGGCTGTTGGCCGTGAATTGGGACTGGATTTGAGCAAACTGAACGTCAACGGCGGTGCGATTGCACTGGGTCATCCGCTGGCGACTACTGGCGTTCGTTTGACCATCACGCTTGCGCGTGAAATGAAACAAGCCGGTGTGCGCTGGGGTATTGCCTCGGCTTGCATTGGTGGTGGGCAAGGAATTGCCTTGCTCCTTGAAAATACTGAAGGCAGCTGATATTTATGCAAATAGGATAAAAATACGACTGTAGACGGCATATTATATGTCACGTTAGCTATCTAATTTATAGCGTTATAGCGTTATAGCGTTATAGCTTTTTCAAAAAATATGAGTAAAACTGTTGTTTATGAGGTTGATGTGATGTTTGGGGATTGCGACCCTGCAGGCATCGTCTTTTTCCCAAATTTCTCCAAGTGGATGGATGCCTCATCACTGAACTTTTTTGTAAAGTGTGGTGTTCCGCCTTGGCGAGAGCTTGTGAAAACCACGGGCATTATCGGCACACCCCTGTTAGAAATCCATACAAAATTCATGCGTCCGGCAACCTATGGCGAAACGCTGCAAATCCATACCTCGGTAGAGGAGTGGCGCGACAAGGTGTTTGTGCACAAGCATGTGGTCAAACGGGGTGACGATGTGCTGTGTGAAGGCACAGAAACACGTGCTTTTTGTGTGCGATTGACCGACAATCCTGATCGTATCAAGGCCATTGCTGTGCCTGAAGATATCAAAGATAAATGTGTGTGATTCATTCGTAACCTACAAATCAAGGTCTGTATGTGCTGATTTCTCATTAACTTGACTTTTAAACAGGAGACTTTATGACCAATAGACGTAATTTTATTCAGGCAACCGCAGGTACTGCTTTGCTGACAGCCTTGGGCGCAAATTCAACATGGGCGCAAATGCTCGAGCAGGTCAAAATATTCTATGGCTTCCCGGCAGGAAGTGCGGGTGATATCTGTGCACGTCGCGTCGGTGATCGGTTTGCTGGCACCGCTTACGCCAAAAATGGCGCGGTGGTTGATACAAAAGCCGGTGCGGGTGGCCGAATCGCGCTTGAGGCGTTGAAAACAGCACCTGCTGATGGTTCTGTATTGGCGATGACACCGTTTTCGGCCCTGTCTTTGTACCCTCATATATACAGCAAACTGACGTACGATCCATTCAAGGATTTTGTACCTGTTGGTACTGCTTCCATGATCCACCATGGTCTGGCTGTGGGCCCTGTGGTTCCCGCTTCTGTCAAAACTGTCAAAGATTTTTTAGCTTGGGCCAAGGCCAATCCTAAAGACGCCAATTACGGTTCGCCTGCTGCAGGTTCAACACCACACTTCATTGGTGCTTTGCTGGGCTTGAACAACAATGTCGACCTTAAACACGTTCCATACCGCGGCTCAGTCCCTGGCGTGACCGATGTTATTGGTGGTCAAATCGCCGCGATGGTGACACCGCACGGTGACTTTATTCCCAACCACAAAGCAGGCAAACTGCGCCTCATTGCAACCTCTGGTAAAACCCGTTCACCTTTTGTGCCCGAAGTGGCCACCTTTGCAGAACAAGGATTCCCAGAATTGACGGTTGAAGAATGGTTTGGTTTCTATGCGCCGGCTAAAACGTCAGCAGCTATCGTTGCCGCAGCCAATGCGGTCATCAATGCCGCTATCAAAGACAAATCTGTGACAGATGCATTGACCGTAGTGGGCTTGATACCGTTTGGCGGCACGCCAGAAGATCAGGCACGCAGCCAGAAGGCGTAGTATGACCGTTGGGGTCCGCTGATCAAACGCATCGGCTTTACCGCAGAGTCTTGATACAACCCAACCTCGCCCGTGCTTAATCTCATATGTTCGCACCAATGTCTTTACAGCTACAAACTTTGCAGCGCCAAAGAAGCGGATTGTTTGTGCCCTTACCCACAGCAGGTGCGTTACAAAAACGCAGGAGATATCAAAGAGGCTGCCAACTTTAGCTGTCAATAGTCGCAACACGTGATGTGC
>JAYVJL010000117.1:0-40616 GCA_043769295.1 Polaromonas sp. | reverse complement strand
CATCAACTTGGCCGACTTGTCAAACGCCTCCCCCGCCGCGTCGTCCACGCTTTCGCCCAAAATTTCGTACTTGCCCACGCCATCCACCCGCATCAACTGCGTGTGCCCGCCTGACACCAAAAGCGCCACAAACGGAAACTCCGGCGGGTCCGCGCCCAAAAACGGTGACAGCAAATGCCCCTCCAAGTGGTGCACCCCCAGCACCGGCTTGCCCAACGCCGCGCCCAGCGCACACGCCATGCCCGACCCCACCAGCAGCGCCCCCGCCAGCCCCGGCCCCTTGGTGTAGGCCACCACGTCAATATCGCCCAAGTTCAGTCCCGATGTGCGCAGCACCTGCTTCGTCAACGGCAACACCCGCCGAATATGGTCGCGGCTAGCCAGCTCAGGCACCACGCCGCCAAAGGCCTGGTGCATTTCAATCTGACTGTGCAGCGCGTCCGCCAGCAGCACAGGCAGGCCCCCTCCTTCTGAGTTAGCCTCGGTTTTAACAAGCGCCACGCCGGTTTCGTCGCAGCTGGATTCGATGCATAGGATGATCATGTTTTGAGTTTAACTGCGTTGGGCGGGTTGTTGGCTTGCAGATCGGTCCTAGAAATCGCAACTACAAATCACTATATATAATATAGCTACTAAGGCAATAAACACGCCGGCTAGAAGCCAATTTCATCTCTAAAAACCCCTTTTACCTCAAATTAGCCGCAATTTCCCCCGCCTCTATCGTGATCTTCCGCTCACACCGCGCCGCAATCGCCGGGTCGTGGGTGACGAGTACCAAGGTGGTGCCGAGTTCGGCGTTCAGCTCAAACATGAGCTTCATGATCGTCTCCCCCGTGGCGTGGTCCAGACTGCCGGTTGGCTCATCGGCCAGTAGTACCGAGGGCTGGACGACGAAGGCTCGGGCTAAAGCGACGCGTTGCTGTTCGCCGCCGCTGAGGACTTTGGGGTAGGCGTGCAGGCGGGTGCTGAGGCCGACGCGGGCCAGCATCTCGGTGGCGAGCTTTCTGGCATCTTTGCGGCCGGCGAGTTCCAGCGGGAGCATGACGTTTTCAAGCGCGTTGTAGTTGCCCATGAGCTGGAAGCTCTGGAAGACGAAACCGACACTCTGCGCCCTCAAAGCGGCGCGGGCGTCTTCGTCCACGGCAAAGATGTCCTGCCCGCGCAGGCGCACGGTGCCACGGGTGGGGGTGTCCAAACCTGCGATGATGGACAGTAAGGTGCTTTTACCCGACCCAGAAGCGCCGACAATGGCGCATGTTTCCTTGGCCGCGAGCTGGAAATGAATATCGCGCAAAATGTCCAGCGTACCGGTGGAATCTGTCACCGACTTGAACACATGCTCTACCGAAATGATGAACTCTGTCATGCAACAACTTTCTAAAATTCTGCGGATTACTTTGCTGAAATCTCTGCTCCGCTACGTGACGTTTGCAGGTATAGCGCTTTATCTGGTGGCGCAACCCGCTTTTAGCAAGGAAGCCGCCGCAGCCAAACCGCAAATGCCACAAACGGCAGTCAAAATCTTGGTCGTGGGTGACTCTATCAGTGCCGAGTATGGCCTGAAACGCGGTACGGGCTGGGTTGCGTTGCTGGAAAACAAGCTGGCGGAGTCGGTTAACTGGAATGAAAAACCCGGAAAAAACGCTAAAACCTCCAAAACTACTACAAATAATGTAGCTACTCAGTCAACAAATACGCCGGCTACCGTCAAAAATGAAGCAAAAAATGAACTGATAAGCAGTGCCATTGTCACCGTAGTCAACGCCAGCATCAGCGGCGACACGACTTCGGGCGGTCGCTCGCGCCTCGCGCCGCTTTTGGACCTGCACCACCCCACCCACGTCATCATCGAACTGGGCGCGAACGATGCCCTGCGCGGGCTGCCGATGGCGATGACCGAGGACAACCTGAACGCCATGACGCAAGCCGCGCTCACATCGGGCGCCAAGGTGCTGCTGTTGGGCATGCAGATTCCGCCCAACTACGGGGCGGATTACACCAAACAGTTCAGCGCCGCGTTTGTCAAAGTAGCCAAAGCGAACAACAAAACCAACAAGGTAGGCTTGGTGCCCTTCATGCTCAAAGGCGTGGCCGATTCGCCGGATTACATCAAACTCTTCCAGGCTGACCGCATCCACCCCACCGAAGCCGCGCACCCACGCATTTTGGCCAATATCTGGCCTGAACTGCAGAAGCAATTGAAGTAGACGGCCCCCCTAAGCCATTGATTACATTGAGATTCCCGCTATGAGTTTGACCCCCATCTGCGCCACCGACGCCCTGCAACAACTCGACCAGTTCGACACCATCATTGACGCACGCACCGAGGCCGAGTACTTTGAGGACCACCTGCCCGGAGCACTCAACTGGCCGGCACTGAACAACGCCCAGCGCATTGAAGTGGGCACCCTGTACAAACAGATCAATGCGTTTGAGGCGAAAAAGCGCGGCGCGGCGATGGCGGCCATCAACATTGCCGGCCACATCCACCAGCATGTGATGGACAAGCCGCGCGACTGGAAGCCGCTGACCTATTGCTGGCGTGGTGGCAAGCGCAGCGGTTCGCTGTCGTTGATATTGAGCGAGATCGGCTTCAAGGTGACCATCATCGACGGTGGCTACAAGGCCTTCAGAGCTGCCATTGTTGCGGACATCCCCCGGCTGGCCGAGCGGCTGGACTTTCGCGTTGTCTGCGGCCCCACGGGATCAGGCAAGACGCGTTTGCTGCAGGCGCTGGCGGATATACCCGTCAAAGAAGGCCAGCTTGCGCCCCAGGTGCTGGACCTGGAAGCGCTGGCCAACCACCGCAGCTCGGTGCTGGGCGTGCTGCCAGGCGTGCCACAGCCGACCCAAAAAGCCTTTGACACACGGGTCTGGAACGCCCTGCGCCGGTTTGACCGCAGCCGCCCGGTGTTTGTGGAGTCCGAAAGCAAAAAAGTCGGCAACGTGGCCGTGCCGGTGGCGCTGATGGATCACATGCGCAGCAGCCCCTGCCTGAACTTGCAGCTGCCGCTGGAAGAGCGGGTTGCACTGCTGATGGAAGATTACGATTTTTTTGTCAAAGACACGACGTTTTTCTGCGAACGCCTGGACGCGCTGACCGAGGCGCGCGGCAAGGCCGTCGTGCAGGGCTGGCAGGCGCTGGCGCAGGCCAACCAGTGCGAGCCGGTGGTGCGCGAACTGCTCACCCTGCATTACGACCCGGTCTACC
This sequence comes from Polaromonas sp., assembly GCA_043769295.1. GTDB lineage: Bacteria > Pseudomonadota > Gammaproteobacteria > Burkholderiales > Burkholderiaceae_C > Aalborgiella. Next base: position 37,405 of record JAYVJL010000117.1, on the reverse strand, counting down.
TGCAGTCCATGCAGCGCAACTTCAAGCACTATCCTGATGCAACATTGATAGCACCCCAAGACCATTCCATGCCGGCCATGGTCGCACTGGCGGAGTTTTTGGTGGCTGATTTGGTGGCTGAAAGTGCGCCAAATGTAGAAAAGTCGGCATAAAAAGCAAACTAATACACAGTTTTGAACTATTTTTAGTTTCAAAGTATTACAAATTGCGCTTGCCCGTTTAAGCTCTGACCTTCGTTTTTGCAAAGGTTATGCTATGTTTTTGAATCGTTTGAACGTGCTCGGCGGGTCAGGGTTTGTCGCACTTGGATTAAGCGCCGCGCTCTTGGCTGCTTGCAGCACGCCTGCTCCAGCGCCCGTAGCTGCTGCGCCCAAGACCGTGATCGCCATTGACCAAACCCCGCGCGGCGTGCAGATTCCGCTGCCCAACACGGTGCTGTTCCAGTTTGGTAAGGCCGACCTGAACACCGTCGCTGCAGACCCGTACCTGGACAAAATTGCAGCACTCATCAAAAACAAATCCGACAAACCGGTCGCCGTGGAAGGCCACACCGACAACGTGGGCACCCTGCCCGCCAACCAGCAGATCTCTGACGCCCGCGCAAAAGTCGTGCGTGATGCCCTGCAAGCACGTGGCGTACCAGCGGAGCGTTTGAAGGCCGAAGGCTTCTCGTTCCAACGCCCGGTCGTCTCCAACAGCAACGAAGAAGGCCGCACCTTGAACCGCCGTGTGGAGATCATCATCCTGGGCGAAAAAGTGGAGAACATCACCGCTGGCGAACCGGCCAATACGTTTGAGTCGGCCTTTGCCAAACTCAAGGCAATGGTGGATTCAGGCTTGGTGAAAGCACTGTAAAGTCAAATGCTTCAGTTTCAACGCTTTCAATTCAGCACTTTCAGCTTCGCCGCTCTTCATACTTTTCATTGTTGACAGCCACTTAAACATCCAACATGCTCAACCGTCGACTTTTCAGCAGCGCCCTGGGTGGTGCCATCACCATGGCCAGCAGCGCCTCTTTTGCCCAAACCGGCTCTGTTCGCCCCAAAATCGCACTCGTTCTGGGCGCCGGCTCGGCGCGCGGGTTTGCACACATCGGCGTCTGCAAGGCACTGGATGCCGCCGGCGTTCGTCCTGATTTGATCGTTGGTGCCAGTGCGGGCAGCGTGATCGGGGTGTTCTATGCCGCTGGTTATACTGGCGCGCAGATGGAAGACGTGGCCATGAAGGTGCGTGATGCCGATGTCATCGACACCGCCAGCAACGCCAAACGCGGGCTGATCGCAGGCGAGGCGCTGCAGAAACTGATCAACAACTTCGTCAGAGACAAACCGATCGAGGCGCTGAAAACGCCCTTCATCGCCATGGCGACCAACCTGAGAACAGGCGATTCAGTGCAACTGAAAAGCGGTGACGCCGGTCAGGCCGTCCGCGCCTCCAGCAGCATGCCGGGCGTGTTTCTGCCGATGTCCATCAACGGCATGGAGTTGGTGGATGGTGCCATTACCAGTCCACTTCCCGTATCCGTCGCCCGCCAGATGAGCGCAGACATGGTGGTTGTGGCGGTGGATGTGGGCGCTAGCCCGCAAAACGCGCATGCTTCGGGCATTTACGAAATTGTGATGCAGTCGTTCGAGATCATGGGCCTGTCGCTGGCCAAGCTCGAAGGCCAAAAGGCCGATGTGCTGATCAAGCCCAATGTGGCGGCGTTTTCAGGTTCGGACTTCAGCAACCGCGCACAGTTGATCGCTGCAGGTTACAGCGCAGGGCAAAAAGCGATTGAGCAAATCCGTTTGGCGCAAAACGGTGGTGTCAAAAAACGCAAATAAATTGCAATTCAATCGCAAATAAATAAACTGTTGAAATAACATTAAAAAAGCCGCTGAGAAGCGGCTTTTTTGTGAGCGAAGAGGTGAGATTATGCCGGATTCGCGGGGTTGACATCTGGCTGGTCGCCAGGCTGCTCCGGGTTGGCTTCTTCATCGTCGTGCGGCTCGCCTACTTTGCGCTCAGATTTCATCTTGAGCTTTTCCTCTTTCTTCTTCTTTTTTGCGAGTTCTTTTTGGCGCTTTTCAAAGCCGTAATTAGGAGTTGCCAAGGTGTTCTTTCAGGTAAATAGTCAGTGATTTTGTAGTTATTTCAAACAGTGTCACTGACTTTAACAGGTATTCACAGCAATGTCGCTGCCATGGCCTGCTCTAAATCGGCTTGCAGGTCCGCGACCGCCTCCAAACCGACAGAAAAGCGCACCAGTGTGCCTCGGTGCAAGTGCGCCCCGTGGGGTAAAAACCGCATCCCGCGCAAGTTGTAGGGCACGACCAGGCTCATCGGGCCGCCCCAGCTGTAGCCGAGCCGGAAGATGGTCAGCGCGTCGCAAAACGCATCCACCTGCGCGCTGCTGAAGCGCTCGTGCAGCATGATGCTGAACAGGCCAGCCGCGTGGCCCGCATCCGTGTTATGGGCCTCATCTGCGTTATCACTGCCGCCACCACACAGCGCCCGCCAGTGTTCATGCCCTTGCGAAGCAGCCAGGGCCGGGTGCAGCACCTGCACCACCTCAGCACGGCTGTGGCACCAGCGCGCCAGTGTGCGCGCCGCCACATCATGCGCTTTGTAACGCAACGCGATGCTGGGCAACGAGCGCAGAACCGATTCAATGTCGTTCATGCCCACGCTGTAGCCCATGCGCATGTGGCAGCGTTTGATCAGGGCGTGCAAAGCCGTGTCCCGCACTATGACACTGCCCATCAGCACGTCACCTCCGCCGCTGGGGTACTTGGTCAGGGCATGGACGGAGATATCGACACCCAAGTTTTCACCCAAATCCTCATCCGACGTGCCCAGCTTAAAAGGGTTGAAAGCCAAACCCGCGCCCCAGGTGTTGTCCAAGGCGATCAGCACAGCTTTGGATCGGCAAATACGCACCAGTTCAGGCAGATTCGGGAATTCCATCGTCACCGAACCCGGTGCTTCCAGCCAGACCAATTTGGTTTTGGCGCTGATTTTGGCTGCCAGATCAGCTGGATTCATGGGATCGTAGGTGTGGTAGCTGATGCCAAAGTGCGCCAGTTCGCCGTCGGCCAGCGTTTTACCTGGGCCGTAGACGTTGTCGGGGATGAGCATTTCATCGCCCGTTTTGAGCAAGGCAAAATTGGTCAAGGCGATGGCCGCCAGACCGCTGGGCACCAGGCTGCAAAACGAGCCGCCTTCCAGACTGCACAGGCGCTCTTCCAGCAAAAACGTGGTCGGCGTGCCCTTGGTGCCGTAGGTGTACTGGTGGCCCAGCTCGTCGTGGTAGCGGAACCGCATGGCCGCCACGTTGGGGAACAGAATCGTCGAGGCCTTGAACACCCCCGGCTGCGGCGCTGCGTAGCCCTCGGGCGGCTGGTAGGGGTGGTGGATGAGCTGGGTGGAAATATGCGCAGAAGTTGGTGGGGATTTGCTGGTCATGGCTGGATATTAGCGCGAAACCAGCAAATTTATACCGACCACTTGGTGATCAACTGCTCCACACGGATGGCGTCGTAGCCTTCAAACGGCTGGTGAATCCACGGGTTGGTGGGCAAGAATTCGACCGAATAATCAGGCTCGAATGCGGAAACGCCTTTGGTCCAAATGACGGCGCTGCGCAGCTCGGTGATCGGTGCGTAGTTGTTTTTGAGCTGGTCGATCACCCTGAGCAGGGTGTGGCCGGTGTCAGCCAGGTCGTCCACCAGCAGCACTTTGCCGGCGATTTCACCTTTGGGGGTGGTGATGAAACGGGCGATGTCCAGATTGCCCTGCTGCGTACCCGCTTCAGCCCGGTAAGAGCTGGTGGACATGATGGCCAAAGGTTTGTTGAAGATGCGCGACAAAATGTCGCCCGGACGCATGCCACCGCGAGCCAGGCACAAAATGGTGTCGAACGGCCAGCCCGATTGGTGGATCTTGATGGCGAGTTTTTCAATCAGGTTGTGGTACTCGTCATAGCTCACGTACAGGTGTTTGCCGTCTTCAGTCAACATGGTTATTCACTCCTAATTTAGTAGCACTCTAGTCAATAAATACGCCGGCTAGAGACCAATTTAACACTTAAATTTACTTGAATCGCAATTAAAAGCTTAAATCAACGCTCAATTCGCCACAAAGGGGTGCTTCATCATGATGGTGTGGTCGCGGTCCGGGCTGGTGGAAATCACGTCGATCGGCACGCCGGTGACTTCAGCGATGCGCTCCAGATAGCGCTTGGCATTGGCGGGCAGCTTGGCGTAGTCGGTCACGCCGACGCTGGATTCTGACCAACCTGGCAGGGTTTCATAAATCGGCACGCAGCGCTCGATGTCATCCGCGCCCATGGGCAGGATGTCGATGGTCTGGCCGTCCAGGATGTAGCCCGTGCAGAGTTTCAGCTCGGTCAAGCCGTCCAGCACGTCCAGCTTGGTGATGCACAAACCAGTGATGCCGTTGACTTGGGCGGAGCGTTTCAGCAAGGCCGCATCAAACCAGCCGCAACGGCGGTAACGTCCGGTCACCACGCCGCGCTCGGCACCGACGGTGCTCATGTGGTAGCCAGGGGTGCCTTCTTTTTGCCATTCCAACTCGGTCGGGAACGGGCCGCCGCCGACGCGGGTGCAGTAGGCTTTGGTGATGCCCAGCATGTAATGCAACAGGTTCGGGCCCACGCCAGAACCCGCCGCCGCGTTGCCCGCGACGCAGTTGCTGGAGGTGACAAACGGATAGGTGCCATGGTCCACATCGAGCAAAGTGCCCTGCGCGCCCTCAAACAACAGGTTCACGCCGGCTTTATGGGCATCGTTCAACTCGCGAGACACGTCAGCCATCAAAGGCTTGATGAGTTCGGCCTGCTTCATCGCATCCGCGTAGATCGGCTCAAACTCCAGCGCAGGTGCGCCCAGATAGGTGGTCAGCACATGGTTGTGCAGGTCCAGCAGCTCGCGCAGTTTGGCGGCAAAGCGCTCCGGGTGTTTCAAATCCTGCACGCGCAGGGCGCGACGGGCGATTTTGTCTTCGTAGGCGGGGCCGATGCCTTTGCCAGTGGTGCCGATTTTCTCAGCACCGCCGTTGCCGCGTTTGATTTCACGGGCGACGTCAATCGCTTCATGGAAAGGCAAGATCAGCGGGCAAGCCTCGCTGACGCGCAGGCGGGAGCGGACTTCAACGCCGATCGCTTCCAGACCCGCGATTTCCTTGAACAAATGGGCGCAGTTCAAGACCACACCGTTGCCGATGTAGCACTTCACACCCGGGCGCATGATGCCGCTGGGGATCAGATTCAGCGCCGTTTTGACGCCGTTGATGACCAAGGTGTGACCCGCATTGTGGCCACCCTGAAAGCGCACCACGCCGCCAGCGCTCTCGGTCAACCAGTCGACCAGTTTGCCTTTGCCTTCGTCGCCCCACTGGGTGCCCACAACCACGACGTTGCGACCAACATTGCGACCAACCTGCTTTTGTGAATTACTCATGTCTAAATTTTCTTTAACTGCAAAAACGAAAGAACTGAAAAAAGGAAAACGAAATAAAACTGAAATTTTGGCTATTTTTGACTACTTCAATAGCGTCAATGGCCTGCTCAAATCGCCTGAAGAACCCACTGCCCGGCAGCGTCAACCAGTTCACGGTCGTAGTCAAACTCGTCGACTTCGCTTTCATGACCCGGCAACACGCAGACCACGGTTTCTCCCAACTGGCGCAAACGGGTGATGGCGGATTGCAGGCTGGCAGACTCGCTCCAAGGCGCACGAATGGCGGCTTGGAGCGGACGTGGTGCAACGGCGCTGATCAGTTCCTTGATGTCCAGACTGAAGCCCACCGCCGGCCGGTTGCGGCCAAACACGGCACCAACTTCGTCGTAACGGCCACCGCGCGCCAAGGCATCCGGCGCACCTTTGGCGTAGATTGCAAAACGGGCCCCGCTGTAATAGGCGTAGCCGCTGAGTTCGGCGAGGTCGAACGTGACTTTTGTTTCACCCAATTGAGAAGCCAGCCACTTCAAATTCAATAGCGCCCGGCTGATATCAATCGCCGGTTGCAGCACTTTTTCGGCTTCATCCAGCACCTTGGCGTCGCCGTAAAGCTGTACCAGCGCGATCAAACTCTCACGCGCCGTTTTTGGCAACGATTTGGTCAAAGCAGCCAGTTCACTGGCGTCCTTCGCCGCCAAAGCGTTGTGGATGTGGTTCAACTGCTCAGTGGGCAAGGTGGTTTGGATGCTGGCTTCCGACAGCAAACAACGCACAATCCGCGCGTCCGACATGTCAACGCTCAGTTTGCTGACCTGGGCGACTTTGAGGCAATCCAGTGCCAAGAGCAGCGCTTCCAGATCGGCTTCGCGCCCGGCGTGGCCATAGATTTCAGCACCAAACTGCAGCGGTTCACGGGTGGCTTGCGGGCGGTCCGGGCGGGTGTGCAGCACCGGGCCTGCATAGCACAGGCGGGTGACGCCGGCCCGGTTCAGCAAATGGGCGTCGATGCGGGCGACTTGGGGTGTGGTGTCGGCACGCAAACCCAGGGTGCGGCCTGAGAGCTGGTCAACGAGTTTGAAGGTCTGCAAGTCCAGCGCCTCGCCCGTACCCGTCAGCAAAGACTCCAGATGCTCCAGCAAAGGGGGCATCACCAGCTCATAGCCATAGCTGCGGGCGGTGTCTAGCAAACTGCGGCGGAGTTCTTCGATGTGCCTGGCCTCGGACGGCAGAACATCGGCAATGTGGTCTGGAAGCACCCAAGCGGACATGGCAATTTGTGACAGGCTGTTAAAACGTAGATTCTACAGGGGATGTGTGGTTATACAGCCACGGTAGATCCATCAAACGCGGACCCAACAGCGCCAAAGCCACGTCCCGTCCCCAGCGCAGTGGGCCATCCATGTGAAAAATGCGGCCATTGCGGCGTGAATGCGCCTGCACGCGGGCGGCGCGCTGCCAGCGGTTTTGGGCATATTGCTGCAAAACAGCAGGTAAATGGCTTGAATTTTGTGCAAAACCTGTCGAAAAAGCGAGCGCCAGAGCCTGTGCATCTTCCAGTGCCATGGCCGCGCCCTGCGCTAAATAAGGGCGCATGGGGTGGGCGGCGTCGCCTAAAAGGGCGATGCGCGGGTGCGCGGGGTGCGCCATCTCAACAGGGGAGGTCATCGGGGCACGGTCAAACAGGGTCCAGCGGGTCCAGCCGCCGCCCTGCGGCTCAGTCACTTTTTGCAATAGATTTGATAGCATATCAGGCAATGAATACGCCGGCTTGATGCCAATTTTAGTATCAAAATTCATGTTTTTAAGCGGGCTGAGTCCTGTGACATCGCGGCTCCAGCTTTGGGGGGTGGGCGTAGTCGAATACGGGTCATCTTCAGTCACAACAACCAGATTCAAAAACTGGCCGTGTTTCACAGGGTAGGCAATTGCATGCATCCTGGGTGCCAGCCAAGCGGTCACGCGCTCGGTTTGCAGCTCGGGCGGCACGACATGCATTGGCAGCAAAGCCCGCCAAGCCATGTGACCCGTCGCCAGTGGCATGGGATCACCCAGCACATGCTTGCGAACTTGGCTCCACAAGCCATCGCAGCCGATCATAGCGTCTGCACTGTGGCTGTCGCCCTGCGCGGTGGTGACTTGCACCGCCTGCCCTGATTCCGAAATCGCCTTGATTTCGGCGTTCAGATGCAAACGCACCAGCGGCTGCTGGCGCACAGCGTCGAGCAAAACCTGGTGCAGATCGGCGCGGTGTATGGTGGCGTAGTCAAAACCATACTTGCGCCGTGCAGTGTCGCCCAAAGTCAGTTGACCGAGCAAACGGTTCGTGGCGGCATCGCGGGTTTGCAAGATTTCAGGGAAATCAGCGACCTCCAACAGCGCATCACGCAGCCCCCAGCCCGTCAGCACGCCAAACGCGTTGGAGCCGAGTTGCACGCCAGCGCCCACTTCGCCGAAAGCGTCAGCACGCTCCAGCACCGTGACCCGCACCCCTATTCTGGACAAGGCCAGCGCAGCAGCCAAGCCGCCGATGCCAGCGCCGACGATGAGGATATGCGGCTGGTTTTTGCTCATTTTTGGCTCATAGCTGGTCTGCGGGCGTATCCGGGTACAAACTCAACAACAGGGTTCGACTGGTTTGAATCAAAAGCGTTTTCAAGTCGGTTTGGACTTGATGGGCCGACTTTTCGGCCGCTGTCGCCCACAACGCATGTAAAGCATCCAACTGGTCAGCCATGGCCGCATCGATCTGTTCTACCCAAAACGCGGGCGGCTCGGTCTCTGTCCAGGCACCGCGACCGCGACCGAAATGGGCGACGGTGAGGTAGCCCAACAAGGCGGATCGGGTCAAACCGTCCAGCACCTCGGGGGTCCAAGCGACTGTCGGCTGCTCCACGCCTTTGACCAGGTTGTAACCCCGCGCCAGTCCTGCCCCGCCCAGTGCGCCCAGCACGCCACCGGCCAGCATACCGCCACCCAAGGTCAGCCCACCGCTCAAAATATCCGCTTTCAGCCCCATCAAGGCCCCCGTTACCACGCCGCCCCACAGGGCAGCTTTGCCTTCGCTTTGCGGTACTTGCAGGGCGTAGTGCTCGGCCAAGCGGGTCAATACGGCGCTGCTGGCGCGACCGTCCAGATGGTGCAATGCAATCAAGGCGTCCATGCTGGTGCGGATGTCGGCGTCCAGCCGCTGGGCCAAGCGCGTCATGGCGAGTTCTTTGGGCGCATGCGCACCGCCCGGCAGGCCCATGGCTTTGCCCAGCACGGCACCTGCTACTTTGAGTTTGTCGGTCCAGCCGGCGTCGATCAGCAGCTCGCGGTCCTGCGCGGCGCGGGCGAGGCGCTGCGCCAGCACGTCCATGGCGGCCTGCCAACGCTGGCGGTTGCGGGTTTGCCAAGCGGTGGTGAGATGTGCAAATTCAGCCTGCTGACCAGGCAGTGCAGCGGCAATCGCCTGCAACAAACGCCCTTCCTGCACCCAGCAACGGGTGAAAGCGTCCAGCAACAGCACCTCATTGACACATTTAGTTTGACCGACGCGCCGCCTCCATTGCTGCAATTCAGCCGCAGCTTCGGCGGGCAGGGACGGTTCGCCCAACTGGTTGAGCAGTACGATGACCGGCTTACCGATCAACGCCAGCACCTTCAACTCGGCATCCAGATACACCACATCTTTGGGCGCTTTAGACGCGTTGATGAGGTAGAGCACCACATCGGCTTCATCCAATATATTGCGCACTGCCCGCTGGCTGAACCAGAAATCGCGGTTTTGGATGCGGTCCCAAACCTCGCTCATGAACCAGCGCAACGCGTTGTTGCCCTGGGCGAGGCGCTTGGCCAGCCGTTCGCTGTCGCCAAATCCGGGGGTGTCCCACAGCTCCAGCCGTTCCAAAGTGTCGCCCTGCAGCGCCTGGATCAGTACGTGGCGCTCGGCGGTGTGTGTCACATGCTCGGCGTCGCGCACCTCGCCAATATCCCTGCCCAGCAAAGTGCGCGCCAGCGTGGTTTTGCCCACATTGGTGTGCGAGATCAAACTCAGGGCAATAGTTAGGTGTTTGGTGACCTGTCTCTCGGCATGCAGACTGGGTGGGACCGTCTGCGTAGATCCAGCGGCAGCAGTTTCAGGGCTTGTCTTTGCAAGTACCGGCTTGATCAGCCCCAGCGCCTGCCGATGCGACCACAGCGCCAACAAGCCACGCGGCAGCAAAACGACCAAAAAGACGGTGATGGCATACCAGTGCATCCAGCGCCCGGCGTTCTCACCCACACTGCCGGGATGGCGCAATTGCGCCAAAGCCGTGACATCTGGCAGCGCTAAACCGCTGATCCAGGATGCAGGGCCAAGAACCACAGAGATGATCTGATGCACCGCGGCGACCGACAAAAACGTGCTCTGCCACAGCGCCAGATAGTCAAACACCAACCCGCGCCAGTACATGGAGGCCAACGCCCCCGCCGCCATGGCCGCTGCGCCGCAGTGCATGACGGTAGCACCGCGTGCCAAGGCGATGCGTTTGGTCAAATGGGTGTCGCTATCTGTTTTGCTTGATTTGCCCGATTTACTTGAGCTTGGCCCAGAAAACCAGCCATGCACCGCGTTCAAGCCAATGAAGGCGTACACCGCGAAGTTCCACAGCATCAACAACATCAACGGCGGTGCGAGGATGTTGACACTGTAGCTGCTGCCGATGGCATCTGTGGCGATGCCAAGCAAAAACGCCAAAAGTACAAGCAGCCACCCCAGCCAAGAGGGCAAAAACGCATTCACTTCCCGTTCACCCTGAATCTGGCCAAGGGCTTGTGAAGACTTCGACAAGCTCAGTCCGAACGGAAATATTTTCAAATCAATATCTCTTTTCTTAATCTCTTGGCTTGATCCCCCCCTTTGGAAAAGGAGGCCAGGGGGATTTAGGGATTCAGGGATTCAGCGCTTCAACAGCACTTTCAGCACGTTTTGCACACGGCGCGCCGTGCCATCGCTGAAGTCGCTGGCCAGTACTTTGGCCGCGTCTTGTGCCCAGGTTTGCAGGGGTGCGGGGTCGTTGCGTTTGGTAAGCAACTGCAGTTGCAGCATGCGGCGGTCGGCCAAATGGTCGGCTGGCGTGGGCACTTCTGCAGCCATTTCAAGGCGCAGCAAAGCGGTGGCGGCATCAGCTGGTTTGGCGGCGGGTGCGGCGGCGATAGCAGCTGACCAGGCGCTGCGGGCGCTGGCCGGCAACTGTTTGCCCAAATCTTGTGCGCTTGGCATTTTGGCGGCATCGCGGGTCTGCCAGGCGTCCAGCAACTGCACCAGGACTTCGCCGTGCGCATGCGCGGCCAGTTTCTTGAGTGCCAGCTGCGCCTGCTCCAGGGCATCGCGCTGGGCGCGGAAGGCCGCATCGCCCAGACGTGGGCCACGGTCTTCGTAGGCGGGGCGATCGCCTCGGTCTGCAAATCTATCGCCACGACCATCAGGACGTGAATCTGAGCGAGGACCGCGAGAATCATGGCGATCACCTGGCTTACGGTCACTAAACTTGCCAGCGCCGAATTTACCTGCTGGCGCAGGTTCAGCCTTTTTCATGCCCGGGCGGTCGTCACCACGGACGGCGATGACTTTTTTCACTGGAACGGAAATAGGTTTAGGTGCTTCCAAAGGCTCAGCGGAAGCTATTGCAGCATCTTCGGCAGCATCTTCGGCGGCATCAGCAATAGCATCAACCTCGACATCAGCCAGCTCCTGCGCTTCAGCCTGTTCAACGGGGCTAGCACCTTCGGTAGAGTTGATGACCACGCCTGCATCTGCATTTGTATTTGTATTTGTATTTGCTATATTTTCAATAGCAACAGAATCAATAGATACGCCGGCTACAGCGGTTTTTGACTCATTTTCAGCACTTATGGCAGCAGTTTCAACCACTTTGGCTGCGGTTTGCCCTTTGATAGCCGCTTCCAAAGCTGCGATGGCAATACGAATCTGCTGACCGTCGCCTGAAGCATTGGCTGCCTGCAGCGCTTTGGAGGCATCCAAAACGTGCCTATCATGCTCACCCATGACAGACGCGGCTTTTTCACGCTCGGCGGTTTTGCGGTTGAAGGCTTCGTCGATCGGCTGACGGAAGGTGTCCCACAGCTTTTGCTCGAACTTGCGGTCCAGCGGAATCGTTTGCGCCTCATGCTGCCACTGCTGTTGCAGCGCTTTGACGGCGTCGATGCGCATCATGGGCATGGCACCCAGTGCTTTGGCCTCTTCAATCATGGCGTGACGGCGCTCAACACTGTGTTTTTGTGCCGCTTGCAGCGGTGCGTAGGCGGTGTCCATCGCTGCTTTCCACTGGGGTTGCAGCTCGGTGAAGGTTTTTTCAGACACATGGCCCAAGTCTTGCCAGCGCTCGGCCAGCTGGTTCAAGCCACGGCTCAGGCCTTTCCAGTCGGCGTGTTTGGCCATCTCGGCGGCGGGGCCGGTGCCCCAGACCGTTACCTCGGCAATCAATGCCAAACGGGTTTCACGGTGGATGGCGTTTTCAGCCTTGACCTTTTCAATCCAGGCTTCCACCACGGTGTGGGCCTGGTTGCAGGCGTCGTCAAAACGCTTCCACAAGGCGTGGTTGGCCATGCCACCCTGGTCGGTTTGCTTCCATTGCTCGCGCAGGGTGCGCAGGGTTTCCTGCATTTTGCGACCGCCCAAAGCCTGGCCTTCGGGGCGTTTGAGCAGGCCTTCAGCCTTGGCAACCAGTTCTTCGCGCAGTTGGTCGGCACGCCAGCGCTGCCAGCCTTCCAGCTCGCCCGCCGCAGCCAGCGCCGCGTGGGCCTGGTTTTCCAGCTTGTCGTCAATCAACTTGCCGTGTTCTTTCAGCGCATTGCGCAGGGCATTGGCCGCGCCCGCACTGGCTTTGCCGTGGCCTTCACCGACTTCTTGCTCTAATTTTAAGAGCGCTTCACGCACAGCCTGCGCCGCCTGGGCTTTGATTTCAGGGTCGATTTTAGGTTTTTGAGGTTTTTTGACCGCATCCACCGAATTTGTCGGATTCGCCACGCCGCGCAGGGTGCGCAACTCGTCTGCCCATACAGGCACGGGTGGCAGGGGTGCAGCCGGATCGACCGCAGCGGCCTCGGCTTGCTTCAAAGCAGCCTGGAAAGCATCCCACACCACCAACAGCTGGCTTTTTGAGGCGTCCAGCAAGGGCGCGAATTTAACATCGACGCTGGGCCAGTTGCTGTCCTGCACCAGTGCTTGCGCCTGGTCTTGCCAATGTTGCACGTCGGTTTGCAGGGTCGGCAGCACCGCGTGGGCGTCGTGCCAGCTCTTGGTCGACAAAATCTCGGTGCGCTGGGCCAACAGCACGGCGGCCTCACGCTGCACCTGGGTGTGGTGTTGCAGGTCTTCAATGCTTTTGATGCGTTCGGCCAGTTGCACCTTGACGCTGGCCAGGGGCTCTTTGGACAAAGGTGCGCCCGCTTTGGCGGCATCGCGCTGCCAGGCCATGGCATCGGCAATATTGAGCTTGCTCAATGCCAAGAGGGTTTGCGCCTTTTGCGCCCACTCGACACCCACGGCTTCCTGGCCTTTGGCGCGCTTCAACTCGTCCAGCTTTTCACGCAGGGGTTTGACCGCGCCTTTGTCACGGGTGCTCAGCTCTTTGAAGACGTCCTGCATCTGCTCCACGCTGGGGTTGGTGGCCAGCCAGTCACGCACGCGCGCGGCCCGGTCACCCGCAGTAGAGGCGGAAAAAGCACCACCCGTCAGGGCATCCAGGGGGTGGGCATCGGCAGATTTGGCATTCACGGTGGCAGTCATCTTGTTCTTCGCAGTAGGGGTGGGCGTTGTCGTTTTAGGCGTCGCTGGAGGTGTGATTTTAGAAGTAAGGAAACGCAGCATGTCTTATATATAGTAAGTGTGTCACCACATCCCCTCAGAAGCCGCCCTTGGGCTCAGGGAATCAATGCGGTGAAAGGTGTCTATTTTCGCTGGGTTTTGTGTGCAATACGCGCCCAAAGCGTCAATCTCATGAAAATATCAAGTGATATGGCTCATTTGCACAGGATTTTTCATCAAAAAACGTTTTCTAACAGAAATAAATGAATCTTTGACGTCAATTGCATCTTTTTACAACTTAGCAACGGCCTGTTTTCAAGTATGCAGCCAAGCCAAGCAACAAATATCGAAAAGCGGCTACTTTTTTTGTGCTGACCTCTACTCCCTTCGAGGCCCAGATCACGCTTGCAGCCCTCTCTTCTAGGGGTAAACCGTCACTCGGCGCTCTGATTTTTATAGTGAACGATATCCGCTCACCTTTGAAAAATATTTTTGAAGCAGATAGTAAATAAGTTTTAAATCCACCGTTTTCATCTAAAAATATGGATAAATACACAGCTAAATGATGACCATTTAGAATATAAAACCTATTTGATATGCTTGACCTAGTCTTTGGACTGCAATTAGAATTCGCGCATCCTGAAAAAACTAGGGATTACCCGAATTCGTTGCCGACGTCCGGCAAGGTCCATCGTCATAAAAAGGATAGCACGATGACCCGCATACCCGCTTGATATGGGACCACGCTTGCAAAAACTAAAAACAAGTTGCAGCCGTGGCCACAAAAGAAGAGGAGAAGCTTTGAAAGCACTGTCTAACCCTGCAAATGCAAGTTTGCAAACCGCGAACCTGGGTTCGCTGCAAAATGGCCTGCAAAAAATCAGCCAAAGCCTGCGCACCGTCGCACGCGACACCACCGATGGTTTCGTTGAAATCACCCACAATGGCTTTGCTTTGTTGGGCGTGGCTTTTGCCATCGTCTGCTTCGTCCTGCTAGCCCGCCCTGACCTGCGCAAATCAGGTGAGCAGGAGTTGTTGGGCTGGTTACAGGTACGCCACAGCGTCTTTGCCGCCGTAGAGCCCGCCAAGCCTGAGGCTGACATTGCAGCACCCGACTTGGATGCCAGCGACCGCGCCACCGCGACCGACCCCGCCGATTTGCCCAAACAGCAGGCCGCCGTGGCCTTCTGGCTGAGCAAAAAATACCGCGTCGCGCCAGAGCCCATCAGCGCTTTGGTCGCCGAGGCCTATGCCATCGGTACAAAGGCAAAACTCGACCCGACTTTGATTTTGGCCATCATGGCGATTGAATCCGGCTTCAACCCCTTTGCCCAAAGCCCTGTGGGTGCGCAAGGATTGATGCAGGTAATGACAAAAATCCACAGCGACAAGTACGAAAACTTTGGTGGCAAACTCGCCGCCTTTGATCCGTTGACCAACCTGCGGGTGGGCGTCAAGGTGTTGCAAGAAAGCATTTCCCGCGCGGGTTCGGTTGAAGGGGGCCTGAAACATTATGTCGGCGCAGCCAACATGGAAGGCGATGGCGGCTATGCAGCCAAAGTCATTGCGGAGTATTCTCGCTTGCACCAGGTGGCGACAGGTCGCCCAGCCCCGATGCGAGCCAGCGCAGGAACGCCAGCGCTGACGCCTGCCCAACAAGCGGAACAACCCAGCATCATCCCCGTGGTAGCACCCGCCATGCCTTCAGTCGCCGTTGGTGGCGAGAAAATCGCCCTTTTGACACATCCTGCGCTGTCTTTGCTACACTAGGACGGTACGCGACTGGCGATAAGTAGGACGCCTTCAGTTTTTGAAGGCATTTTACTGATGTGGGCTCTTTTCGCGCTTTGGCTGTTCAACCTCACTGTTCATCAACCAAGTGCAACAACCACTGGGAAGCGTGCCGCTGATGGGTTTGGTTTTTTAAACTGACCGTCGGTGTTCAGCCGTTCGCCTGGGCAGTCCTTGTTTTATGTCACTCCCGGGCTGGAAATAGCCCGTGAACGTGGTCTAGACAGGGCCTATTGCCTGATTAATCATCGTGAATGGACTGACACATGTACAACCGCACTATTCTTGTAGAACAAACCGACCCTGAGCTGTACGCAGCGATTGTGGCTGAAAACGCCCGCCAAGAGCTGCACATTGAGCTGATTGCCTCTGAAAACTACGCCTCCCCCGCTGTCATGGCCGCGCAAGGCAGCCAGTTGACCAACAAATACGCCGAAGGCTATCCAGGCAAGCGCTACTACGGTGGCTGCGAGTATGTGGATGTGGCCGAGCAACTGGCGATTGACCGCGTCAAACAGATTTTTGGTGCTGAAGCCGCCAACGTACAACCGCATTGCGGCGCATCGGCCAACGAAGCCGTCTTTTTGGCGTTTTTGAAGCCCGGCGACACCATCATGGGCATGAGCCTGGCCGAAGGCGGTCATTTGACCCACGGCATGCCGCTCAACATCAGCGGCAAGTGGTTCAATGTGGTCAGCTACGGTCTCGATGCCAATGAAGCCATCGACTACGACGCGATGGAGCGAAAAGCCCATGAATCCAAGCCAAAACTGATCATAGCCGGTGCATCTGCTTATTCTCTTGCTATAGATTTTGAACGATTCGCCAAAGTCGCGAAAGATGTGGGTGCGATTTTCATGGTTGACATGGCGCACTATGCCGGTTTGATCGCCGCTGGCGTCTATCCCAACCCCGTGCCGTACGCCGACGTGGTCACCTCCACCACCCATAAGAGCCTGCGCGGCCCCCGTGGTGGCATCATTTTGATGAAATCCATCCACGAAAAAGCCATCAACAGCGCCATCTTCCCCGGCCTGCAAGGCGGCCCGCTGATGCACGTGATTGCCGCTAAAGCGGTAGCTTTTAAAGAAGCGCTGGACCCGAGCTTCAAAACCTACCAACAGCAAGTCCTGAAAAATGCCCAGATCATTGCTGAAACCCTGGTTTCACGCGGCTTGCGTATCGTCAGTGGCCGTACTGAATCCCACGTCATGCTGGTCGATCTGCGCGCGAGTTCAACATGGAAGCACGGCATCACCGGCAAGGAAGCCGAAGCGGTCTTGGGCAGCGCCCACATGACCATCAACAAAAATGCCATCCCGAACGACCCCGAGAAACCGATGGTCACCAGCGGTGTGCGCATTGGCACCCCCGCCATGACCACCCGTGGCTTCAAGGACGAAGAAGCCCGCGCCACCGCGCATTTGATCGCTGACGTGCTGGACAACCCGCGCGACCCTGCCAACATCGAAGCCGTTCGTACCAAAGTCAACGCCTTGACCGCACGTTTTCCTGTTTACGGCTAACATGCTGCCCCCACGCTTACCACTTCGTGTGTTGTGCTGCCCCCCGAGGGGGTGCACGCTTGCTCGGGGCGGCCCAGCGCGGCGCTTGGTCAACCCATGAAATGCCCCTTCTGCAGTCACACTGACACCCAAGTGGTCGAAACGCGTGAGTCTGAAGACGGTGGCTTCATCCGCAGACGCCGCCAATGCGCCGCCTGCGAAAAGCGCTTCACCACCTATGAGCGCCCCGATCTCAACTTCCCAACAGTGGTCAAAAAAGACGGCCGCCGTATCGACTACGAGCATGCCAAGCTGGTCGCGTCTTTCAACCTTGCCTTGCGCAAACGCCCTGTCAGCACCGAGCAAATCGACAGCGCCATGGAGCGGATTGAAGAAAAACTGCTGAACTTGGGCGAACGCGAAATCGCCTCCAGCCGTTTGGGCGAAATGGTCATGCGCGAACTGCGCAAGCTCGACAAAGTGGCCTATGTGCGCTTTGCCAGTGTGTATCGCAGCTTTGAGGATATTGACGAGTTCAAGGCATTAGTGGATGAGGTGCGTAAATAGCTGCGAAATTTGTCACGGAATTTGTCTAATTCAAGACAAATGGTCGGTTTTTGGTGATGAACGGGCTTGTTGTAACGATTTAGTTACAGATAATCAAGTTTAGCTACTTTCATTAATAGACCTCATTAAACAATCAACCTATGTTTTGGCCATCTTTTGTTCGATATCCAAAGCGCAAGCTACGTCTAGGTGGCTTTACGCTGACTGAGCTGATGGTAACTATTGCCATTGTCGGCATTTTGACAGCCATTGCGCTGCCAAGCTATCAAACACTCGTCGTAAATTCACGTATGACAACGCAAGCCAATGAGTTTTTGACCACACTGGAATTCACTCGCTCTGAGGCTGTCAAGCGCAACACCCGTGTGTCTGCGTGCAAGAGCATTGATGGAGCAACCTGTAACATTACAGCTGGTAGCAGTGGTAGTTGGCAGTCTGGCTGGATCGTATTTGTTGATGGTGGGACTCCAGGCAACCTTGATGGAGCTGACACCATTTTAAAAGTACACGGCGCTTTGACTGGCGGCAGTACGTTAGTGGGCAACTTACCCAATTATGTCTCCTACGTATCAACTGGCCAGGCGCAACAAGCTGACGGCAGCATGCAAGGTGGAACATTCGGATTGTGCAGCCTGGATACCGCAATGGCTGGGCGCACTATTGTCTTGACTACAGGTACTAGTCGAGCACGCATTACCCAGGCAACATGCCCTTAATTTGAAGGACGTTATGCAACAACAAAAAGGCTTTTCTTTAATCGAAGTACTGGTGACCATGGTCATCATCAGTTTCGGACTCTTGGGCATTGCGGGTGTCATTGTTAACAGCATGAGAAATAACCAAAGCTCGTATGCACGTACGCAAGCAAGTGTGCTTGCCAATGACATCATCGATCGCATGCGCGCCAACAGGACGACTGCTGAAACGGCTCCTTATGCTTACAACTTGGCTTTAGGTGCCGCGCTACCCACCGCAGGTAATGCTGTAGTTTTGAACGATTTAACGCAATGGCGCACTGCTTTAGCTGCTGCAATGCCGTCCGGTACAGGCTCTGTAACGATGGCAGACGCAACCCAGGTGACAGTAGTTGTGCAGTGGAATGATGCCCGCGCTTCTGGTGACGGGACTGCTCCCGGCTCTGGCAACGGCGCAACGACGGGCAGAACCAGCCAACAGGTCATCGTACAGACCCGTTTATGAACACTCATCTAACTATGCAAAAATTACAACCTCGTAGCAGCCAGCGCGGCATGGGTTTGGTCGAACTGATGATCTCTATGGTGATTGGGCTTATTTTGTTGGGCACTTTGACATACTTTTATCTTGGTAGCCGGCAAATCAGCCGTACGCATGACGACCTATCGCGCATGGAAGAAAGCGGTCGCAATGCTATGGAAATAATCGGCAAAGCCGTGCGTCAGGCTGGTTTTAGATTGGACGTCAAGCAAGCACTGTACGTTGATCCAGCCAACAATATTGGTGCAATGACTGGGACAGATGGTGGCGTTGCTTTTGGCGCGACAGGCGCAGCCACTGCGCCATCAGACACTTTAACGATTAGGCACGACCCGACTTGGATAGCGCATGTCACCAACCCTATCAGAGGCTCTGAAGCCAATTGTGCGGGTGCTGTTATTGTTTCCAACAACAATGTCGATACAACTACTGGGGTAATTCCTGTTAATACTGCCGTGGTGGAATATGTTTTTAGTATTGATGCTACCCGTGGGTTGCTATGCGGTACCGCAGCAGCTAGCGCAGCAGCGGGCGGCGTTGTTGTTGACAACATTGAGCGCATGCAGGTTACTTATGGTCTGCGCGATGCAACGGGCGCGATTACCACCTATTTGCCGGCGGCAACTGCAGCGGCAGCAGACCCTGCTACTTCTGTCGCGACTACTGCCCAGTGGTCAAGTGTTGCAGCAGTTAGGGTGAGCTTACTTGTGAGAGGCCCAAGTAATGGCATCACAGCCAACAATAGCCAAACATACACATTTAACGGCGAAACGGTAACTTCGGCAGATGGGTTCTTGCGCCAAGTCTATACCTCTACATTTACCGTCAGAAACCAAGCGCTGTGAATGCCATGACTCATCACAAACATAAACTCAACTCGCAAAAACAATCTGGTGCGATTTTATTGACCAGTTTGATATTTTTATTGGTGCTGTCGATGATCGTGCTCGCAGCGTTGCGCACAGGCACGCTTGAAGAGCGTATGGCCGCCAATGCGAGAAATCGCCAAGTTGCGCTACAAGCCGCTGAAGCGGTGCTTCGAAATGCTGAAGTCACTTTATTTACTGGCGCCGCTTTTACCAGCAATTTTGACAGCTACCCGAGCACGCTTCCCAGTGGTTTTTACATGGCTCCGTCTTCTTCTACGCCGCTGAAGTGGAAGAGTGTTGATTGGAACGATGCAACCAAAACCCTGACCAATGGTGCGACATTGAGTGGTGTGGATACTCAGCCAAGATATATCGTCGAATTCATCACGCGACCCACCCGCCCCAATAGCACCGTACCCTGCAGCAAAGGCCTGCTCAGCGTGACTGCGCGCGGTTTGGGTAGAGATGCTGCTGATGTTTTCGTCCATGCCATGTACCGATACCAATCCGACCGAGCGGCAGATGGTTGCTAAATTTATTCAAGTTTATTGCCTTCAGGAAAATCACCATGTATTCAAAAAATAAAAAAATATTTGGCGCACTGACATTGACTGCGGGTGCGCTGGGTCTTGTCGCCGTGTTTGCGGCGGTAACGTTTGACCCAGACATACAACCTATAGGCTATGTGGCGCAACCTGCCGTATCGAAATTTATCATATCGTCAGGAACTGAAAAACTCTATGCCGTAGACTACAGTTCGGCGGACTGGAGTGGTAACTTACATAGCTACAACTTATCATCCACTGGCACGATAGCGACGGATGCCAGCGGCGCGGAAATTGACAATTGGGTGGGTGGCGCTGCTGCAAAAATCAATGCGCAAAACTACGACACAGGTCGTAAAATCGTCACCTTCAGTGGCACAACTGGTGTGCCATTTAGGTGGTCGTCAGGCATTACAGCGGCACAAAAAGCAGTTTTAGATCCGACAACGCTCGCCACAGCAACGACTTCAGACGTACTCAACTACATTCGCGGCGATATTAGCAAACAAGCGAACCAAGCAACCCCTGGCCCCTACCGCACACGTATCAACGTGTTGGGAGACATCATCCATTCAACGCCCGTTCATTGGAACGACGGCACCAACAAAACAGTATTTGTAGGCGCAAACGATGGCATGCTGCACGCCATCAATGCTGATGATGGCACAGAACGCTTTGCTTATGTTCCGTCTATGCTGATGCCCAGACTTGGGCAATTGTCAAACCCGGCGTACACGCACAAATACTATGTTGACGGGCGGCTGGACGTTCGCAAATTCACCACCACAAGTGGCACCACTACTACCAGCCAAACCCTATTGGTGGGCGCATTAGGCGCGGGCGGTAGGGGTTTGTTTGGGCTGGACGTGACCAACGCTGCCGCCACCTCTGAAGCAGATGCTGCCAGTAAAATTCTTTGGGAAAAAACCAATACATCGACCGGGTTCGCCAATTTGGGCCACACCTATGGCGCACCCACCTTTCTGACCTTGCCTGATGGCACCAATGCAGTGGCTGTGGGCAATGGCTACAACAACACTGGCAATGGTCGTGCATCTTTGTTTTTAATCAATGCCGCCACTGGCGCACTCATTAAAGAAATCGACACAGATAGTAGTATTGGCACAATAACTGCGCCCAACGGCTTGTCAACACCTACTTTATGGGACAGCAATGGCGACGGCAAAAAAGATACGGCATATGCAGGTGACATTGACGGCAATTTATGGAAATTTAGCTTGGTATCACCCTACGCTGTCACCAAATTGCACACCACCAGCCCTGCGCAAGCTATCACTACCGCACCAAGTGTCATTGCACACCCCTTGGGTGGCTATATGGTCAATTTTGTAACTGGTCGTATGTTAACTCCCGGTGACAAAACAAATGCAGATACGCACTACGCTTACGGTATTTGGGATGGTGCGCCAGCAGGTAACAACACCCTTTTGACACAAACGCTGACTGAAAGAAGCTACATATTAGGCACCCTCCCGGAACGCGTACGCACCGCTACCAATAACTTACCCGATTGGTTTGCGACGCACAAAGGCTGGAAAACGCCACTGCCTATAGGAGGGGAGCGTCTGGTGGGTGATGGCGCACTCATTAAAGATTCGGTTTTCATGTTCTTGAGCACCAACCCTACCATCACGCCCAATGCGACGCCACCGGGTGAAAACTGGTGGATGCAACTCAATGCGCTCACAGGTGGCGACAATGGTACGGTGCAGTTTGACCTGAACAAAGATGGCGCATACAACGCCTCCGATGCAGTGACTGTGGGAACCGACAGCTTAAAACCTGTGGGATGGAACTTGGGCGGTGGTGTTCGCTCCCAGCTTATCCAGCTTTCGGTGGGAAATAACTATGTTTTTCAATCTAATTACGACAAAAATAGTGCTGCATCGAACCCGCCTTTGCCGCCAGATACCACCAACACCGTTGTTACAAACACGGTTGGTCGTGGTGTGTCCGGTGGCCACTTTGATGAAGACATTTACTATGGCACGGGAAGCTTTCCTACTTCAATTACAGGCGCAGGGAGATCAGCGCAGCATACCCACGAATATGATGACAAGTACGATGTGACAGGCGTCAACATGCTGAACGCAAGCGACGTGAACTTTAACTTGATAAAAGCTATACCCTCAAAGACAACACAGTTTAAAGTGCTGGCACAAAATCAATACTTAAACCCTGCGGTCAGAATACATATCAAAGGCAACCCAAGCTATGTGTATAACGTCAATGCGGGTTACATTGACATCAAAAACTTCATCACTTCTGCCACATTGGATGTGACAGACATCAACCAAGTACCCACCTACAACCAAAACTCTATCGATAGCTTGGCTATCAATATGCCACCAGATGCTTTTGCACAAAAAGACTGGTGGGGGGGTGCTTTGGGGCTTCCGGCAGATGTGCGGGTAGGCCTGCACCCGACGCAAACTGGTTGCGTAAACAAATCTGCCGGATCGACTGATGGCAATATGTACCAGCCCGTGATCCCGCCAACCACGTTGACCGCTACGGGAAATGGCACTTTGGGCTATGGTGCCGGAACAACAGCCGTAACGGCCACTGGCGTTCGCCACAATGGTGCCCTGGTAATTCAGATCATCAAAGACGATACACCAAACAGCGCCATTGAAATGAGCGTGCCTGGCCAGCCGCAATATGGCTGGCGAGTCAAGTCCGCGAGCGTTAGCACTTACGTATTAGCCGAGTACACCACCTTTTGGCATCACCCCAATGGAAAGTGTTACGGCGTACTAGGCTGGACTAAATTAGCACCTCAAGACCTTGGTAGTGGTAGCGCTGTAACGCCAGCAGCTGGATCAACAGATCCTAAAGTTGGTGCATTTGGTGGTGTACCTGTGACGACAGCCCCAGGCACTTTAACCTATCCACCAGTTAGCACGGCTGTGAATAACAGCAACGGCACAACCACGACGACGACTGTGACAGTGACAGTGAAGACCAATGCAGATGGCTCTACAACGACGACGACGAAAACCGATACAACAACAACCTATACCAGCGGCGGCGGTGGCAATGGCGGCGGTGGCGGCGTTACTACAGGTGGCGGGCTTGGTGGTGGTGGTGGTGGTGGCTCTACTTGCACTACTTTTGCATCAGGCGTGTGTGGTCAAGGCTCGGCTTTAGGGCGCATCAACTGGCGGGAGCTGCAGCGATGAGCAAGCACATGAGATATCAGCAGCACAACATGCGCCAGTACAAACGCGGCTTCACTTTGGTGGAGCTGATGATCACAACCGCGATCATCGGCATCCTCGCCGCGATTGCCTATCCTTCATATACACAATATGTGCTAAGAGCAAACCGTGCAGATGCGGTAGCTATTTTGACCGAGTCTGCGCAATACATGGAGCGGTATTACACCACCAATACCAGCTATGCTGCTGCAACGGTTCTGTCTGCAGTATCGCCCAAGGGAGCGACGGGTGGAGGCGTCAAGTACAACATCACCTTTTCCGTGGCACCGACGGCAACGGTTTATACGCTGAGCGCCGCGCCAGCAAATGGGCAAGCAAATGACTCTTGCGGAACATTAACGCTCTCACAAACCGGTGCGCAAACACCTACAACGGCGGGTTGCTGGTAGAGAAATTCGTGAGGCAGCGATAATCTCGTTTAAATGCACGCTCCTAATTTCCTTGACCTAGCTCTCACCCTAGCCCAAAAAGCATCCCACCTCAGCCCGCCCAACCCCTCGGTAGGCTGCATTCTGCTCTCCATCACCGGCAAAATCATCGGCCAAGGCCACACCCAGCAAGCCGGCGGCCCGCACGCTGAGGTGATGGCGCTGCGCGATGCCGCTGCGCAAGGGAAATCGGTCGAAGGCGCTACCGCCTACGTCACCCTGGAGCCCTGCTCCCACTTTGGCCGCACACCGCCGTGCTGCAACGCCTTGATAGACGCCAAAGTTGGCAAAGTGGTGGTCGCTATTTTGGATCCCAACCCGCTGGTGTCTGGCCAAGGCGTACAACTACTGCGCGCTGCGGGCATTGAGGTTGAAGTTTTACCGCCCCATCACCCCGATGCCATGGCCGCACGGGAGCTGAATTTGGGGTTTTTCAGCCGCATGGTGCGCCAAACGCCTTGGGTGCGGATGAAGATTGCAGCCTCGCTGGACGGTAAAACCGCTCTGGACAACGGTGCCAGCCAGTGGATCACGTCTGAGCCCGCACGGGCGGATGGCCATGCTTGGCGGGCGCGGGCCAGCGCGGTGTTGACGGGTATGGGCACGGTGCTGGCGGATGATCCGCTGCTGGACGTGCGTTATGTCGATACGCCACGCCAACCGCATGTGGTGGTGGTGGACAGTCAACTGCAGATTTCACCCCACGCCAAGCTCTTCAACCTTCAAATTACTACTAATTTAATAGCACCTCAGGCAATAAATACGCCGGCTAGAGGTATATTTATCTATACAAATGCTCAAAATCCGGCAAAACAGGCTGATTTGGAGGCAAAAGGCGCGGTTGTGGTCGTTTTGCCAGATTCTGACCGCACAGGAAAGGTGGATTTAGCCGCCATGTTGCGCGATTTGGCCGCTCGTGAAATCAACGAACTGCACGTAGAAGCGGGGCCGACGCTCAATGGCGCGTTGATCAAAGCGGGTTTGGTGGATGAGTTTTTGGTTTATTTAGCTCCCAAGATGTTAGGCCAAGGGCGCGCGATGGCTGATTTTGGGCCTTTGAACGATTTGACGAGCGCCTTGACGCTGAACTTCACATCGATTGACAAAATCGGCCCTGATGTGCGACTTTTAGCCCGGGTGACAGGTCATGATATTTTTTAGGGCTTTTTAATGCGAAAATAGTGCCATGTTTACCGGAATCATCACCGGTGTGGGGCGCATCGTCGCTGTCCATGCCTTCAGTTCTTTGCCTGCCAGCGCTGCTACCTCATCAGCCGCTGGTGTGTCGCCATACGACGACGGCGACTTTGGCAAACGCCTCGTCATTGAAACACCAGCCGGCTATTTAGATGACGTCGGCCTGGGCGACAGCATCGCCATCAACGGCGCATGCATGACGGTTACCCAGCTAGATGTGCCCAAACAGCAGTTTTGGATCGATATTTCTGCAGAATCTTTGCTTAAAACAGCGGGGTTAACGTCTCTTGGCACCGTCAACCTTGAAAAAGCCCTGCGCGCCCATGACCGTTTGGGCGGTCATATCGTCTCTGGCCATGTGGACGGTATCGGCGAGGTGCGCTTTTTTGCGCCAGTGGGCGAAAGCTGGGAGCTGCGCATCCTGGCACCCCATGATTTGGGGAAGTTTTTGGCCTACAAAGGCTCCATTACAGTGAATGGCGTGAGTTTGACGGTGAACCGTGTGGCGGATTCCGCTGCGGGTACGGAACTCAGCATCAACCTCATCCCGCATACCGTTGAAAACACGGCGCTGGGAAGTTTGATGGCCGGCTCAACTGTCAATTTAGAAATCGACCTCATCGCGCGGTATGTGGAACGGATGCTGTCACATACGGCTTCGCAGCCCAACCAAACAAACACCGCTTCTGCCTAATTCGCCACCCCATTCTTTGAAAGTTGTGACATGACCGCATCCTCCGCTTTGATAGCTCCCGTCAAAATTTCCCCGGTAGAAGACATCATTGCCGACATGGCTGCTGGCAAAATCGTGATTTTGGTCGATGAAGAAGACCGTGAAAATGAAGGTGATCTGGTTCTAGCCAGCGATTTTGTTACGGCTGATGCTATTAATTTTATGGCACGTTTTGGCCGCGGCCTGATTTGCCTGACCTTGACCCGTGAGCGCTGCGAACGCCTGCAACTGCCGCCCATGGCCACGCGCAATGGCGGCAAATATGCCACCGCCTTCACGGTGTCGATTGAAGCGGCCGAAGGTGTCACCACAGGCATTTCAGCCGCAGACCGTGCCTGCACCGTGCAGGCGGCGGTGGCCGAAAATGCCACAGCGCAAGATCTGGTGCAACCCGGTCACATCTTCCCGCTGCAGGCCGTGGATGGCGGCGTACTCATGCGTGCAGGCCACACAGAAGCAGGTTGCGACTTGGCCGCCTTGGCGGGTTGCTCACCCAGCAGCGTGATCTGCGAAATCATGAAGGACGACGGCACCATGGCGCGTCTGCCTGATCTGCAGGTTTTTGCGGCAGAGCATGGTTTGAAAATCGGCACCATCGCCGATTTGATTGAACACCGCAGCCGTACCGAGTCGCTGATTGAGAAAATGGGCACCCGTGTGCTGCACACTGCTTTTGGCGACTTCACCGCACGAGCCTACCAAGACAAGGCAAGTGGTGGCGTGCATCTGGCGCTGGTCAAAGGTCAATGGGCCGCACATGATGCGGTACTGACCCGTGTGCATGAGCCCTTGTCGGTGATCGATTTGCTGGACCAAGGCCGTGCCATGCATGCCTGGAGCCTGGATGAAGCCATGAAGCACATTGCCGCCGCAGGCCAAGGCGTGGTTGTTTTGCTCAATTGCGGTGAAAGTGCAAGCCAGCTTTTGGCCCAATTTGAAGGCTCTGCCAAACCTGCGCAAGCACCTGAACGTGGCCGCATGGACTTGCGTACCTATGGTATCGGCGCCCAAATTTTGCGCGATTGCGGCATCACAAAAATGACCCTGATGGGCAAGCCAAGACCCATGCCGAGCATGGCAGGTTTTGGCTTGGAAGTGGTGAACTTTTTGCCCAAACCGTCCGCTTCAAAATAAGCCAAATCATTCAAGTAAGCCAGCATCACCGCTCATTACATTCAAACCAGAAATAAACAAGGACAATCATGTTTGGCGCAGAAAAAGGCGGCTTGACCGCAACCGACCACAAGCTCGACGGCAAAAAACTCTATATCGGCTTGGTGCAAGCGCGCTTTAACGAAGACATCACCAATACCTTGGCTGAAGCTTGCAAGACCGAGTTGCTGGCTTTAGGCGTGCAGGCCAAGCATATTGACCACATCACCGTACCGGGCGCATTGGAGGTGCCTTCTGCCCTGCAGGCGATGGCCGAAAAAGACACGTACGATGCCCTGATTGCCTTGGGCTGCATCATCCGTGGTGAAACCTATCACTTTGAACTGGTGGCAAATGAGTCCGGGGCCGGTGTGAGCCGCGTTGCATTGGATTACAAATTGCCGGTTGCCAATGCGATTTTGACCGTCGAGAATCAAGCCCAGGCGCAAGCCCGGCAAACCATCAACGGCCGTGAGGCTGCCCGTGTGGCTGTGGAAATGGCCAATTTATTGAATGACCTGTCATGACATCCACACCCCCCCTATCCAAACAAGTACCCAAGTCATTTTTAGCTGCAGACCTGACCACCAACCCCGGTAGTCCCAGTCTGGGCAAACAACGCCCTCCCCGCCAGGTACGCACAGGCGTCACCAGCACGGGCGCCCGCAAGGCCGCAAGCAAGTCAGTACGCAGCCGCTCGCGCGAGTTTGCGCTGCAAGCCTTGTACCAATACCTGGTCGGTGGCAACGAAGCCGGTGCGATTGACCTGTTCACCCGCGATTTGGCGGGCTTCAGCAAAGCCGATTCAGCGCATTACGACGCACTGTTGCACGGCTGTATCGAACGCGCAGCCGAACTGGATGCGTTGATGTTGCCTTTTCTTGACCGCCCCATGGCTGAAATCTCCCCCATCGAGCACAGCATCATGTGGATTGGCGCGTATGAATTCAAACAATGTCTGGATGTGCCTTGGCGCGTGGTCATCAACGAATGCATTGAACTCGCCAAAGAATTCGGCGGCACCGACGGCCACAAGTATGTGAATGGTGTGCTCAATGGCCTGGCTGCAGATCTACGCACACGCGAAGTGGAAGCGGACATCGCCAGCGGTAAAGTCAATATTGTGACGCGGTAACACTTGGCACCGTTGACTTAACATCGTCGCATTTAACGCAGCAGCAATTTCCAGACATCATCACACATCCACATGAAAATCACATCACGCGCAGAGCGGATAGAGCCCTTTTACGTGATGGAAGTTGCCAAGGCTGCACGTGCTCTGGCTGACTCCCTGGCCCACACGCCAGCGGGGCAAGCCCAGCCCATGTTGTATTTAAATGTGGGGGAGCCTGATTTCACCGCGCCTCCTGCGGTGCAGGCAGCGGCTATCGCAGCGATACAAAACGGCACAACCCAATACACCCAGGCCAGTGGCCTGCCAGAGCTGCGCGAACGCATCAGCCAGTGGTACCAGCAGCGTTTTGGTGTGAACATACCGGCAAGCCGCATCGTGTTGACCGCTGGCGCTTCCGCAGCGTTGCAGCTCGCCTGCCTGGCTTTGATTGAATCGGGCGATGAGATTTTGATGCCCGACCCCAGTTACCCCTGCAACCGCCAGTTTGTGAGCGCGGCTGAAGGCACACCGGTGATGATTCCCACCACGGCGGCAGAACGTTACCAATTGAGCGCGGATAAAGTTGAAGCCGCCTGGCAAGATGGGAAAACACGGGGTGTTTTGCTGGCATCGCCCTCCAACCCGACGGGCACCTCCATTCACCCAGATGAGATGCGCCGTATCCATCACTTTGTCAAAGGCAAAGGCGGCATCACGCTGATTGATGAAATCTATCTGGGCCTGAGCTTTGATGACACCTATGGCCACACGGCCCTGGCGCTGGATGACCACGTTATCAGCATCAACAGCTTCTCCAAATACTTCAACATGACGGGTTGGCGGTTGGGCTGGCTGGTGGTGCCTGAAACCTTGGCACCGGTGATTGAACGCATCGCGCAAAACCTGTTCATCTGCCCCAGCACAGTGTCTCAGTACGCTGCGCTGGCCTGCTTTGAGGACGCCTCGATCGCGGAATACGAGCGTCGCCGGGCAGAATTCAAAGCACGCCGCGACTACTTCATCCCCGCTTTGCAGTCTCTGGGTTTCGACATTCCCGTCATGCCGGATGGTGCCTTTTACGCTTGGGCGGATTGCTCGCGTATTTGCGCGCAATTGGGCATCAAAAACAGCTGGGATTTGACTTTCGAGATCATGCACAAAGCGCATCTGGCTGTGACACCGGGGCGCGATTTCGGAACGGCTGAAACAGCTAAATTCATCCGGTTTTCAACGGCCAGTTCGATGCCGCAGTTGATCGAAGCCATTAGGCGCTTACGTGCCATGCTGGCGTCATACTGACATGAGCACCAACACGGCCCCTGCTTATACGCACCCCATTCGTATCTACTGGGAAGATACCGATGCTGGCAGTATTGTTTATTACGCCAATTATTTGAAGTTTTTTGAACGTGCCCGCTCTGAATGGTTGCGGCATTTGGGTATCGAGCAGGGCACCTTGCTAGCCAACGATGGCTGCATGTTTGTGGTCAGTGAAGCCGGTGTCAAGTACCATCGCCCAGCCCGCATTGATGACCTCTTGAATATCACCGTCCATATTAAACAGATGGGGCAAGCCTCCATCACACTGTTGCAAACCGCCTGGATTCAAGCCACACAGGGCTCAAACGCCATGCCCATCATGGCTTGCCAAGGGACAGTGCGCTTGGCTTGTGTCCGCCAATCGGATATGCGGCCTTCAAAAATTCCTCAGCATATTGCTGAACTTTTGACCGCTGTACAGTCAAACAAGCAAACCACATGAACCAAGACCTTTCCATCTTTCAACTCATCCTGCATGCCAGCTTTGTGGTGCAACTCGTCATCGCGCTGTTGATGAGTATTTCTATCGCGAGCTGGGCTGCCATTTTTCGCAAGTTTTTTGCATTGAAACGCGTCCAGCGCTTGAATGAAGAGTTTGAAGCCGACTTTTGGTCGGGCACCAGTCTGAATGAGTTGGCCAGTGCAGCCAAAAAGAACGACCCACACGCCGGCCCGATGGAACGCATTTTTGCCAGCGGCATGCGCGAATACCAAAAACTGCGTGAACGCCGTATTGACGACACCAGCGCCTTGCTCGACGGGGCACGCCGTGCCATGCGCGCCAGCTACCAGCGTGAGCTTGATGCCGTAGAAACGAATCTGTCATTTCTGGCCTCGGTCGGTTCGGTATCGCCCTACGTGGGTTTATTTGGCACGGTGTGGGGCATCATGCACTCTTTCACCGGCCTGGCGGGCATGGCGCAGGTGACGCTGTCAACCGTCGCACCGGGCATCGCTGAGGCACTGGTTGCCACTGCCATCGGCTTGTTTGCCGCCATCCCTGCTGTGGTGGCCTACAACCGCTTTGCACACGACATTGACCGTATCGCCATCAAAATGGAAACCTTCATTGAAGAGTTTTCCAACATCTTGCAGCGCAATTTGAGCACGAAAGTAACGGCTTAAACATGGTAGCCACCGTTTCCCGGGGTCGCGGCAGGCGGACCATCAACGAGATCAACATGGTGCCTTTTATCGACGTGATGTTGGTTCTCTTGATCATCTTCATGGTCACCGCACCCTTGATCACGCCCAGCGTGATTGATCTGCCAAGTATCGGCAAAGCCAACAAGCAACCGGACCAGGTGATTCAAATCAACATCGACAAGAATGGCAACTTAACGCTAAAAAACGATGTGACTGTTGGAAAACCAACTCCTATTGCCATTGCCAATATAGCAAATTCCATTAAACAGGCACAAAATGGTAAACCATTGACCCCAGTTGTCATCAGCGCCGACCGCAATGTGAAATATGAAACCGTGGTTGAAGTGATGGACAAGCTGCAAAAAGAAGGCATCCAGCGCGTGGGTTTGGCTGTGCAGCTG
This sequence comes from Polaromonas sp., assembly GCA_043769295.1. Classification (GTDB taxonomy): domain Bacteria; phylum Pseudomonadota; class Gammaproteobacteria; order Burkholderiales; family Burkholderiaceae_C; genus Aalborgiella. The sequence continues at coordinate 6,905 of JAYVJL010000117.1, read as the reverse complement.
GCGAACAAATAACACCGCCATACGGAATCAGGAAATCACGAACGCATGTCTCTCGCCTCTGATCGCCCCGAATTCACGCCGCCTCCAGCACCTGGCCGGCTGCGTGCGATTGGTTTGGCCGTTTTGGCGCATGTACTGTTGATTGCCGCACTGACGTGGGGCGTGAACTGGAAGCGCGAATCGATCTCTTCCCCCGTGCAAGCAGAACTCTGGTCGGCCATCCCCCAAGAAGCTGCGCCCGCCCTGGTGGAACCTGTAGCACCGCCCCCGCCACCGCCTCCGCCACCTGAACCTCTGCCCAAGCTCCCACAAGCAGCAGTCCAACCACCCAAAGCACCCAAAGTAGCTGAGCCACCGCCTGAGCCTGTGGTCGATCCTCAAATCGCGATCGAAAAAGAAAAGAAAAAGAAACTTGAAAAGAAAAAAGCTCTGGCTGAAGCAAAAACAAAGGCAGAGGCAAAAGCAGAGGCAAAAGCCAAGTCCAAAGCGAAAGCCGAGGAGGAAGCCGAAGCTGAGGCAGAGCGACAAGCGGCCTTGGACAAGAAAAAGCGCCTGGACGCGAAAAAAACAGAAGCCACGAAGCTTGAGGCGAAAAAAGCCGCCGACGAGCTAGCCAAGAAAACAGCTGCGGACAAAAAGACCAAAGAAGCCCTGGCCGCAAAGGAAGAAGCTGCACTCAAAAGCGGACGCGATGCACAATTGAAACGCATGGCAGGCTTGGCAGGCGCCACGGGCGGCGAATCTGCCACCGGTACCGCCAAACAATCCTCTGGGCCGTCTGCAGGCTATGGCGGACGTGTGATTGCAAAAATAAAACCGAATATCGTCTTCACCGATGACATTGCGGGCAACCCCGTTGCGACAGTCGAAGTTCGCACCTCGCCGGATGGGACCATCATTGGACGCAAGCTCATCAAATCCAGCGGCGTGAAGGCCTGGGATGATGCCGTTCTGCGCGCCATCGACAAAACAGAAATCTTGCCGCGCGACCTGGATGGACGCGTGCCATCGTCGTTTGAAATCAACTTCCGGCCCAAAGATTAAAATCTATTGAACACGTTTAAATCTTTTTTTGCTATATAATTTATAGCTAATTAGGCAATAAATACGCCGGCTAGAGGCGAACTTTACTCATAAATGATCTGTGCTTTGCTTGTACCGGCTTGTGCCATCCAACTCGCCAAAGCCGCATCACTGGGGTAGAACTTGCCTTCCTCACCCAGCTGCAGCTGCGCGCTTACCGTGCCTATCTCAGCATCACGTTGTAATGCCAGGCGCACATTCATGCCACGCAGCACATCACCCTGTTCGGTTTGTATTTTTTGCGGAGGAAATTCCCGTAGCAAACGGCTCAAGTCCGGGGTTTTATCCTGGACATCCACCATCAAGTACTTGCCAAAACGGCAACGCGCCGTGGCCAAATCCCACACCTGGTTGACTTTCAGACGCGGGCTGCCGCCTGAGAAACGATCAGCCTGGATCACCCCCATCACGATGACCAGCTCATCTTCCTTGAACAGGTTGCGGTTCGCCTGCATCAAGGCATCGTCCACCGTGGCGTCGATTTGCGCTGACGTGTCATCCAGTTTGAACAAACCCAGCTTGCCGCGCTGTCCGTTGATCACCCGAAAGTCGCTGATGATGCCGGCCAGCAGTTGAGGTTCTCGAGAGTCGATCAAGTCGTCAATCTTGCGTTTCACAAACTGGCGCACCTCGCGTGAGACTTCATCGAACAAATGGCCCGACAGGTAGAAGCCAATCGCCGTTTTCTCCAATGTCAAGCGCTCTTTCACGCCCCACGGCGTTGCATCATTCAACGCAGGTTCTTGCGTACTGGAGCCATGGCTGTCGTCGTCCATATCGAACAAGCCGCTCTGGTTCGCGTTGGCTTCAGCCGCACTGGCAAAATCAAAGGCCAGATCGACTGAGTCCAGCATCGCAGCCCGGTTGAGCTGCAAGGAGTCAAAGGCGCCGGCTTTGATCAAGGCTTCTACCGTGCGTTTGTTGATTTTGCTGCGCTCCACCCGAACGCAGAAATCAAACAAGCTGGTGAATGGTCCGCCAGACTCGCGAGCCGCCACAATCGCCTCTACCGCTTGTTGCCCCGTGCCTTTGACAGCGCCCAGACCATAGCGTATGACTGTTTCAGACACAGGCTCAAAACGATACACACCACGGTTCACGTCAGGTGGCTCAAAGGTGATGCCCGGCTTGCCCATGATGGGTTTTTGCGCATCTTCAACCAAGATTTTGAGCTTGTCTGTGTCGCCCATCTCAATGGTCATGTTGGCGCAGAAGAACTCCGCCGTGTAATGCACCTTGATCCAGGCCGTGTGGTAGGCCAACAAAGAATAGGCAGCAGCATGCGATTTGTTGAAACCGTAACCTGCAAACTTTTCCATCAAATCGAATATTTCGTCGGCTTTGTCTTCAAGGATGTTGTTCTTGGCAGCGCCATCGCGGAAGATTTGGCGGTGCTTGGCCATTTCATCCGCGTCTTTTTTACCCATGGCGCGGCGCAGCATGTCGGCACCGCCCAGCGAATAGCCCCCCAAAATCTGCGCCGTCTGCATCACCTGCTCTTGGTAGACCATGATGCCGTAGGTCTCTGACAACATCTCCGCCACCATCGGGTGCGGATACTCCACCACCTCACGCCCATGTTTGCGTGCGACAAAGCTCGGGATCAGGTCCATCGGGCCGGGTCGGTACAGCGCATTGAGGGCGATCAAGTCCTCCAGACGCGTAGGCCGTGCGTCCTTCAGCATGCCCTGCATGCCGCGACTTTCAAACTGGAACACGGCTTCGGTTTTACCTTCGGTGAACAAGCGGTACACCCGCGCATCGTCCAACGGCAGGTTTTCATAAGCAAAGTTTTCCTGCCCCGGGTGACCTTTGCTGATGAACACACGTGCCAATTCCAAAATGGTCAACGTCGCCAAACCCAAAAAGTCGAACTTCACCAAACCGATGTCTTCAACGTCGTTTTTGTCAAACTGGCTCACCGCCGAGTCACTGCCGGGTTGCTGGTAGAGCGGGCAAAAGTCGGTCAATTTACCGTGTGCAATCAACACGCCACCGGCGTGCATACCCACATTGCGGGTCATGCCTTCGAGCTTGCGCGCCAGTTCCAGCAGCGTTTTGACTTCGTCTTCCGTGCGTTCGCGTTCGGCCAGTATCGGCTCCGCCTCTGAAGCGTAAACCGTTTTATCGTCTTTTTTACGGCCTGGCGGCGGCAACTGCAATGTGACACTGATGCCTGGCTTGTTGGGGATCAGCTTGCTGATGCCATCGCAAAAGGTGTAGCTCATGTCCAGCACGCGGCCCACATCGCGAATCGCTGCGCGCGCGGCCATGGTGCCAAAGGTCACGATCTGGCTAACAGCATCGCGCCCATACTTGAGCTTGACATAGTCGATCACGCGGTCGCGGTTGGCTTGGCAAAAGTCGATATCAAAGTCGGGCATGGATACCCGTTCTGGATTCAAAAACCGCTCAAACAGCAGGTTGTACTGAAGTGGGTCCAAGTCGGTAATTTTGAGCGCATAAGCCACCAGTGAACCGGCACCAGAACCCCGCCCAGGCCCGACAGGGCAGCCGTTGTTTTTGGCCCAGTTGATGAAGTCGCCCACGATCAGAAAGTAACCTGGAAAACCCATTTTCAAAATGGTGGCAATTTCAAACTCCAGGCGAGCCACATACGTAGGGCGCTGCACATCACGTTTTTGCGCATCAGGGTACAAATGCGCCAAACGCGTCTCCAGGCCTTCGTGGCAGGAATAGCGGAAATATTCCTCTGGCGACAGATGCTGGCCATTGACCTCGGGTGTCGGGAAAATCGGCAACTGCGGCTTGCCCAATACCAAATTCAAATTACAACGTTTGGCAATTTCAAATGAATTGACCAGCGCAGAGGGCAGATCAGCAAACAAGGTCTGCATTTGAGCCTGTGATTTGAAATACTGTTCCCGCGTAAATTTGCGCACACGACGCTGGTTGCCCAATATCTCACCGTCAGAAATACAAACCCGCGCTTCATGGGCGTCATAGCCATCCTTCTGGGTGAACTGAACCGGGTGGGTCGCCACGACCGGCAACCGCAAACGCGAGGCCAGTTGTACGGCTGCAGCAACGTGCTGTTCATCATCCACACGGCCAGCCCGTTGCAACTCCATGTAGAACCGATGCGGGAACAAGGTGGCGAGCTGCAAGGCGATGTCCGCCGCCCGCTGCGCATCCCCCTGGAGCAAAGCTTGGCCCACAGGTCCCGCCTGAGCACCACTGAGCACAATCAAGCCCTGACCCAGTTCTTCCAACCAAGCTAGTTTGCAAACCGCCTGCGCTTTGACGATGTTTTGCGTCCAGGCGCGTGTCAGCAACTCCGACACATTCAAATAGCCTTGCTTGTTTTGCACCAGTATCAGCATGCGGGACAAAGTTGCACTGTCTTGACCCAGACCTTCCAGGAAAATTTCAACACCCACCAAAGGCTTGACACCCGCTTTGCGGGCTGTTTTGTAAAACTTGACGGTACCAAACAGATTGTTGAGATCGGTGATGGCCAACGCGGGTTGGCCATCGCTGGCTGCCGCCTCCACGGTATCGCCGATGCGGTTGGTGCCGTCAACGACGGAGAATTCAGTGTGCTGACGCAGGTGTACGAACATAGTCTGTATTGTAGGAAATCAGTCTGCCATTTTCGCGTTGCAAAAAAACAAAAATGCCCCAAACGGGGCACTTGTATACGAAATTTCAAGCCAGCGTTTCACGCACTTATTGAGTTACAGGTGCCCCCGCACCCAGGGCCGTCTTTGTCTTGGGTTTTTCAACTTTGATGTCCGTCTTGAAACGTTCTTTCAACAGGTTGTAATACGCTTGATCTTCAGCCGCAACCAGAGCCTGTGCGTATTGCACGCGGCCCTGTTTCAAGATGGCGTCTTCAGAAGCCTCTGGCGGCAGCACTTTGTTGATTTTTGCCACATAGTAAGCCCGGCCAGCCACTTCCACACCTACAAAATCAGGCAATTTTGAGGCGTCGGCTTTCAAAGCAGCTTCAACAATTTGCGGTGGTAGATTCTGTGTTTGGTTGCGTGACACCGTCACGGCAACGGCCAGGGTTGCAGATGCAGGCGCGGCTTTCCAGGCAGCCAATTTCGCGATGCCCTCTTTCTTTGCCAACTCGAAACTCATGACCGTGGTCAGACGTTCACGCACACGATCTTTTACCTCAGCCAAAGGCAGGGTTCGTGGAGCCGCGTACTGTGTGATACGGCCAGATACCAGCTGTTTGCTGGCTGTTTCAAAGGCCTCGGTATTGCGTTTTTTCTCAATCGCATCTGTGGAGAAAATCGCATTTAAAAACTTGGGGTTGGCCAAAACACCTGATGCGCCAGCAACGACATTGCGTGTCACGTTGGAGGCTGTTTTCACTTCAAGTTTCAACTTGTCAGCAACTGGTTTCAGGCTGTCAGATTGCTCATAGGTCGTATTGGTGAAAATCTCAGCCGCTTCAGCAAATTTCTTCTGCGCTTGCTGCTTTTTGACTTCCAGGTCGATTTCAGGCTTGACTTCTTCAAAACTGCGTTGTTTGACAGGTTTGATGTCTGTTAACTTGATGATGTGAAAACCAAAATCAGACTCCACCAATGCACTTAAATCGCCTTTTTTCATGGCGAAAGCCGCATCCTCAAAAGGTTTAACCATCGCGCCTTTGGCAAAAAAGTCTAAATCACCCCCGTTGACGGCTGAGCCGGGGTCCTGCGAGTTGGCTTTGGCGACATCCGCAAACGTGTTTGGTGCCTTGATGACAGCATCCAATAAACCTTGCGCTTTTGCTTTTGCTTTGTCACGCTCTGCAGCAGGAGCGCTTTGGGGTGAGGTAATTAAAATATGGCTTGCACGGCGTTCTTCCTGGCCAGAAAACCGCGCTACATTTTGATCGTAGTAGCCTTTCAACTCTTCATCGGTAACGGTGAGATTTTTTTTGATGGTGTCCAGATCAAGCACCACATACTCAATATTCGCCTGCTCAGGGGCTTGGAACAGTGCCTGATTCGCTTTGTAGTAAGTCTCAATATCCGCGTCCGACAAGATCACTTTGCTTGAAAAACTGGCAGCATCAAAGGTCGCTACTTGCAACTCACGTTTTTGTAAAAACGCATTCAACGCCACATCAACGACAGCGTTGGGCGTAAATCCAGAAGCTTGTACGCCCTTGAACACCTGCCGTGCAGACAACTGCGCCCGGATGCGCGCTTCAAACATTTCTGGCGTCAAACCCTGGCTGCCCACCAACAACTTGTAGCGCTCGGTGTCGAGTTTTCCGTCGGGCAAACGCAAGGAAGCAATCGTGGGGTCGCCTTGCAGCTCAGCAGCCAGGCGCTGGTCCGTGGTTTCCAGATGTGCATCGCGCACCGCAGCGGCCGTTACCTGCTCACGAACCAAGCGCTCAAGGGTGGCGTACTTCACCTCAGGCGAATCCAGCAACTTCACATCAACGGCCGGATTGCCGGCGCGGATTCTTTCAATTTCGTTTTTATTAGCTGCATCCCATTCAGTTTGGTTGATGCTTTTGCCATCGACTTTGGCGACAGTCGCGCCTGAGTTCAACATGGTGTTATAGCCATCGATACCGATCAATGCGAATGAAGGCACGATAAGCAAAAACAACAAAATTTGCATGATTTTTTTGTTTTTATGGATGAAATCAAACATACGTGCTCTTTATAACTAGTGAAATCATTTAACCCGTAGAAAACAAAAAGGCGAACAGTTTGTTCGCCTTTGTTTACTTTTTTGCCTATGTCTGGATGGGTGGTGAGTGCTGACGGGCTCGAACCGCCGACCTACGCCGTGTAAAGGCGCCGCTCTACCAACTGAGCTAAGCACCCCATCTAAACCAATAC
>JAYVJL010000116.1:0-4949 GCA_043769295.1 Polaromonas sp. | reverse complement strand
CCCAGCAAACTGGCGGCGCCAACAATCAGTTTGGCCGCTGCATCAGGCGTTGGCGCCCCGGAGATGACCGAGATTTCATAATTCCATTGCGTTGCGATCGTTACGGCGCTGGCCGTTGATGGAACACCCAAAAGCACCATCGCTGCTGCGGCTAATGAGCTAACCAAGGAAAGCCGAAATAGTTTATTTTTATGCACGGCGTAACCCTTTTTTCTCAGTTAAATATTCATTGGCGCTGTTAGAAGCCTCGTTACCGCCAACGTCACTGATCAACAGCCTGATCAATCCCTTGAACTGCCATAAAAGCGCTAGAAACAGACCCAACGCAGCAAATAAGAAAGTGATTTTTAACGGGGATTTTGCAGGCGTGACCGGGAGCGTGGGCGCAACGATGAACCGACTGGGTGAAAAAGCGCTGGTAACCATGGACGAATATTTATCTTGATAACCCAGCATGGCGACTGTTTCATAACCTTTTTTGGCTTTGGGTACGCGCGCTTGGATGTCCTGGATCAAAGCCTCGGCCAGTGCTTTGCCGCCGTTGATGTTCTGTGCAATCTTCCCATGCTCTACAAGCATGGCTTCCTCCATGGGAAGCCCTTCGACCTGTCTTTGAGTTCTCCCCAGTTTCTCATTGATGTCAAAACGCTCTCGTTCTACGGCGATCATTTGCATCGGCAAAGGCATGTAGCGTTCGCCGTTTTTCTCGATGCTCAAAATTTGTCGATCTGTGGTGTTGGTCGGTGTGGGGTAGGACACAGAAAGACGTTTGAGATCATTCAAACGGTTGTCTAAAAGGGACAGGTTGTAGGCTTCGGTATCGCGCTCCAGAAGTGCAGCAGTTAGCAGCAGCTTTTTAGCCCCCAATGTGTCAGAAATATAGTTGTCAATCTGTATTTTCAAATTGGCATCGAAAACATAATTCACAAGAAATTTGACATTTTCACGGGCGGCTTCAGGACTAGAAGACGAAGAACTTATTTCGTAACCCACCAGATCCGAAAGTCGAGCCGAGTCTTTAACACCAATAAGCTCTTTTGCATCTTTTTTATTGAGTCTGTAAATCGGATCAATCCAGTTTCCTGCAGTCACGATGTCGCCTCGAACTGCAGCGCCGCCCACTTCGAGCACTTTATCGTCGCGAATGTAACGGTCAAAAACGTGCATGCTGTTGACTTGCTCCTGCAAGATTCGGAACTCAGAGATATTGCTGCCAAACGAGATGATCGAGCGCGACTTGAAAGAGACCATCATCCCGTATGACACGGCTGCGCCTACAGCGGTGAAGATAAACACCGTGATCAGGACAAAACGCGAAAACACCAAGGTTTTAAATTCAGCAACAGTCATAGGTTCTTTTCAACACATGTAAACACGACAGGATTTTACTTACATTTAGTGTTAATGACTTACCACCTATTTATTTTTCGCAGATTTGAAGTTGAAACAACTGTTGTGCGCGCTGGACGCAGCTGTGACAGCGTTTTGCCGGTTTGCTGAACCTCAACTCAAAAATCGAAAATCGAAAATCGAGGAGCATTAGCCCGCCCTGTGGATTTGCTGCGATGCCCAAAAAGCTGGCGATATTTAAATTGGAATCTAAAGCCCGAACAACAAAAAACCCGCCATGCATCAAAAGACATGCGGGTTGATGTGCGGCAAATCGCCTTGCAGAACTGCGTCATGGTGCCCGGGGCCGGAATCGAACCGGCACGCCTCGCGGCGCGGGATTTTGAGTCCCGTGCGTCTACCAATTCCACCACCCGGGCGACGCTTTGTGCAACCTGCAATTATGGCACAGTAGCGGGTATGACCATCTCCAATCGTGATTTTCCGACCCTAGAGGACGCCATTGGCAAAACGCCATTGGTGCGACTGCAGCGCATCGGTGCTGATGACAACGCAACGCGCGGCAATGTAATTTTGGGCAAGCTTGAGGGAAACAATCCCGCAGGGTCGGTCAAGGACCGCCCCGCCATGGCGATGATCAAGCGCGCCGAGCAGCGCGGTGACATCAAGCCCGGTGACACGTTGATTGAAGCGACATCGGGCAACACCGGCATAGCGCTGGCAATGGCTGCCGCCATCAAGGGGTACCGCATGATTTTGATCATGCCCGAGGACTTGTCGATTGAGCGGGCGCAAACCATGAAAGCTTTTGGCGCCGAGCTGCTGTTAACCCCCAAAAGCGGCGGCATGGAAAGCGCCCGTGACCTGGCCGAACGTATGCAGTCTGAAGGCAAAGGCCGCGTGCTGGACCAGTTCGCCAACATGGACAACCCGCAGGCGCATTACGCCACCACCGGCCCTGAAATATGGGCCGACACGCTGGGCCGCGTGACGCATTTTGTCAGCGCGATGGGCACCACGGGCACGATTACCGGCGTGTCGCGCTATCTAAAGGAGCAAAACCCGGCCATCCAGATCGTTGGTGCCCAGCCCAGTGAAGGCTCGCGTATCCCCGGTATTCGCAAGTGGCCACAGGCCTACCTGCCCAAAATTTATGATGCCAGTTTTGTTGATCAGCTGGTGGAAGTCAGTCAGCTGAATGCCGAAGACATGTGTCGCCGGATGGCGCGGGAAGAAGGCATTTTTGCGGGCATCTCCGCAGCCGGTGCATGCTGGGTGGCCCAGCAAATCGCCAAAACCGCCCGCGATGCCGTGATTGTGTTCATTGTTTGCGACCGCGGCGACCGGTATTTGTCGACTGGTGTGTTTCCCGCCTGAGTTGAGTACAAATTTGGCTTAAAAGAATATCGTCAGGCATCAAATACGCTTAAAGCCCATTAAAAACCTGGGCAAGAAGCTCCTTAAATAATAGCAATGCTCATTTTGTCCTGCCATGTCCAACATCTTTAAATTCTGCCCCCAGTGCGCCACGCCGTTAGACCTGGCGGTTCAGCTCGAAGACGGCGGTGAAAAAACGCGGTTGCGCTGCCCGGCTTGCGGCTACACCCACTGGAACAACCCAACGCCTGTCCTGGCTGCAGTGGTTGAATATAACGGCCAGATTTTGCTGGCGCGCAATGCGGCCTGGTCGGGCCGCATGTTTGCGCTGATTACCGGATTTATGGAAGCGGGCGAAACGCCGCAGGGCGGTATTGAGCGTGAAATCAAGGAAGAAACCAGCCTGGACACCACGTCGCTCGACTTGATTGGCGTGTATGACTTTCAACGCATGAACCAGATCATCATTGCTTACCATGCGGTGTGTACGGGCAACGTGGTGTTGTCGCCGGAGCTGGTGGAATACAAACTGTATGCGCCAGGTGATGTGCTGTGCTGGCCAGCGGGTACGGGTTATGCGCTGGCAGACTGGCTTAAGTCACGCGGTTACACGCCACAATTTATTGAATGGCAAAAACCTTAAAATCAACACAATTCAAGGATATTTATGAACATCGACAAAGAACTCGACACCCGCGGTTTAAATTGCCCACTGCCGATCTTGAAGGCCAAAAAAGCATTGGCCGACATGACCAGTGGTCAGGTACTGAAGGTGATGTCAACCGACGCCGGTTCGGTGCGTGACTTTCAGGCTTTTGCCAGACAAACCGGCAATGATCTGGTTGAGCAGCAAACCGTGGGCAGCGACTTTATTCACGTTATGAAACGCCGCTAGGCACGACATCAATTCAGTCCAGGCGCAGATTTTTCAAATATTGCCTGAATCGCGCACCCACCTCGGGGTGCTGCAAGGCAAGCTCGACAGTGGCCTCCAAAAAGCCTTCCTTGCTCCCACAATCGTAGCGCTTGCCGGTGTATTGATAAGCGTGAACGGACTCTTCGTCCAACAGGCTGGCAATGCCATCGGTCAGTTGCAGCTCGCCGCCTACGCCCGCTTTTTGGCGACGAATGTGCTGGAACACAGCTGGCGTCAAAATGTACCGACCGGCAACCGCCATGCGTGATGGGGCAGCTTCGGGGGCTGGTTTTTCGACCATGGCGCTTACCTTCATCAAGCGTTCGCCTGATTTTTGCCCGGCGACAATACCGTAGCGGCGGGTTTGATCCAAAGGCACTTCTTGCACAGCCAGGATCGACTGCTGCAGTGTTTTAAATTGCTCGGCCATTTGCGCCAAGACCGCCTGACCGCCTGGTGGGCCGGTCATCAGGTCATCCGCCAAAAGTACCGCAAACGGCTCGTCGCCCACCAAGTGCTCAGCGCACAGCACGGCATGGCCCAAACCCAGTGAACGGGGCTGCCGAACATAAGAAAAATCCATGTCGCTGGCCTGAATGGACCGCACCAGCGCCAGCAAATCGTGTTTGCCGGCAACGTCCAACTCGTTTTCCAGCTCGTAAGCGGTGTCAAAGTGATCTTCAATGGCGCGCTTGTTGCGGCCGGTCACAAATATCATGTGCCGAATGCCGGCGGCATAGGCTTCTTCTACTGCGTATTGAATCAACGGCTTGTCGACCACTGGCAACATCTCTTTTGGCTGCGCTTTGGTTGCAGGCAAAAAGCGCGTACCCAACCCCGCCACCGGAAAGACGGCCTTGTTTACAGATGTGACTTTTTTCATGGGTTTTATAGCTCAAATATTCAAATTCTCGTAAAGCTGCTGCGCTGCAATAGTCAGACAAGCGCGCCAATCAGTGCCATACATTCCCGAGTTTGTTTAATTCAACCGCACCCGTTGCGCGTTCAATTTTTCCAGCGTCGCCGTAAATTCGGCCAGACGTTTTTGCTCTTGCGCCAGCACCGCGGGTGGTACTTTGCTGACAAACGCTTCGTTCATCAGCTTTGCGTTGACTTTGACGAGCTCAGCATCAAGGCGCGTAATTTCTTTACCCAGGCGCAACTTTTCTGCCGTGACATCAACTTCCATGTGCAGGCAAATTTTTGCGTCACCCACCACCGCCACGGGTGCGGCCTGAGCCGCTACAGCCCAAGCTGCCTCGTCATCAAACACCTTGACCTCACTTAACTTGGCCAGTGCCTTGAT